>DEJO01000004.1:6733-20480 GCA_002353555.1 Prevotella sp. UBA2746 | reverse complement strand
TTCAAAGGGTCCTTGGTAGTCTTAGGGATTGTTAGTGGACTGGCCTCTTGCAACGTTGACATGCCAGAGGAGAAACACACATCGTTCGAAACGATGACAGTGAAGAAGTCGGATATTGTTGTACCCTACAAGTTCAGTGCCAGAATGAAGGGCCAGAACGACGTGACGGTAACGCCGCAAGTATCGGGTCAGCTGATGAGGATTGCCGTCAGCGAAGGACAGATCGTAACGAAGGGACAGACGCTTTTTGTCATCGACTACCGCAACGCACAGTTGGAACTGGAGTCTGCACAGGCTAACCTGCAGGCAGCCTTGGCTCAGGAGAACTCCGCCAGACTGGAATACGACTCTAACAGACACCTGTATGAGAAGAAAATCGTCAGCAGCTACATGCTCCGCAACAGCGAGAACGCATATAAGCAGGCACAAGCTGCCGTTGCACAGGCACGCGTAGCCGTGAACCGTGCAAGGGTAGAGCTCGGCTTCTGCACCATCACGGCTCCCGTATCGGGTGTTATCGGCGAGATTCCGGTACGCATTGGCGATCAGGTTTCCCCGATGACACAGCTGACCATCCTCAGCGGCAACAGGACGATGTATGCTGAGTTCTCTTTGACGGAATCCATCATCGAGGAAATGGTACAGGAAAAGGTGAGAGCCCAGGACGTAGACCGGTACATCTCCCGCCTGCCCGATGCAACGTTTGTGATGAAGAACGGTACGGAGTTCCCCTACAAAGGACGTGTCGTCAGCGTGACGGGTGTCGTCAACTCTTCTACAGGAACTCTGACCGCCAAGGTGTCGTTCCCCAACCCCGACGGACATCTGTATTCCGGCATCCAGGGTACGATTATCATGCCCTTCACCGAGAAGGGTGTCATCGTCGTTCCACAAAACGCTGTGGTGCGTCTGCAGGACAAGGCATTGGTTTATAAGGTCAAGCCCGACAGCACGGCAACAGCTGTTGACGTGACGACAGAAGATACAGGCGACGGCAAGCAATTCATCATCACCAACGGTCTGAAAGTGGGCGACCGCATCATTTCCGTCGGTGCCAACAACGTGACGGAGGGACAGAAGGTACTGTTCCCCAAGGAAGTGAAAAGTGACAAGAAAAAGTAAAACAGGTAAAAAGTAAAGAAGTAAAAAAGCTTCCGTGGTATGAAGAACAATATATTTATCAACAAATACGTGATGGCATGTGCCATCTCGATTGTGATAGCACTGGTGGGCTACATCTCCATGAGCACGCTGCCAGTGGAACAGTATCCCGACATTGCGCCGCCTACGGTATCCGTCACCACCAGCTATGATGGTGCTGACGAGAACACGGTGATGAAGGCGGTTGTACAGCCGCTCGAAGAGGCTATCAACGGTGTGACCGATATGACCTACATCACCTCTAAGGCTTCGTCGAACGGCGAGGTAGATATCAACGTGTATTTCAAACAGGGTGTCGATCCCGATATGGCTGCGGTGAACGTGCAGAACCGTGTGAGCCGTGCGATAGCGCTCTTGCCTGCCGAGGTCACCAAGGTCGGTGTGAAGGTAGAGAAACGCCAGAACAACATCCTGCGTATCTTCGCCGTGAAGAGTGCTGACGGCAAGTATGACGAAGACTTTGTCTCCAACTATGTCGACATCAATGTCAAGCCGAAGCTGATGCGTATCACCGGTGTGGGTAATGTGCAGAGCCTTGGTAACACATACGCCCTGCGCATCTGGCTGAAGCCGGACGTGATGGCCCAGTACGGGTTGACGCCAGAGGATGTCTTTAGCGCCATCGGCGGACAGAGCTTCGTGGCTGGTGTGGGTACGCTGGGCGAGAAGTCAGGCAACTCCTATCAGTACAACATGCAGTACAAGGGTACGCTGAAGACGGTAGAGGAGTTCAACAACATCGTGCTGCGCACCGACGGCGGCGGTTTGTTACACCTGAGCGATGTGGCAGAGGTGCAGATTGGTGCCATGAGCTACAACTTCACGTCGAACATCCAGGACCGTCCGGGTGCCCTCTTCATGGTGTTCGCTGCACCGGGTGCCAACGCCACCCAGGTGAACGCCGCCATCAACAAGACGTTTGACGATTTGAAGGCAACGATGCCTGCCGGACTGGAGTTCGTCACCATGATGACCAGCGACGACTTCCTGTTTGCCGCCATCCATAACGTGGTGGAGACGCTTGTCATCGCCATCATCCTCGTGGTACTCGTGGTATTCATCTTCCTACAGAACTTCAAGGCTACCATCATTCCCTCGATTTCTATTATCGTGTCGTTGCTGGGTACCTTTGCCATTGTCTCGATGGCAGGCTTCTCACTCAACATCCTGACACTGTTTGCACTGGTGCTCGCCATCGGTACGGTGGTCGATGACGCCATTGTGGTCGTCGAGGCTGTGATGGCGAAGATGGAGGGCGGTATCAGCGATGCCCGCGAAGCCACACGCCAAGCCATGAACGAGGTGTCGGTAGCCGTCGTATCATGTACTTTGGTCTTCATGGCTGTGTTTGTCCCTGTGATGTTCATGCCGGGCACGTCGGGTACGTTCTTCACCCAGTTTGGTGTGACCATCGCCTCGTCCGTCGGTCTGTCGTGTGTCTCAGCCCTCACACTCTGCCCTGCCCTCTGCGCCATCATGATGCGCGTCACGGAAGGAAAGAAGGAGAGCAAGGGTCTGACCTATTACACCAAGAAAGCATACGAAGCCAGCTATAATGCCATTTATAATAAGTATAGTAAGAGCGTACAGAAGTTCATCAAACGCCCCATCCTGTCATGGGGACTGTTGGCGATTGCAGCCGTACTGTTGGTATTCTTCATGAAGAGCCTGCCTTCAGGTCTCGTACCTCAGGAGGACCAGGGCGTGTTCTTGGCGGAGATTCAGGCTCCGGAAGGTACTACGCTGAAGCAAACCAGCGAGATGGTGAAGAAGGTGGAAGAGAAGGTGAAGAAGATTCCCGAACTGGAAAGCTTCTCGATTACCTGTGGCTACGGTATGCTGTCGGGTGCCGGTTCCAACTACGCCACGATGGTGGTCCGCCTGAAGAACTGGGACGAGCGTCCTGGCATGAACCACCTCATCGACCTCGTCTACGCCCGTTTCTACTACGATTGTATGGACATTAAGAACCTAAAGGTAATCCCCTTCCAGATGCCTCAGATTCCTGGCTACGGTACCAGTAACGACATCAACCTCGTCGTCGAAGATCCCACCGACGGCAACTTGTCGGAATTTGCCAGCAAGACCGAGCGATTCTTGGCAAAACTGTCTGAGCGACCGGAGGTATCATCAGCCATGACCACCTACTCTGAGCGCTTCCCGAAGTATCAGGTCGATGTGGATGCTACTCAGTGCGACCGTGCCGGTGTGTCACCTCAATTCGTACTTACCACACTTGGCGCTTACTGTGGTGGTGCCTATATCGGCAACTTCAACCAGTTTGGTAAGGTCTACCGCATCATGGCCTCTGCCTCGCCCGAATATCGCCTCGACCCGCAGGCACTGCAAAACATCTTCGTGCGGGTAAAGGACGGCAAGATGGCTCCTATGTCCGAGTTTGTCTCACTGAAGGAGATTGTCGGTCCTGCCAACATTGAGCACTTCAACCTGTTGCAGAGTATCACATGTTATGTGACACCCGGTAGTGGCTACACCGAAGGTGACGTTCATAGGGTCATCGCCGAGGTGTTCAAGGAGGAGATGCCGGCAACTGCCACCTACGAGTATAGTGGTATGTCGCGTGAGTTGGAGGAGGCTTCCGGCTCTAATGCCACCGCCTTTATCTACATCATCTGTGCCATCCTGATCTACCTCATCCTGGCTTCCCTTTATAACTCGTGGTTTACGCCATGGGCGGTGCTGTTCAGCGTACCGTTCGGACTGATGGGTGCCTTCGTGTTTGCATTCTTCGGCAACATGCTGGGTCTGCCTGGTATGGACAACAACATCTACCTGCAGACGGGTGTCATCATGTTGATTGGTCTGTTGGCAAAGACTGCCATCCTGATTACCGAGTTTGCCACCGAGCGACGTCAACAGGGCATGAGCATTGTCGATGCTGCTTTCTCAGCTTGTAAGGAGCGTCTGCGCCCGATCCTGATGACGGTGGCAACGATGATTATCGGTATGGTGCCCCTCGTGATAGAGGGTGGTGCCGGTGCCAACGGTAACCGTGCCCTCGCTCTTGGTGTCATCGGCGGTATGAGTATTGGTACCATTGCCCTGCTCTTCGTCGTGCCGGCTTTCTTCATCGTGTTCCAAAAGCTACATGAACGCTTCCAAGGCAGTACCTCTACAGAGAAAGTCGTAACTGAAGAAGTCGTCGCTACGCCTGTCGAAGAATAATAACTATTAATGATGAAACTATGAATTATAAAAGTATAATCGCAGTCACATCCGCATGTCTCCTGCTAACGGGATGCGGCATGTATAAAGAATACGTACAAAACACACCGGTACCTGCCGATGCCTTTGGCACCAGTCAGGACATAGAACATGCCACTGGCGAGACAACAATCGCCCAGATGTCGTGGCGTGAGTTCTTTACCGACCCGCAGCTCCAGCAACTTATCGAACAGGTGCTGGCGAACAACTCCGACCTGAACTCCGCCCGCATCGCCGTAGAGAAGGCTCAGGCCGCGCTGAAGGCTTCTAAGTTGGCATACCTGCCGTCGGTAGCCTTTTCACCGCAGGCATCGATTTCAACGTTCGGAAAGAGTCCTGCCTCGAAGACTTACGACCTGCCATTGCAGATTTCGATGGACATCGACTTGTTCGGTTCTATCACCAACAAGAAACGAGCTGCTAAGGCTGTGCTCCTGCAGACCCAGATGCAAGAGGAGGCTGTACGTGCCAACCTCGTCTCTGTCACAGCCCAACAGTACTTCTTGCTACAGGTGCTCGACCGCCAGTTGGAAGTGCTCATGATGACCGACAGTCTCTGGAATGCTTCTCTTGAAACCGAGCAGGCTCTTTGGACATACGGAAAGGCGTATAGTACAGCCGTCAACCAGATGGAAGCTTCCTATCTGGACGTCAAGACACAGATAGTCGATACCCGTCGTAGCATCCGCGCCGTTGAAAATGCCATCTGTAAGTTGGTAGGTGTCATTCCGCAGCACATCAGCCGCCAGAAGTGGGGCACGTCTATCTTGCATCATGCAGACGCAACGGGAGATGCTGAACAACGTATGTTCGACTCCAAGTACCTGAATCTTGGTGTACCTGCCATGTTGTTGGAGAACCGTCCTGATATCCGTATGGCTAACCACGCTATGGAGGAAGCTTTCTACAACACGGCTGCTGCCCGTGCCGCTTTCTACCCCAGCCTCACGCTCAACGGCTCAGCAGGATGGACCAATTCAGCCGGTGGACTCATCGTTGACCCAGGTAAGATTCTGCTCTCTGCCATCGGTTCGCTCACCCAGCCCATCTTTGCCCGTGGCAAGCTGAAAGCCAACAAGCGGATAGCCGAACTCACCGAGGAAGACCTGCAGAAGAAGTACGTACAGACTGTCATCAACGCAGGCAATCAGGTCAATGAAGCCATGGCAGATTGTCAGGCTGCCCGCGAGAAGCACCAGTATTACAGCCGTCAGGTGAAGGTGTTGCACGAAGCCTATATGGGAACTCACGAACTGATGGACAACGGCAAGGCGAGCTACCTCGAAGTGCTGAAGGCTCAGGAGACGCTTCTCGATGCACAACTCAACCAAACCATGAATATGTACGATGCTGCCGAGGCTGTCATAGCACTATACATTGCCCTCGGTGGCGGCTCGAAATAGTCATTTAAATATATCATATGAAACACAGCAAGGAATTGGCACAGAACTTCACCGACAACCTCTCTGCACGTGATAAGATGATGGAACAAGAAAAGCAATGATTCCCCTACATCACTAAACACATATAATTATTAACTAACAAATAAAGCCTTATGAATATCAGACAAATCTTAACCACAGTAGCTGTTGCCTTAACCGTTCAGGCAAATGCTAACACCTATCCGGAAGTGGAACCGCTCTCTCAGGATGCAACTGAAGCGGAATCACTCTCCCAGGATGCAACAGAAGCGGAGTCTCTCAACTCGCAGAACACTGCTTTCAACCATGAAGCACCAGAAACAGAGTCTTACAAAATGGAATTAGCCAAGATTAAGTCTCTCAGACTGGATGTTCCGGAAACGGAGTCTTCCAACTTATCACTCAACACCCCTCTCTATTCAGTCATCACCTCTCCCTCGACACTCGACATGAAAGTCCCGGCGACCCGGCACAAGATGGACTTCGACTTCTTCAAGTCGAAGACCAATCCAGGCGTCAAGGCCTACAAGTTCATGGATGACATGACCTTTGTCGGTGTGCCCCTCTTCTTTGCCGGCTTAGCTGTCAAGGGTGACAAAGCGATGTTCCGCGTCAACCAGAAAGCTCAAGACGGCGGCAAGAAGAACACCCAGTTGCTGACCGACTTCAAGACAGGTATTGACGACTATACACAGTTCTTTGGTCCTGCCATGGTAGTGGGTCTGAAACTTGGCGGCTATGAAGGTCGTAGCGACTGGCCCCGTCTGTTGGCAAGTGCCGGTATGTCTTACGCTATCATGGCAGCCCTTGTCAATGGTATCAAGTATTCTGCCAAGGAAATGCGTCCAGACGGTTCCACCGCCAACTCATGGCCATCAGGACACACCGCCACAGCTTTCGTTGGTGCCACGTTGCTCCACAAGGAGTATGGTCTCACCCGCTCACCCTGGTGGTCGGTAGCCGGTTACGGTGTAGCCACGGCAACAGGTGTGATGCGTGTTCTCAACAACCGCCACTGGATTAGCGACGTGATGTCAGGTGCCGGTATCGGTATCCTCTCCGGTGAGTTGGGTTATGCCCTCTGCGACCTGATATTCAAGCAGAAGGGACTGTTGCGCAACGACCTCATCATGGATAGCAACAAGCCTTCTTTCTTCAGCATTTCCATGGGTGTCGGCCTGGGCAACAAAGACCTGGAGTTCGAGAGCCAAGGCGAGAAGGTGGGACTCAAGTTCCGTGCTGCTACCGTTGTCGATGCTGAAGGTGCCTACTTCTTCAATAAGTACATCGGTGTCGGTGGTCGTCTCAGGGTCAGGGCACAGTCAGCCAAGGACTTCGGTGACTTCGCCAAGTATGTCACCGTCGAGGACTATGACGCATGGAAGGGGCTGATGCCGTTCTATCAGGAAGCCCATCCCGGCGACTATAATCTGCCAGCCACCAGCGAGGCTGTGATTGAGCAGAACGAAAACACCTATCTGACCAAGGTGGGCTATCAGATAGATTCGGAGAGTGCATGGAACGAAAACGCTCCCGTCACCGACAGCTACGGCATCGTAAAGAGCGACCACATCACGGAGTTCACGGGCAGTGTCGGTCTCTATTTCAACCTTCCGCTCAGCAAGCGGTTCTCTCTGGGCACCAAGGCACTTATCGGCCGCTCCATCACACAGGAGCTCGACATCGACGGACATGCCGAGGGCAACATGAAGGACATCAGCTACACCGTGAACATCGACAACCGTCCGGGCATGAAAGATGCTGACGGCGACCCCTCTGTATCTGTCAATAACCTGATGTATCCCACGAATACAGGTGAGAAATGGACCGACGAATGGGAATACCTCACCGTGGGAGCCAAGTCGTCCACCTCGTTCGGCACCGGTCTCTCGCTGACCTATCGTTACAAGTCCAACTTCTCGTGGCGTATCTTCATCGACTACGACTACACTCGCAAGGACTTCACAGCCAAGTACGACCCCTTCCACTTCATACAGAAGGGTACGACCTCTGGAGCCAACCTCCTGATGGACTCTGCACTCTCGCTGACACAACCCGACGGCATCGGCTTGGAGCCCAGAGAGTACACGACCCGCAAGCACATGAACTACGTGACGCTGGGTCTCTCCTTCCTGGTAAACCTCTAAACTGTGCGAATTAAGAATTAAGAGTTAAGAATGAAAAGTCATCGACTGTAGTGAGCATACAACTTCATTCTAAACTCTTAATTCTTAATTCAGTATTCTTACTCGCCACAGGCGATAACTCTTAAATCTAAATTCTGAATTCCTACTTGCCACAGGCAATAACTATTAACTCTTAATTGTTAAATCTAAATTCTTAATACATATGATGAAACAAACTGTTATTTTAGGCAACATCATCACCATGGACGAGAAGCGTCCCTTTGCCAAGGCTGCATTAGTAAAGAACGGCGTTTTTGCATATATCGGTAGCGCAGAGGAAACGAAAAAACTCGCCGGTGCCGACGCACAAGTATTAGACTATGGTGAGAACTTCATCTACCCAGGCTTCATCGAGTCCCACTGTCACGGCCATCTGGCTGGCTACCGCGCCATCGGACAGGCAGACCTGATGCAGGCTGGCTTCACCAACTACCCCGTGTACCGCGAGATCATCAAGGACTTCATTGCCAAGAACCCGCAACGCCAGTTCTATCTTGCTGCCGGATGGGTGGAAAACGAAGAATACGTCACCAAGGCGTATCTCGACGAGATATGCCCGGACAAGCCGCTCATCATGCAAACCGGCGGCGGACACTCCATGCTGCTCAACTCCAAGGCACTCCAGTGGGCTGGCATTGATGCCCAGTATGCCAAGAAATACGGCAAGGAACTGGTACATGTTGATGCCAATGGCGAACCAGACGGATATATCTGTGAAGGTCCCGTGTTCGAGATTGTGCCGAAACTCCCCACCTCTGTAGACGACATCAAGGAATACCTCCTCGCATGGCAGGACATAGCCTTCAGCAGCGGCTATACCGCTGTCGGCGATGCCGGTGCCGACGTTGTCCACCGCGACGCTCCCCAGGCTTTCTACGAACTGGAGAAGGAAGGCAAGTTGAAGCTGCGCACCTTTGCCCACATGTATATCACCGACAACATCGACAGTCCGAAGGCTGCCGTAGCCAAGATTGCTAAAGCGCGTGCCGAGATTGGCGGTGAGCACTTCCAGATTATCGGTCCCAAGGTGTTCCTCGACGGTGTGACCGAGGCTCATACCGGCTGGCAGAACCAGGACTATCTTGACGAGCCGGGCTACCACGGTCTGGAGCGGTTCAACGACCACGACAAGATGGTAGAGCTCATCGTCGAGGCCGACAAGGAGGGCATGTCCGTACACGCACACTCCGAGGGCGGTGGTGCCACCCACTTCATGCTCGGCTGTATCGAAGACGCTGAGAAGATTACCCACAACCTTCACCAGCATAACATACTGGCACACCTCCATTTCGTCACCGACGAAGACATCCGCCGCATGGCAGACACGGGCTCCATACCTGCCGTGGCACCACTCTGGTCTATAGCAGCACCAGGCTTGTATGAGCAAGAAGTTGCCTACATGGGCAAGGAACTGGCTGACCAGGCGTACCCCATCAAGTCCTTCTTTGATGCAGGTGCCAACGTTGTCTTCCACTCCGACTATCCTGTATCACCGATGATGAACGTCAAATACAGCATCTATACAGCCGAGAAGCGTGCCTATCCGAAGGACGTACTCAACGGACAGACCTCACCGCGCAACACGAAGGAAGCCATCACCCGCGAACAGTCGCTGAAAGCCATGACCATCAACGTGGCACGCCAGTGGCATCAGGAGCACCGCATGGGTTCCATCGAGTATGGCAAGATTGCCAACATGACCGTCTTCGACTGCGACTTCCTCCACGATGACATCGAGAAGGTGGCACAGGCTAACATTGTAGCCACTATCGTCGATGGTGAAGAAGTCTTCAAAGCGTAAGGACACCATATTGATAATTTCAATTCAAAAAGACAACAGTAATGAAAAATACGATGATTGACTACTCTCAGAAGACCAACTGGTATATGGTTCCTGAGATTAGCAAGGATGTTGACACGTTCTATATTTACTCTACTGTATATTTCGGAGCTGGTGAGGGCGACCCCGACTACGCGACGCTTGACAACGCTGAGATGCTGGCAGGCATAGATATTGAGTACGCTATCAAGACAAAAGTTTTCGAAGATGCCACGAACGTGTTCATCCCATACTACCGGCAGTGCGGCATGAAGTTCGCGGGTGAAACATGGATGAAGACCGGGGATGTGTGCCCGGCGTTCTCCGGTATACCCTACGACGACATTACCACCGCACTCGACTACTATTTTGAGCACTACAACGAAGGCCGTCCCTTCATCATTGCAGGACACAGCCAGGGTGCAGCCATCCTCCGGCTCGTACTGATGAACTACTTCAGGGAGCATCCCGACCGATACGAACGCATGGTGGCAGCATACGCCATAGGCTTCAGCATCACGAAGGATGACCTCGATGCCAGCCCGCACTTGAAGTTTGCGACCGGCGAGACCGACACGGGTGTCATCATCAGCTGGAATACCGAAGGTCCCAAGAATGTGGAGGCGAACACCCAGACCATTGTGATGAAGCCTGGTGCGATAAGCATCAACCCGCTGAACTGGAAGCTCGACGAGACGTATGCGCCCGCCAGCGAGAACCTCGGTTCGCTCGTCATGGACTTGAATACCGGTGCCACCCAGATCAGCGACATCGGTGCTGACGCACAGGTGAATATAGCACGCGGAACCGTCGTGACCAACGCCGATGCCATACCGAATGAAATGGTTGACTTCGCCGGACCGCAGAACTACCACCAGGACGACTACTCCATCTTCTTCAACAACGTCAAGGACAACGTGGTAAAGCGTATCGCAGCGTATAAGGCCAAACAATAGAGGTATAAATGACCAATATCTAAAAAGAAAATACTATGAGTGAAATACAAGGACAACTGAGCAATCAGTGCAAAGCCAACAAACAGATAACAGACGGCAACTACGACCTGTCATTGGCTGTAAAATGTATCAACGGAACCTTCGTAGGCAAGAAGACGGAGAACGTCATTGCCTACAAGGGCATCCCGTTTGTCGGCAAGCAGCCTGTCGGAGAGTTACGCTGGAAGGCACCGGCAGACTGTGTTCCCGATGACGGTGTCTACGAAGCCTACTACTTTGGGAAGAGCCCCTGCATGCATGAAGACTTCACCGGAATAGAGGCTACCCTCGACAATCAGGGTGAAGACTGCCTGTATCTGAACCTATGGAAAGCCGACGATGCGTCTGCCAGAAAGAAGCCGGTCATGGTATGGATTCACGGCGGAGCGTTTGAGACAGGAGCATCGGGGTTCTCGCTCTTCGACTGCCACAATTTCGTGAAGGAGAACCCGGATGTCATCGTCGTTACCGTCTCATACAGACTTGCCCTCTTCGGCTTCCTCCACCTGTCACACCTGCCTGACGGCAAGGACTACCCTGACGCACAGAATTTGGGACTCCTGGATCAGATAAAGGGCCTGAAGTGGATTCATGACAACATTGCCAGCTTCGGCGGCGACCCCGACAACNNGACAACGTGACCATCTGGGGCGAATCAGCGGGTGCCGGCAGCGTGACCATGCTACCGTTGATCAAGGGCTCCCAGGCTTATTTTAAGCGAGTCATAGCCCAAAGTGGCTCCCCCACCCTTTCGAGGTCTAAGGAGCAAGCCATAGCATGCACGAATGAGTTGCTGGAGATTCTTGGCTGCAAGACCGTTGCCGACCTGCAGAAGGTTGACGCCAAGAAGGTTGCGGAAGCTTCCGGTGCACTCCGGCTGCGCATCGTTCCTGAAAGAGACGGACTCCACCTGCCCCTGGACCCATACGAAGCATACGCCAACGGTGCGGCAAAGGACATTGCCTTCCTTCAAGGCTGCAACAAGTCAGAGTTCGATTGGTTCGTGGCTGTCTTCGGAAAGGATGACTTCAAGGCGTGGGCGGAAGACCGCTTAGCGAAGAATCTCGCCCCACTGACAAAAGAAGAGAAAACACTTGTAGACAGCTTCTGCAATGACGTGAAGGGCGAAAGCTACAAGCCCTACAGCCTTCTGATGGAACAGATATGGTTCAACGTTCCTGTTTTGACGATGTCGGAGAATCAGACAAAAGGCGGTGGCAAGTCATACACCTATTTCCTGACGAGAACCCAACACGGAATAGAGCTTCCTGTCGTGTTCAATCATCCGGAGATGAACGACGAACCATTCGACGAGACCTTCTCAAAGACCATGCGCCGGCTGTGGGTACAGTTCGCCAAGACAGGCAATCCGTCGCTCAGCGCGGACGCCTCTCCCGACGGCAAGCCAAAGGAGTGGCCGCTCTACGACTCGGAGAACAAGCAAGTGATGGTGCTCGATGAGTCTGACATCCATCCAGAGAAGGAATCCGGACTAAAGATTGTTGACTGGGAGAGAACCTATTTCCTGACCAAGTACTATTGTTTCTAATAGGTTTTGCCTGACAACAACGAAAAAAGAACCGCTCATCTATCCACTGATAACCTGCATCCTGCAGGCTATCAGCGTTTTCACTTACCCCCTGGACTATACAGCCGTAGCGTATATCGTATATACGCTTTTGACGATATAACGCCCCTTCTGCACCAAAAACGGCACTTTACGTTTTCAAAACAGATTTTGTAAAGATAGCAAAAGTATTCAGTGTGATGCAATATAACGAGGTATAGTATATCTTTTTCACTCGAAATGCCAGAAGCCGGTTCCTGTCTCAGGGTCATACTTTCTGCCAATGACCCCTCCCACCGTTGGGCGCAATTCTATCTCAGCCGTATAGAGTACCGTCGTGGATTTCAAGTGACCGCCGGCGATTCCATGCCGGCCGTCCTTCTTGAAGGTGAACAAGGCATGGGTATGATGATAGAGCTCGCCATCATCCCCGGACACCACATTGCCATTGAGCGATACCAACTCCAACATGCCTTCCAACCTCTCAGTTTCAAAACTGCCACCCGTGCCCACGCTATCCCGCTCCGCCGGTATGAACACCTGCAACTCAGCACTCTTACAGCCACCGATACCGGAGAATATGGCTGACGAGATGGATTCTTGTCGGCAGACTTCAAGGATATTTGCGATTACCTCATCATCCCGATCCATCCGGACATAGTATGTTTCACCTATCTTTCTGTATTCCATAACCAATTGTTGATATATCTGTAAAACAGCCCATGCGGGTAAAGTCGGGTTTCCGATATGTATACCCCGACCGCTGTCACTCCCCTATTATCGTGACCACCAGTCTGCGTGCCCCGCCATAGTTGCGGTACTCGCAGAAGTAGATGCCCTGCCAGGTTCCAAGATTCAGACGCCCATCGGTGACAGGGATGGTCAGGCTGACACCGCTCAGCGTAGACTTGGCGTGGGCAGGCATGTCGTCGGCACCTTCCAACGTATGTTCGTATTCAGGACGGTTCTCCGGAACAAGCCGGTTAAAGATCGTTTCCATATCCACACGAACGTCCGGATCTGCATTCTCGTTGATGCTCAGTCCGCAACTCGTATGCTTGCAGAAGATATTGACGATACCCGTCCCTGGCAACTTGGGCAACTGACGTATTATCTCGCTAGTCACCAAATGGAAGCCGCGTGTCTTGGGGCTTAGTGTGATCTCTACTTGCAGAATCATTCCTTATGTAGTTGAAATTCGCCACAAAATTACGAATAATCGGCTTAAATCTGCCATTTTGCAAGTAAATTCAACTTATACACATAGAATTTTTCGGGGCACCTTTTGGGGTACCCCTTTGGGAGAGAAAAACAAAACCCGCTGAAATTCAGCGGGTTTCTTTTTCTGTGGAGCGGAGAGAGAGGGATTCGAA
>DEJO01000004.1:1263-6722 GCA_002353555.1 Prevotella sp. UBA2746 | reverse complement strand
TCGACCACTCTACCATCTCTCCTAAAACAGTTGGCACTGGCTCTTGGTCTAAAAGCGTGTGCAAAGGTAGTAAATAGTTAGGAGACAGGCGGCAGGAGACGGGAGTTTTTTCCTTATCGTTAAGTTATTTTAACCATAGAGGACAGATTGTGTGGGGCTTCACCGGCAATATTCAATGTTTTTTCGTACCTTCGCACCATGATTTATCCACAGAACCTGGAAGAGAAGATAGGCTTCAACGAGATACGCAGGCTGCTGAAGGGCCATTGCCTGTCTGTGTTGGGCAAGGAGAAAGTAGAAGAACTGGCGTTTTCTGACGACCACTCACTAATCATGACGTGGCTGGAGCAGACCCGTGAGTTCCGGCTGTTGCAGGAGAAGGAGGAAGACTTCCCGTTGCAATACTTCTTCGACGTGCGCGAGAGCGTGGCGCGCCTGCGCATCGAGGGCACCCACATGGACGAAGACGAGCTGTTCGACCTGAAACGCTCGTTGGAAACCATCATCGCCATCGTGAGGTTTCTGAGGCAAGACGAGAGCGGAGAGCAGAGAGCGGTTACTGCTCCTGATGACGAGGAAGAGGAAACAGCAGGAACAATGCCCTACCCTGCCCTGTACCGGCTGACGGAAGGCATCGCAACCTTCCCCGACCTGACCAGACAGATAGACCAGATGCTGGACAAGTTTGGCAGGATGAAGGACACGGCATCGGCAGAGCTGGCTGCCATCCGCCAAGAACTGAAGAAGACGGAAGGCTCCGTTTCGCGTACCTTATATCATATCCTGCGGGCTGCCCAGAGCGAGGGCGTCATTGACAAGGACATCACCCCCACCCTGCGCGACGGCAGACTGGTCATCCCCGTAGCCCCAGGCATGAAGCGGAAGGTGAAGGGCATCGTCCACGACGAGTCGGCAACGGGCAAGACGGTATATATCGAGCCGACGGAGGTGGTGGAAGCCAACAACCGCATACGCGAACTGGAGAACGAGGAACGCCGCGAAATCATCCGCATACTGAAGGAGTTTGCCAAGCAGGTACGCCCCCACGTTCAGGAGATTATCGCCTCCTACTCGCTGCTGGCACAGATAGACTTCATCCGCGCCAAGGCCGAGCTTGCCAGGCAGCTGAACGCCATCGAGCCGTCTGTGGGCAGGAAGCCGCTGATAGACTGGACACACGCCATCCATCCCCTCCTGCAACTGTCGTTAGAGAAGCAAGGCAAGAAGGTGGTGCCGCTGGATATTGCGTTGACGGGAGAGACGGGAGAAACGAGAAAAAAGGGAGAAACGGGAGAGACGAGAGAGAAGGGAGAGAAGGGAGAGACGAGAGAGAAGGGAGCGAAGGCTGCCGGCGGTCGCATCCTGATCATCTCTGGTCCCAATGCCGGCGGCAAGTCGGTATGCCTGAAGACGACGGGACTGCTGCAATACATGTTGCAATGCGGCATCAGCATCCCCGTCAGCGAACGGTCACAGACGGGCATCTTCAGGAACATCATGATTGACATCGGCGACGAACAGAGCATCGAGAACGACCTGAGCACCTACTCGTCCCACCTGCTCAACATGAAGAACATGATGCGCCACGCCGACGGCAGCACGCTGCTGCTCATCGACGAGTTTGGAACGGGAACGGAACCGCAGATAGGCGGAGCCATCGCCGAAGCCGTGCTGAAGCAGTTCTGCAGGAAACGGGCGTGGGGAGTCATCACCACCCACTACCAGAACCTGAAGCACTTTGCCGAGGACCACGAGGGAGTGGTCAACGGAGCCATGCTCTACGACCGCCACGAGATGCGACCCCTCTTCCAGCTGTCCATCGGCAGACCGGGCAGCAGCTTCGCCATCGAGATCGCCCGCAAGACGGGGTTGCCCGAAGAGGTCATCAGCGACGCCAGCGACATCGTCGGCTCTGAATACATCCAGAGCGACAAATACCTGCAAGACATCGTGCGCGACAAGCGCTACTGGGAGAGCAAGCGCCAGAACATACACCAGCGCGAGAAGGACATTGAGCGCACCATCAACCGATACGAGACCAACCTGACCGACATCGAGAGCCAACGCAGGGAGATACTGCAACGGGCACGCGAACAGGCTGAGGAGCTGCTGCGCGAGAGCAACCGGCGGATAGAGAACGCCATCCGCGAGATTCGCGAGAGCCAGGCAGAGAAAGAAGAGACGCGCCGCATACGCGAAGAGCTGAAGGAGTTTGAACAGGAGGTGCAGCAGGCTGACAGCGGCATCATGAGCGACGACGACTTCGCCAAGAAGCTGCAACAGTTAGAGGCGCGGAAGGAGCGCCGCCAGAAGCGCAAGCAGGAGAAGGCTGAGCGGCAGCAGCAGGCTGCCGACGCCCTGAAGACAGCCATAGAGAGACAGAAAGAGGGCATCGCCCTGAAAGCAGGCGACACCGTCCGCATCAAGGGGCAGACGACCGTGGGCACCTTAGAGAGCATCAGCGGCAAGACCGCCGTTGCCATCTTCGGCGGCATGCGCACCAAGATGCGGCTCGAACGGCTGGAACATGCCGACAAACCCAGGGAGCAGGAGCAGAAGGTGTCGTCCGTGAGCCGCATGACACGTGCCACCATCGACGAGCACCGCAGCACCTTCCGACAGGACATCGACATCCGGGGCATGCGCGGCGACGAGGCGCTGAACCAGATACAGTACTTCGTCGACGATGCCATCCTTGCCGGCGTCACCCGCGTGCGCATCCTCCACGGCAAGGGCAACGGCATCCTCCGCCAGCTCGTACGTCAGTACCTGCAGACCATCCCCAACGTCAGCAGCATCCGCGACGAACACGTACAGTTCGGCGGTGCCGGCATCACCGTCGTGGAGCTGCAATAAAAAAGCGTGCCGCACCTTGTCGTACAGATGCAGCGTGTCGCCAATCAACTCGAAAGACACGATTTTAAAACAACGGAAAATGCCGAAAAATTTGGAAAAGCCTGGAAAATGTTGTATCTTTGCATATCATCCGATTACAAAAAAGCTATGCCAAGAAACAAAGGAGGGATGGGTTACCGCGTCAACCCCAGCCCGATAAAAGACAAAGACGGAAAAAACCTGCTGTATGTCGTGCCTGCATCTACGACAAGGATCAGCACAAGCCAGTTGGACAGAGCATGTCATGAACACACGGGGCTGCCCGTCGGCGAGACGGAACGCGTACTGACGGCGCTGCTGCACGAGGTAGCCATGCGGCTGGCTGACGGCGACCGCGTAGACCTCAAGCTGGGAACCATCGCTCCGAAGCTGGGAATCAGAGGTGAAATCAGCTCTACCGAGAAGCTGAGCGCCAAGGATGTGTACCTGGCAGGCTTCGACTTCCGCCCCTCGAAACAGCTTCTGGAGGAGGTCAGCAGGCAAATCTCCGGCTTCATCAAGGTGGAGACGAGCAAAGGCAACACAGCACTTGCCAACGAAGAGCATCTGCTCACGGCTCTCGACAGCTGCTTCCAAGAGGGCGAAGTCATCACCGTGCGCGAGTTCATGCGCTTTGCCGGCGTGAAGCGGCATACCGCCCAGCGTGCCCTTGACCACTTCTGCGAGGGCGACAGCCCACTACTCCACCGCACCAAGGTGGGACGCTCGTTCGCCTATCACAAAGCTACTTAGGGAAGACAAGCATAGCACCGCATCATTAACTTGCAGGTTTTCAAATGGGAACTTATAGGTTTTCATTTGAAAACCTGCAAGTTTTTATATGTAAACCTACAGGTTAACGATAAGAAGACAGCCCTCTCGTCCCACCATGACTACCCTTTCGTCCCACGAACAACACCTATTCGTCCCATCATCTACATTCTTTCGTTGCACCAACAGCATTCTTTCGTTGCGCCAACAACGTTCATTCGTTGCACCATCAGCATTCTTTCGCGCCACAACAAATGCCTTTTCGCTTCACGACGAGCACCTGTCCGTTCCCCGGTCCATCCAGTTTTCCATCCCATTTTCTTCGTTTCCCCCATCATTTTCTTCATGACAAATGCCTGTTTCTCATATTTATTTCGTAACTTTGCATAGATAATCAGGTGACTCCAAGAGTTGAGCGCCCCAACCGTCCGGATGCTACAGAAAAGTTTACAGCCATGTATATACCGCCATTTACAGTAAGTTCAAAAGCGATTAACCTGATAGCAGAGATATCAGGTCTGATAGAACGCTACGCGATCCGATTAGAGCAAGAAGACGGTCTTCGGTTGCGAAAGGCAAACCGCATCAAGACTATCCACTCGTCGCTTGCCATAGAAGGAAACACGTTGACAGAAGATGAAGTAAGTGACATCATCGATGGTAAAAATATCATAGCTCCCATCAAACAGATACAAGAAGTGAAGAATGCCATTGAAGCCTATCGCCTGATGCCAGAACTGGATGCCTTCAAGGAGAAGGATCTGTTGAAGGCTCATGGACTGATGATGAAAGACCTGGTGAAACAAGCAGGTCACTACCGTCAGGAGGGTGTGGGCGTGTTTGATGGAAACGGCAACTGTCTGCACATGGCGCCTCCTGCAGATCGTGTGCCACAACTGATGGGNNACAAGAAGTGAAGAATGCCATTGCCACTTATGAACTATATCCAAAACTAAATCCATTCAGCGTAAAAGACCTGCTGAAAGCACATGGGGTTATGATGCAAGCATTGGTAGACAATCCCGGAAAGTTCAGACGCGGAGGAGTGGGAGTGTTCGGAGAACAAGGTCTCGTACACCTGGCACCGCCAGCCGATAGGGTTCCATTTTTGATGGATGATTTGTTCGAATGGCTTAAAACATCCAAGGACCACCTCCTCATTCGCAGCTGTGTGTTCCACTATGAGTTTGAGTTTATTCACCCGTTCATCGACGGCAACGGCAGAACGGGTCGTCTTTGGCAATCGCTGATATTAGGAAAACTTCATCCTCTTTTTGAACATCTGCCTGTTGAAAACATGGTCTACGCCAATCAGCAAGCATACTATGATGCTATCACAGTCAGTTCCAACTTAGGACAGTCAGGCCCATTCATAGACTTCATGCTCGGAGAAATATTCAAGACATTAAAAGAACATCAAGGAGAAGAGCTTACAACAAAAGCCGATAGCCCTGTTGACAGAGAATTCAACATAAAGTTTGGGGATGAGTTCGGTATAAAGTTCGGTATAAGTGAAAAGCATGTACTTCTACTCCTTGATGCCAACCCCATGGTTACTGCCGCCAATATCGCTGAGAAAATAGGAATAAGTCAGCGAGGGGCAGAGAAAATCATGAAGAAGCTGAAAGATAATGGAGTGATCAGTAGGCAAGGAAGCCGGAAGAACGGTCTTTGGGTCATCAATCATTAAAGGTCGGTTTAAATATCCGAAATGCCTGCCGCAGGCAGCCATTCTAAGAGAAAACCTCTTGTCGAATTGCATATCCGTTTTCCTGCCGGTGGGCAGGCAAACAAACGAAAGGCAGGGAAATCTC
>DEJO01000004.1:0-1182 GCA_002353555.1 Prevotella sp. UBA2746 | reverse complement strand
AGAGGCGGGTGGGCAAGCTACCTACATCGCGCCGCTACAACCAACTACCTTTGCTACGTTCCCGTCCTGGAGGATTCGAAGGGAGCTGGCCGTGCAGGACTTACCCATGTTGTTTTTGCGGCTGCAAAGGTAAACAGAAAAATCATAATTCGCAAACAAAAAGCAAATTTATTTGCCGTTAAGCGCCATTTATGAATTATTAGTTGTAATTTTGCACGCGAAAAAAAGTAAAAATAATACATGTCAATAGAAGAATACAGGCAGTTGCGTGCCTACGCGCGTTACGACGGCATCTATCTGGGGGTGATCTGGGTGGCGAGTTTTGCCTGCCTGATCGGAATGTCTGCCTTTCCGCAGCTGAGCATGCTCAGCATGGCGATAGCCCTGACGACCCCTTTCTTTGTGGGTATGCAGTTAAAGAAATACCGTGACGAAGGTCTCGACGGCCGGCTGACTTTCAGCCGCGGCCTGCTCTACTGCTTCCGCGTGTTCCTGAACGCCGCCCTGCTGTTTGCCGTAGCGCAATGGGCATACATGCAGTTCATCGACAACGGGCGACTCGCCGGCATGTTGCAGTCGATATTCATACAAGACGATGCCCAAGTCATCCTGAAACAGGCAGGCATCAAGGCAGAAGAGCTCGTGGCAGCCTTCGCAGAGGTGTCGCCGTTGCAGTTTGCCCTGACCTACCTTGTCGAGAACGTTGCCATCGGCGTGTTCCTGAGCCTCCCCATAGCGGCGGTGATGAAGAAGTAAAGCCCACCCCCGCCCCCAAGCCCCCTAAAGGGGGAGAAGAGTAAGGGGGAGGGGAGATGGAAGGAAGGGGCGGGAATTGTGAATTATGAATTGTGAATTGTGAATTGTAAAAACGTAATATAAGCCAATGGATATATCAGTAGTAATACCTCTTTATAATGAAGACGAGTCGCTGCCGGAGCTGTATGCCTGGATAGAGCGAGTGATGAACGCCAATCACTTTTCGTTTGAAGTCATCTTCATCAACGACGGTTCCACCGACCGCTCATGGCAGGTCATCAACGAGCTGAGCGAGAAGTCGGACCATGTGCGCGGCATACGCTTCCGCCGTAACTACGGAAAAAGCCCCGCCCTGTATTGCGGCTTCAAGGCTGCTCAGGGCGATGTGGTCATCACCATGGATGCCGACCTTCAGGACTCTCCCGA
>DEJO01000003.1 GCA_002353555.1 Prevotella sp. UBA2746 | reverse complement strand
ATGTTGCCGAAGATGCGGTTGTCAATGTCGTCTTCATCATTGTCGTCTGGCTCTTTGATGTCTGCTACATAGTTGTAAAAGAACAGCAACGGACAACGCATATACTTGATGATGGCAGAGGGCGAGATCTTGTCATAGCTATCGAGCCTCTTCATGACGGCTGCTGTCTTTTCAACGGATAGGGCATCTGTATGCAGGGGTATCTGACCAGCTTGCAAGGACAGCTTGCTGATGGGCTGACCGAGTTCTACCATCAGCTGGAGCATGAAGCGGCTCATCTCTCCTGTCGCCATCCCCTCCGTTGAGTTGTTGTAGAGTATGGTGACATCCTTGGCCCGCTGAAGAAGGCGATGGAAGTAGTAGCTGTAGATGGCAACCTTGTTGTCGACCGTTGTCAGTTCGTAGGCACTTCTGACGGCATGAGGTATGAACGACGAGTCGTTGACCCCCTTCGGCATGTTGCCTTCGTTGCAGGAGAGGATGAGCAGATGGTCGAAGTCGAGGTTGCGTGTTTCGAGCACTCCCATGACCTGTACACCAACGGCAGGCTCTCCGTGGAAAGGTATGGATGTGGCGCTGATGAGTTGCTTGATGAAGCGTTGCAAGGTAATCTTGTCGATGCTGATGCCACCGTCGGCAATGAGATCTGACAACCGGTTCAGCAGTGTATACATACGGAAGACAGACTCCTGGAAGAGTGGGTCTTGCTCCTTGACACCGTTGACGGCGACAGTCCTGACACACGATTTTAGCCAGTTGAGCACGTCAAGATTGTCGTCCTCAGACGTGTCGAGTGAGCCGAAGAGCAGGGTCAGCGCATCGTCGCGCATCAGTTGCTTGCGCGAAGGATAGAAAACCTTGTTGGCATTCAGCTCCTGAAGCAGGGTAGGGGAAAGCTCAGAAACATATCGGGCGTAGGGATGGCGAAGGATGGTGTTGACATCGTGCAGTCGGAACGCCTTGTGGCGCTGGGCAAAGCCGTGATAGTGAAGGTTGAGCAGCTGGCTGACAAACGAGGCTACGGGTGTGAGCTGGAGCGGGTAGCCGGTCGTAACATTCAGGTCTTCCACTTCGTCAGGAATGCAATGAATGACCGACTGCAATAGGTTTTCATCGCAGAGCACCACCGCCGTCTTGTTGCCGTCGGCGATGCGAGATCCTTGACGGAGCCATTCTGTGATGTATCGTGCCTGGATGTTCTCTGTTGGTGCGCTGATGAATGTCAGCTGCTTGGGTTGCGACAATTGACCGTAGATGTGCTCATCGTGGTTGTCCAACTCATTGGGGAACATTTCCAGATACTTGCGAATGTACACTCCAGCCTCGTGATGGTTGAGGTAGTAGTTGTCGAAATCCCAGTAGAAGGCAGCACGTCCCTCTTGTTTCAGCCGTTGGAAGAGTTGTTGTTCGACCTTCTGAATCATGTTGAAGCCCACAAAGAGATATTTCTTGTATTCGAAATCGAGCACGGGCTGTTTCACGACATCGTTGTAGAGCATGCCCTCGTAGGCGAGTCCCTGCTCATAAAGTCTCTGCTTGAAGTGGCGATAGACGTCATACAGCCGACTCCACAACTCAATGAAGCGCTTTTGCAAGGTGCTGTCCTGGTCGTGGAAATTGGAGAAGAAGCGCTTGAGCAACTGCTTCTGCTCGTCGGTGAGGTATGAGATGTCGTCATACTCATGCAGGTCTCGCAGGTTGGCAAACACCTTGGAGGCATCGGCATCGTTCTTGTCGATGTCGTCGAAGTCAGCCAGCAGCAACTGTCCCCATCCATAGAACTGGTCGAGGGTCTCAGCCTTGCCCGTTACGGCAACGAAACTCTTGTGGAGTTCGGCTATCACCTTGATAGGATCGGCAACCTGAAGGGTGCTGTGACGGCGGAAGAGGTCGCTGATCGTGATGTAAGACGGACTCCATATGGGCTTGTCGGACAGGCGCATCAGTTCCTGATTGAGAAACAAGGCTGCACGTTTGTTGGGAAATACAACGGCTATATGAGCTGTGTCGTCACCATATTTTTGGATAATGTCTTGAGCTACGTAGGATAGAAAATTCATAATTCACAATTGACAATTCATAATTCATAATTCACAATTCACAATTAGCAATTCACGATTCATACTTCTTCTATTTGCTGGCGAAGCACATACCACAGGTAGCCTTTCACCTGATGGTGCCCCATTTGATGGAGCAGGCGCATGTAGTTCTTCACCTGTTGGCGGTAACCGCTATGTGGAGCGCCAAACTTGAAGTCGATGACAATCATCTGGTTGCCGTCGGAGATGACTCTATCCGGGCGGTATTCCCGGAAGGGAATCTTGCCGTCTTGCTTCTCCAGGATGGCACACTCGTTGAAGACCTGCCACTTGGGGTCGAACCATGAGCGTACTTGCGGGTCCTGCAAAGCAAGATTGAGCTTTTTCCGGATTTCTTCTGCCGACACCTCGTCGTCATAAATGATGCCTTCGAGTTCGAGTTCCCGCAGCTTCGGCTCTATGTCGTCAATAGTGCGTATGGTGGAGAAGAGGGAATGGAGGATGTTGCCCAACTTGATGTAGGTGAGCGAAGGTGTATCGTCGTCATCGCTGCTGACAAACTCACGGCTCTTGTCACTTTGACGGAATTCTACGGGTGAGCGGAAGGTCTCTATCTGAACGATGTGTGGCGCCACGGGAGTGAGGAAGACGTTGGTAGTGGGTGCGCCGTCTTTCTCTTTTGACGTGCTTGCAGGGGCTGACTCCCAGTGGAAGACGATGGGTTCGTCCTGCTTGTCAAGCCCTGTGAGGATGCTGCCTTCAAGAATCTCCTGAAGTTTTGGAAGGCTTTCCTCGATGACTTCGCTTCTGTTGAACGACGTAATCGACTCTGCTTTGGCCTTGATACGGTTTTTAGACATGCGCTTGCCCGTGACAATCAGGCTCTTTCCGGCACGTGTGAATGCCACGTAGAGCAGGTTCATGTTGTCGACGACGTTTTGCAGATGCTCCTCTTTGTAGTCGGCTTCGTATACCGTTCCCGTCATGCTGTTTTTGGAGAAGTCGATAGGGATAATCGGTAACTTGTCGAAAGGGTCTTCACTCTTGCGTTCACACCAGATGGTGGACGAGCGCTCCAGCTGCCAGTCGCAGAAAGGAATGAGCACATGGTCGAACTCCAAGCCCTTACTCTTGTGGATGGTGATGATGCGGATGCCGTCGGTTTCGTCGCTTTGTATGGTTTTCTCATGCAGGTTCTCGTCCCACTCGCGCAGAAAGAAGTCGATGCTTGACGTGTTGTCCTTCATGAAGGTGGTGAGCACGTCGTAGAAAGCACAGACGTAGGCACTCTGATGCTTGATGAGACGAAGCTTGAAGATGTCGTAGATGCGGTCGGTCAGGTCGGCAATCGGCATCGTCTTCAGGTTGGTGTCCTGCAAAAAATCGGCAGGCAGTAGTTCGTCGACAGACTTTCCTACGAAGAGGTCGGCATCTGACATGTCTTCTCCCAACACTTGCCGGTGATAGGCTTTGGCAAGCTGTGCCTTGGTGAGGATGTCGTCAGGATGGATGATGGCGCGCAGGGCGCTGATGATGATGTTCACCGTCAGCGAGGCGTCAAGGCGGAAGGCTTCGTCTGACACCAAGCGCAGTTGTGGACGCTCCTGCATGAAGAGGTCGGCAATCGACTGTGCCTCGCTATTGGCTCTGACGAGTATGGCGATGTCTTGCAGACGCACACCCTGTTCCAGCAAACGATCTACGTTGTCTAACAACCGTTCCATGACCTGCTCACGATAGTCTTTACTGGGAAGGAGTTCGACGTGGATATATCCCTGACGGTTCTGTTTGTGAACGAACTGTTCGAGGTCGTCTTTTTGATAGGCTTTGGCTAACTGCTCGAAGCCTTCTATCTTGTCGTTTTCCAATTCCGAGAGCGTCACTTCGACGGCACGTCGGAAGAACGCGTTGTTGAATTCGACGACGAGTTGGTCGGAACGGTAATTGGTCTTCAGGGGCTCGGTCACGATTTGTCCTGCTGCAAACTCGCTCTCTATGTCGTTGAGCAGCCGCCAGTCGCCAGAACGCCAACGGTAGATGCTCTGCTTCACGTCGCCTACGATGAGGTCATGTGAACCTTCCTGAGCCATGCAATTGCCGAGCAGCACCTTGAAGTTTTCCCATTGTATGCGGCTGGTGTCTTGAAACTCGTCAATCATGATGTGTTTCAGCTGGGCCCCAATCTTCTCGAAGATGAACGGAGAGTCGGAGTCCTTGATGAGCGCGTTGAGCAACGACTGGGTGTTGCTCAGCTGGAAGCGGTTGTTCTCGCTGTTGATGCTGTCGACGGCAGCGGCGATGGCGTGAAGCAGGCGCAGCTGGCTGAGGTGGCGCAGGGTGAGAAGTGCCGACTGGTAGGCAAACCATCCTTCCTTGCGTTTTTCTTCGTATGCTTTCAGCTTGGGGATGAGCTGACTTTCGGCAAATTGCAGGAATCGCTGGCGGTCAGGATGGCTTGCCGCCATCTTCTCCGGGTCGTCTATGAAGTCTTGAACACGCGCAGGGGTAGGGGAGTTGTCGAACTTCTTCTGAGTGGCTTGGGTGGTGATGTATTTCAATACCGTACCCTTATCACCAAATTTATAGTAAGATGGGTCGTCAAAACCATAGGTTTTGAGCAGTAAAAGCATACGTTTTGCGTCGCTAAACCTATCATTTTGGATGGTGTCCCGGCGTTGTCTGAGTTGGCGGGTGTAGCTTTCGAAGAATTTGTCGCTCTTCATCAGCTTGTCGAGTTCGTCTGAATGTTTCTTGTAGAAGTCCTTGAAGATGTTCATGCCGAATCGCTTGATGTCTCCGATGACGTTCCAGTTCAAGTCCTCCTTGATGTTCTTGTCGATGTAGTCGTGAATCCAGTTCAGGACGCGTGCATCAGAATCCAGCGACTCTATCATCTCGTCTACCGCCTGTTCTTCCACTTGGCGGTCGTTCAGGTCTACGCGCAGGTTGGCAGTCAGTTCAAGTTCCCGCGCAAGATTGCGCAAGACGGTTTGGAAGAAGGCATCAATGGTTTGGACACGGAAGTAGTTGTAGTTGTGGATGAGCAGCTGTAAGGCTATGCCGGCACGTTCCACCACCTGCTTGCGCTCCATCCCCGTCTTCTCCATCACTTTCTGAAGGTAGCCCATAGAGTCGTGCAATTCGTGCGAGATACCATAGAGTTGGCTGATGATACGCATCTTCATCTCTTCCGTAGCCTTGTTGGTAAAGGTCACGGCAAGGATGTGCTCATAGGCTTTTGGATTTCTGATGAGCAAGGAGATATATTCTACCGCCAGCGTGAACGTCTTGCCGCTTCCGGCACTGGCCCTATAAACAGTCAATGGTGCTTGCATATTCAATTATTCAATCTTAATCTTTCATCTTTAATTTTTCATTTTTCATCTTTCCCTTACCAGTTTTCAAACAACTCTAATCCGAACTTGAAGCCGACACCTTCAAAGTGTTTCGTCGTGAAACCGGTGAAGAAGCCTACAGAAAAGATGTTGTTGGTGAAGCCATAGCCACACTCTAAGTATGGGAAGTAATGGCGAATGGCGAGGGCACTCAGGTATATGCGTTCCTTCTGAATGAGACGACCTACCCACGGGAGCCATGACAGAATCAGCAACGGAGCCTCGTAGGTGCTGTTGGCACGGATGTAGTAGTTGGAAGCATTATACCACTCAGAGCGTAGCAGCTCGAAGTTGCCCGACCAGTCGTCGTTCCATCCGCCGGGCAGGTAGTCTTGATGGAAGTTCTTGTAGTCAAGGAAGTAGTGGTTCTTGCTCTTGGTGGTATAGAACCCGAAACCGCCACGCAACGACCAGGAACGCATACCCTGCAACTTCATCAGGTAGGAGGTGTCGAACTCCCACTTCTGATAAGCAGCATCTGCCTTCATGATGCCTTTCAAGCCTATTTCATAGTCGGCGGTGAAGTAGGGGCCCTTCGGTCCCCACGGCCGATATTGCAACTGGGCAACAGGAGCCAGCGTGTGATAGACAACCGGCTTACCGACAGAGATGAAGTCTTGTCGGGCAACTGCTGACCGGCGGTAGTAGTTGGCACCAACCTGAAAGCCGAAATACGGGTTGACCTCATAGTTGGCAACGAACTTGTAGGTGGTGTTCTTGAAATAATCCAGCTGCATCTTGTCGAAGTCAATCGGCTTCTCCTTGTCTGCTTGATGTTCCTGTTTCACCTGATCCAAGACCGCTGAGTTGGTGATGGGATTACCTTTCTCTATCGTCATGCTGATGTAGCCGTTATGCCGTTTGTTGAAGGTATAGCGCAAGGGGACATAGAAATAGAAGCGGCGTTCCTTGAAGGCATAGCCTCCCTTGAAGCCTACAGAGATGCTGCTGTTGTCTGTCGTGTTGTATTCGGCATTGAGTTGCATTTTGTAGACGATTCCCTTGCTCTTTGAATAGCCGAAATAGAGCGGATTGAACAGCGGTCCTAATCTAAGCGACCCCTTTCGGTTGTCACCAAAATCAGTACTGATGTCATGCAACATGTTGTCGCCGATGATGTCCCAGAAGATGTATTTAGCCCAGTTGCGCTTGGGTTTGGGCATCGTTTCGGCAACAGCCATGAGGGAGTCGTAACGGTGGCGCATGACGGAATCCATCAGCGTGGTGTCTCGCGTCATAGCTCTGTAGCCTCGTTCGCCGGCATCAGGCTTTGCGAGATATTTTTCAACGATAGCTTGTTCGTCTTTTGTGAGTGGGATAGGGCGTATCTTCTTCATCAGAACGGCATCTTCGCGGTCACGAACCTTGTCAGACAATCGACGCTTACATCCGTTCATCGTCGTCACGTCTGTATAAATCTTGCTTCCGAGATAGGTGATTTTTGCCTGTATCGTACATATCTTGGGCATGAGCGACTCCAATCCTTTTTCGCCTTGTTCTACGTTTATCGTAAAGTGTACCATATCGTACATTCCCTTGAACTCATACGACAAGATGCGTCCCGTGGTAATATCTACCAAAGCATAGCCTTTCACCAGTTGGGTATTGGCTCTGATAGGGGAGAAGTCTATGCGTATAACTTCTTCATTTACAGGCGAATACTTATATCGGTAATAGATTTTATTGAAACCAAAGAAAGGGGAGAGCAAGAAGTCCTTAAAAATGGTTTCATTATAGATGACAGGATTCAAAAAGTCAAGGATGTTGTCCAACGCGTGACGGTTGCGATGGATGGTGCTGACATACACGTGGCGTCTTTCTTCGAAGCTATTCATTAGCTTTCCAACGTGCAAGGTGGAGTAAATCTCGCAGAAATATTCACGCTCTTTACCACGCATAGCCTCATACATTCGTGGAATCGTCAGCGTCAAGGCGTTTCGTCGTGCAAGGTTGTATTTTATCTTAGTGTAGTTGCGCGTAGTTAGCGAATCTGGAGATGTGGCAAGAATGCTGTCTCTGTAGCTGAATGTATGATTCCTTACAGATTTTCCAAATTCTTTAAATTGATTCTTGTCGAAAGCTCGAAGTACTTCTTCGCGTAGTTTTTCTCTGCCACGAGGTCCTCTGATATGTTTCTTATGGTTCTTGGTTGATGTTTTGTTTGTTATTCCTAACAAACTGTCGTGTTTCACCACATCTGAGCGCATATGACGATAGAGCATTGGAGTGCTTTTACCCTCAAGAATGAATAATGCAATGAGGGAGAGGAAAAGAAACAACCTCAATACTCTATTTATCATAATCGTTATTATACGGATTTAAAAGGAATTCTTTTATTGATACCAGTTTAACTTGATTCCACCTGAAAGTGAAAAGAGAGTTAATGAAGAAGAAACTGAGCCTCGTTCGAAAATGAACTGAGGCTCACTTCATAGCTAACTAAAGCTTACTTGAACAGTAACTAAAGCTTACTTCATTGCGAACTTAAGCTTACTTGAACAGTAACTAAGGCTTACTTCATTGCGAACTTAAGCTCACTTGAACAGTAACTAAGGTTTACTTTAAAGTGAACTAAGGTTTACGCTAAATAGCTCTTAGATTTTTTTGAGCAACATCTGAAGCTCACTCAGTTGTTCATTCCACTCATTGATTTTTCTTTCCACCTTGCCTCTGTCCAGATCTTTGTTGAGTCTTGAATCTGTAAGCTGAGTTTTTAACAACTCTACATAGTGTTCAATCAATGCAATCTTCTTCTTGACGGTCTTCTTCTTTGGATAGCCACGTTTGTCTACTTCCTGCTGGTAGACTTCCGAAACTTCGTTGATGGCGTTGCCCGTTGCCTCATAGTCGGCAAGCCATGTCTGATAGTAGCTGTCAGAACTGTAGGAATAAGAATTGAATTGTGTCTGAGCCTGAACGCTGAACGGTGCGCATGTCAGGGCAAGGATGAACAATAATGCTTTTGTTTTCATACTTTTTTAGATTTGGTGAATTCTTTGGAATTGATTATATCAAATGCAAAAATAGATAATTTTTTCCAATTGACGTTCATGTGACCGACATTTTTTTGTAATTTTGCAAAGATATTCAAAACGAGAGCGCATGAAGAAAAGCATAGATCACTATATAGAAATAAAAGGTGCAAGGGTTAACAACTTGAAAAACATCAGTTTGAAGGTGCCCAGAGACCGCTTTATCGTTGTTGCCGGCGTTTCCGGCTCTGGTAAATCTTCGTTAGCTTTTGATACGATTTATGCTGAAGGTCAGCGCCGTTATGTCGAGAGTTTGTCTTCATACGCACGCCAGTTTCTTGGCAGAATGTCGAAGCCTGAATGCGATTTCATCAAAGGTCTGCCTCCAGCCATAGCCATCGAACAGAAGACGATAGCGCGGAACCCGCGTTCAACGGTGGGCACCACTACGGAAATCTACGAATACCTTCGGCTGCTCTATGCACGTATCGGGCGCACCTACTCCCCTATCAGCGGCCAGGAAGTGAAGAAACACTCTACCGACGACATACTTAAGTGCGTGCTCTCCTACTCCAAAGGTACTCGCTTCTGTGTGTTGGCACCTTTGAAAATAGGTGACGGAAGGACGATAGAACGCCAGTTGGAGATGGAAGTCCAGCAGGGATATGCCCGCCTGTTTGTCAAAGGAGACTTTGTCCGCATAGAAGACCTTCTTGAAGATGCAGAAAGACTGAAAAGTCTTGACGAGAAGAGCTTGTGGCTGGTAGTAGATCGCATGTCCGTAGACGACGACAAGAGTACCATTTCGCGACTTACCGATTCGTGCGAGACAGCTTTCTATGAGGGTGACGGCACGTGCCGTATCGTCTTCCTCCCGTCAAACCTCTCCTACGATTTCTCCGTACGATACGAGGCAGACGGCATGAAGTTTGAAGAGCCCAACGACAACATGTTCTCCTTCAACTCACCACTTGGAGCCTGTCCCACATGCGAAGGCTTCGGCCGCATCATCGGCATCGACGAGCACCTGGTCATTCCAGATACATCGCTCAGCGTCTATGACGGTTGCGTACAATGCTGGCACGGCGAGAAGATGGGCATGTGGAAAGACGAATTCTGCCGCAGGGCATCACATGATGACTTCCCCATATTCAAGCCATACTACGAACTGACACGTGAAGAGAAAGACATGCTATGGCACGGACTTCCCTCCGACCAGAGCCGCGAAGCCCACGATCAGGTTTCAATAGATGCCTTCTTCCGTATGGTGAAGGAAAACCAATACAAGATACAATACCGCGTCATGTTGAGTCGCTATCGAGGTAAGACGACTTGCCCCACGTGTCACGGGCGACGCCTGAAGCCGGAAGCCGACTATGTGAAGATCAACGGCATGAGTATCTCCGACCTCGTTGAGATGCCTGTAGGGAACCTGAAAGAATGGTTCGACCGTCTGCTGCTTGATGAACATGATGCAGCAGTGGGCAAGCGGCTGCTGACGGAAATCAAGAACCGGCTCCAGTTCCTTGTCAACGTAGGTCTTGGCTATCTTACGTTGAACCGTCCTTCAAACACACTCTCCGGCGGCGAAAGCCAGCGCATCAACTTGACAACATCGCTCGGCAGCAGCCTTGTGGGGTCACTCTACATCCTTGATGAACCGTCGATAGGGCTGCATAGCCGCGACACGGAGAAACTTATCCGTGTGCTGAAAGACCTTCAGTCGTTGGGCAATACCGTCATCGTGGTGGAACACGACGAAGAAATCATGCGTGCCGCTGACTATCTGATAGACGTAGGACCAGATGCCGGCAGATTGGGCGGTGAGATTGTCTTTGAAGGGAGCCTCAAGGAGTTGCCTCCAGCCGAGAAATATCCACGTTCTTATACGGTGAAGTATCTTGCGGGCAAAGAGTCCATCGACGTTCCACCATCGAGACGCCCCTGGAATCTTGCCATAGAGTTGAAAGGGTGTCGCATGAACAACCTTCGCGGCATAGACGTGAGGTTTCCGCTGAACGTCTTTACTGTGGTGACAGGAGTCAGTGGCAGCGGCAAGTCGTCGTTGGTCAAGGGTATCCTCTACCCTGCCCTGAAACGCCATCTGAACGAGGTAGCCGACTTGCCTGGCGAGTATTCGTCGATAGGTGGCGACTGGCAGCAGATAGAACATGTGGAGATGGTAGATCAGAACCCGATAGGCAAGAGCACGCGTTCTAATCCAGCCACCTACGTGAAGGCCTATGATGCCATTCGCCAGCTTTTCTCAGAACAGCCGTTGAGCAAGCAGATGGGCTTCACTCCGCAATACTTCTCGTTCAATGCCGATGGCGGCAGGTGCGAGGAATGTAAGGGTGCAGGTGTCATCACGGTAGAGATGCAGTTCATGGCCGACTTGGAACTGGTGTGTGACGAATGTCACGGTGAACGTTTCAAGAAAGAAATCCTTGAGGTGCGTTTCAACGGCAAGAACATCAACGAGGTTCTCGATATGACGGTGAGCGAAGCCATTGAGTTCTTTGCGCAAGCGCAGGAAGGACTTGCTAAGTCGAAAGCGGCTATATTGCAAACCATTGTCAGCCGTCTGAAACCGCTTGACGATGTGGGACTTGGATACATCAAGCTCGGTCAGAGTTCGTCTACGCTCTCCGGCGGTGAGAATCAACGCGTGAAACTTGCCTACTTCATCGGTCAGGAGAAGCAATCCCCTACCCTCTTCATCTTTGACGAGCCGACGACAGGTCTCCACTTCCACGACATCAAACGCTTGTTGGCTGCCTTTGACGCGCTTATCAGCCGCGGCCACTCCGTTATTGTCATCGAGCACAACATGGACATCATCAAGTGTGCCGACCATATCATTGACCTCGGACCTGAGGGGGGGAACAAAGGTGGCAGCATCGTCTGTACAGGAACGCCCGAAGAGGTGGCTGCTTGCGAACAGAGCCTGACGGGAAAGTATTTGAGATTGAAGATTGAAAAATTGAACGGTTGAAAAATTGAAGATTGAAAGATGAAACGATTCAGTAAAATGATGATGATATTGGCGGGAGCCTTTTTGCTGGCTTCCTGCCACGAGAGCCTTGAAGATCGTGCGGCTCGCGAAGCCAAAGAGTTTACAGAGAAGCAATGTCCGTCACCCGTAAGGGACAACACAAGAACAGATAGCCTTACTTTCGACAAGGAAAGCAAGACTATCTGCTATTGGTATACGTTGTGTAATGCGGCAGACAACGCGGATGCTATCAACAAGGATAAGGAACACTTGACGAGTGTTTTGCTCGATGGCGTGAAGTCGTCAACCGACCTGAAGGCTTACAAGGATGCGGGCTTCAAGGTCAGGTTTGTCTACCATTCTGAAAAGAACCCACAACAGCGGTTGCTCGACGTGACGTTCACAGAGAAAGACTATTGAGCACGGTCACAGAACCAACTGAGCCCCTGCAATTGTCCGATGGAGGCATAGCCATGCGTTCCTGATACGCCTTGTGTGTGTGCCTTATGCTTCAGCAAGGACCTTGCGTAGGGCTTGTGCCAGTTGGTCGGGACAGCTGGTGGGCTTGCTTCCACACTTTACACCCTCAACCCGCTTGATGACCTCTTCGGCCTTCATGCCTTTGACCAATGCAGGAATGCCCTGCAGGTTACCCGGACAACCGCCAACGAAGACGACGTCTTGAATGACGTTGTTCTCGTCAATCTCTACGTCAATAAACTTCGAGCATGTGCCGTGTGTCTGATAAGTAATGCGCTTATTCATCTTCTCCTTTTGCCTTATTCCGGCTTCATGTTGGTGTAAACTGTCTGAACGTCGTCGAACTCTTCCAGTTTCTCCACCATCTTGTCGATAGTGGCACGCTCTTCTTCGCTTACTTCCTTCAGGTCGTTGGGGATGCGTGTAAACTCAGCACCGGTTACCTCGAACCCTTCGCTTTCCAGGTGCTTCTGAAGTTCTCCGAAGCTGGTAGGCTCGGCATAGATGGTGATTTCGTTGGTCTCCTCGTCCTCGTCGAACTCGTCTTCTACACCGTAGTCAATCAGGTCGAGAATGAGCTCGTCCATGTCAAGTCCGTCTTTCTTCTTGAAGGTGAAGACGGCTTTGTGGTCGAAGAGGAAGGACAGTGAGCCCTGTGTGCCGAGGTTTCCGTTGAACTTGTTGAAGACCGAGCGAACGTCTCCGACGGTGCGTGTGGTGTTGTCGGTCAGCGTCTCAACGAAGATGGCGATGCCGTGAGGTCCGTATCCCTCGTAGGTCACCTCCTTGTAGTCGGCGTGGTCTTTGCCCATAGCGTTCTTGATGGCACGCTCGATGTTGTCCTTGGGCATGTTCTCACGCTTGGCGTTGGCGATGATGGCACGCAAAGCGGGGTTCATGTCGGGTTCAGGACCGCCAGCCTTGACAGCGATGGCAATCTGCTTTCCAATCTTTGTAAATGTCTTGGCCATGTGGCCCCATCGCTTCAGCTTGGCAGCCTTACGATATTCAAATGCTCTTCCCATAGTTTTCTTTTAATATAAAATGTTGTATTCAAGTTGTGTTCCCCCCGACCGTGAGAACTTTCCTCGTTTCCCTCCCTTCGGAAGGGGTCAGGGGTGGGCCTCTTCTTATCTCAGCTCAGCATTCAGCTGTTTCTTGAGGTTGGCGATGAGCTTCTGCATGATGGCGTCTATCTGCTTGTCGTTGAGGGTTTTCTGTTCGTCTTGCAGGATGAAGTTGACGGCATACGACTTCTTGCCGGCAGGCAGGTTCTTGCCTTCATATACATCGAACAGTTCTACGCTCTTGAGGAGTTTTTTCTCCGTCTGACGGGCAATCTGCTCCACCTGCGCAAACTCTACGTTCTTATCGATGAGCAGGGCGAGGTCACGGCTTACGCTGGGATATTTGGACAGCTCCGTGAAGAGCACCTCCGACTTCTTGGTAGCCTTCATGAGTGCTGTCCAGTTCAGGTCGGCATAGAAGACAGGTCTGTCGAGGTCGAACATCTTCTGGATTTTCCTGCTGACGATACCCATTTCTGCCAGCACCTTTCCGCCGCGGTTCTTGAGTGTCAGTCCCTTGTCGAAGACGTCGCTTCCCGACTTCTCCATGACGACGGCGCCCTGCGGTATACCGATGCGGCGGAACACGTTCTGGACGTATGCCTTCAGCTCATAGAACGAAGCGTCCTCGTCGGGGTGAGCCCACGAGCCTTCTACGCGCTTGCCCGTTGTCCACAATCCCAGGTGGTACTCCTGAGTATAGGCCTTGATGGGGCTGCCGTCTTCGCCGTTCTTCAGCTTGTTGTTCTCCTCTTCGTCGCGTTCACCATTAAAATAATAGCAGTTTCCGAACTCAAAGAAGCGCAGGTTCTGACTCTTGCGGTTCACGTTGCGCAGGATGCTTTCCATACCTCCGAAGAGCAGCGTCTGACGCATTACGCCGAGGTCTGCCGAGAGCGGGTTCATGACCCTCACCGTCTTGCTCAGGGGGAAGCTGTCGAGCACGTTCTCTCCGTTCCCCTTCTTCCCCTCTTTCTCGTCCTGATAGTACGACAGTTTGCTGAGCGAGTTGTTGAGGATTTCGTTGAATCCGCATCCCACGAGCTGCTCTGCCACGAGGTTCTCCAGCTTGTGCTTGCGGTCTTCGTCTTCAGGCAGCACCAGCGACGACTTCAGCTGGGTAGGAATTTCCACATTGTTATAGCCATAGATGCGCAGGATGTCTTCTACGACGTCGCAGGGGCGCTGAACGTCAACCCTGTAGGCGGGCACTTCCAGTTCGATTCCTTCAGCCGTCTCGCTGAGAATCTGCATCTCCAGCGAGGTGACGATATTCTTGATGGTGTCTTTGCCTATCTCCTTTCCTATCAGTGAATTGACGTAATCGTATTTGAGAGACACTTTCGCGTTCTCCATCTTCGTGGGATATTCGTCACGAATCTGCATCGAGACCTTACCGCCAGCCAGCTGCTTGCAGAGGATGGCAGCCTGCTTCAGGGCATAGATGACACCGTTGGGGTCGATGCCACGCTCGAAGCGGAACGACGCATCGGTAGAAAGTCCGTGGCGGCGTGCCGACTTGCGAATCCACGTAGGATGGAAGTAGGCGCTCTCCAAGACCACGTTCTTCGTCGTCTCGTAGGTTCCGCTGCCCTTGCCTCCGAAGACTCCGGCGATGCACATGGGTTCCTCCTCGTTGCAGATGGCAAGGTCGTGTTCGCCCAGCGTGTGCTCTTCACCGTCGAGGGTGATGAACTTCTTGCCCTCGTTCTGGTCTTTCACGATGATGTGGTGCCCCGTCACCATGTCGGCATCGAAACAATGCAGCGGCTGTCCGTAAGCCATCATCACGTAGTTGGTGATGTCGACGATGTTGTTGATGGGACGCAGTCCTATGACGTTCAGCTTGTTCTTCAACCACTCTGGCGATTCCTTTACTTCGCAGCCCGTAACCGAGACGCAGGCATAGCGCTTGCAGGCTTCGGCGTTCTCGATGGTCACCTCGACGGGCAGGTCGTTGTTGTCTACCTGGAACTCGTCGCACGACGGGCGGTGCAGGCTTGTCTCCTTGCCGTTGGCTCGGAGCCATGCATACAGGTCGCGTGCCACTCCGTAGTGGCTCAGCGCGTCGGCGCGGTTGGCGGTGATGTCAATCTCTATCAGCCAGTCGCTCTCCAGGTGGTAGTATTCGGCAGCAGGCTGTCCTACCGGTGCATCGTCGGGCAGGACGATGATGCCGTCGTGCGACGTTCCGATGCCTATCTCGTCCTCGGCACAGATCATGCCCAGCGACTCCACGCCCCTGAGCTTCGACTTCTTGATCTGGAACTCCTTGTCTCCGTCGTAGAGCACACAGCCGAGGTCTGCCACGATGACTTTCTGTCCGGCAGCCACGTTGGGTGCTCCGCAGACAATCTGTTGGGGTTCGCCTTTTCCCAAGTCGACCGTCGTCACGTGCAGGTGGTCGCTGTTGGGGTGCATCTCGCACGTCAGCACCTTGCCTACATACAGTCCTTTCAGTCCTCCCTTGATGGTTTGCACTTCTTCCAGCGCGTCCACCTCCAATCCGCATGAGGTCAGCGCGTCGGCAACCTCCTGGGGTGTCATGTCGAAGTCGACATACTCTTTGAGCCACTTAAATGAAATGTTCATATTGCGATAATTTCTCGTTTTTATATTTAGACGTGCAAAGGTACACATTTTATTTTTAACCACCAAATTATGAATGTCTTTAATGTGAAACCTATGCTTTTGCCTCTCAAAACCATACGTTTTGCACTCCGAAACCTATGCTTTTGCACTCCGAAACCATACGTTTTGCACGTCTAAATGAAATGTCTTTGTTTGCTTTCTTTTGCGGTCAAAGTGGTCATGGTCATTTTGACCACATCGGGTTAACCTTCCCCTCTCCATTGCCCCTTTGCTTCTGAGTCAAAATATGTCCTTATGTTTTTGGCGGTTCCAAAAATTATGCGTACCTTTGCAATATCCTAATCGACACACTTCGACAAAAACAATAAAAACCAAAATAGCAAACAAATTATGAGACTCGACGGAAGAAGAGAAAGCAACAACGTGGAAGACCGCCGCGGCATGAGCGGAGGGTCGATGGCAGGCATGGGCCTCGGAGGTATCATCATCGTAGGCATCATCACCCTGCTCATGGGTGGCAACATCGGCGATGTCATCAACAACGTAGGTCAGCAGATGACCCAGGTCCAGGAAGCCACGCCGGAGAACGTCCAGCGTGAGTTCTCGGCTGAAGAGCAGGCGCAAGCCAAGTTCTGCCGACAGATACTGGCTTCGACGGAAGACATCTGGAGTGCGGTTTTCAAAGAGATGGGGCGCACCTATCAGCCCCCTACCCTCGTGCTCTTCACCAATAGCGTGCAGAGTGCGTGCGGAGGAGCCACGGCTGCCGTAGGACCGTTCTACTGCTCCGGCGACCAGAAGTTGTACATAGACCTCTCCTTCTTCACGCAGATGGAGAAGCAGTTGGGCATCAAGGGGGAGTTTCCGCGTGCATACGTCATTGCCCATGAGGTGGGTCACCACGTGGAAAACCTGCTGGGAATACTGGGTAAGGCGCACGCTCAGATGAGCAGAACCGACAAAGTGAGCGCCAACAAGATTAGCGTACGCCTGGAACTGCTTGCCGACTACTATGCCGGCGTATGGGCTCACTATGAAGACGAGGCGTTCGGCTCACTCGAAGATAACGACATGGCACTTGCCATCAAAGCCGCCCACCAGATTGGCGACAACTACCTGCAGAAGACGCAACAGGGCTATGTGCAGCCCGAATCCTTCACCCACGGCACCAGTGAACAGCGCATGAAATGGCTGAAGATGGGCTACGAGAAGGGCGACATGAACGTCACTACCTTCAACATTCCGGAGAGCGAGCTGTAAGATACTCCTTGCACGCCTCGGCACAACGTTCGCCATCGATGGCTGCCGACACGATGCCGCCGGCATATCCCGCACCCTCTCCGCAAGGGAAGAGCCCTTCTGTCCCGACATGCTGAAGGGTGTCCGCACTGCGCACGATTCGCACAGGTGAACTGGTGCGCGTCTCTACAGCTATCAGCACCGCCTCGTTGGTCAGGAACCCATGTGCCTGCTTGCCGAAAGCCTTGAAACCAGCCTGCAACCTTTTGCCCACCATCGGCGGCAGCCAGAAGTGGAGCGGACTTGAAATCAGCCCCGGAGCATACGAACTCCTGGGCAGATCGTAAGACAACCGTCCGTTCACGAAGTCAGCCATACGCTGAGCCGGAGCCGTCTGTTTCATGTTGCCCTGCTGCCACGTCATCCTTTCCAGCTGTTCCTGGAAATACATCATGGCAAGCGCATTGCCGGTTCCCTCGGATATTCCGGATTTCCCGGACATTCCAGACATTCCGGCTTCCTCGTAAACGTCTTCTGGCCTCACCTCCACCACCATGCCGCTGTTGCTCCATTGCGTTCCACGGTTGGCAGGCGACATGCCGTTGACCACTATCTGTTCGTTGCCTGTAGCGGCTGGGATGACGAATCCGCCGGGACACATGCAGAACGAGTAGACGCCACGTCCTTCTACCTGCGTCACAAACGAGTATTCGGCGGCAGGCAAGTAGCGTCCCCTGCCCTGCTTGTTGTGATATTGTATCTGGTCGATGAGGTGCGAAGGATGTTCCAACCTGACACCGACGGCAATACCCTTAGCCTCTATTTCAATGCCTGCATCTGCCAAGTAGCGGTAGACATCGCGTGCGCTATGCCCTGTTGCCAGAATGACGGGTCCCAAGAACTCGCGTTCGCCAGCCCTTACGCCCACGACCATCCGCCTTCCTTGTCCCGTATGTTGCGACTCCGTCGCAACGATCAGCCCCGTCACTTTTGTCTGGAAGTGCACCTCTCCACCGCAGTTCAGAATAGTCTTCCGCATGTTCTCTATCACTCTCGGCAACCTGTCTGTACCGATATGCGGATGGGCATCGGCAAGAATGTTGGTCGATGCACCATGCTGACAGAAGACATTCAGAATTTTCTCTACACTTCCGCGCTTCTTCGAACGGGTGTAGAGCTTCCCGTCAGAATAGGCTCCTGCACCACCTTCGCCGAAACAGTAGTTGCTCTCTGCGTCTACCCGTTGCTCCTTGCTGATGCGCGCCAGGTCTTTCTTGCGCTCATGTACGTCCTTCCCACGTTCCAGAACAACGGGCTTCAACCCCAGCTCAATCAGTTTGAGGGCAGCAAACAACCCGCCAGGACCGGCACCTACGACAACCACTTGCGGCGCATCGCTCACGTCGCGATACTCCGTAGGCACGTAGGCTTCTTCTTGAGGAAATTCATTGACAAAAACGCGAACCTTCAGGTTGACGTAGATGGTGCGGTGACGGGCATCTATCGAACGCTTCAATATGCGTATGGCATGGATGGTGCGCACATCGATACCCTTCTCGCGTGCCACATACTCACCGATGCTCTGCTCGTTGGCTGCCTGTTGGGGCAGAAGGCGTAATTGGTATTCCTGTATCATCTTCTTGTTATTTTTCTCTTCCTCCCTTCCCCTCTTCCTCCCTTTCTCCCTTCCTCATTCTCAGCCGCAAAGGTAGTGGTTTTCGCCGATTGATACAAAAAAACGGCTTTTTTCTTTGCGTTTCGTCTATTTCTTCATACTTTTGCAACCAAGTTGTGTGATTCCCTGTTTGTTTCAGGGCAGCATTAATATTAACAAAGTACATTCGAAAGATGAAAGTTTTAAAATTCGGCGGAACGTCCGTGGGTTCCGTAAAGAGCATTCTGAGCTTGAAGCACATTGTTGAGAACGAGGCAAAGCACCAGCCTGTCATTGTTGTTGTAAGTGCCCTCGGTGGCATTACCGACAAGCTGATTGAGACCTCTCACCTTGCCCAGCAGGGCGATGAACGGTGGAAGACGGAGTTTGACGCCATCGTCGACCGGCATCACCAGATGATAGATGCCATCATCACCGACACCAGCGATCAGGAAATACTTTTTAATAAGGTGGACGCATTGTTAGAGCAGTTGCGTTCTATCTACTTCGGTGTATTCCTCATCCACGACCTCAGCGCAAAGACGCAAGATGCCATCGTGTCTTATGGTGAACGTCTCTCGTCCAACATCGTGGCGACGCTCATCCGTGGTGCCAAGCGCATGAATGCCCGCGACTTTATACGCACGGAGAAGAAAAACGGAAAGAATACGCTGGATGCAGAGCTCACCTACAGATTGGTAAAGGAAACGTTTGAAGACATGCCGCGGGTGAGCGTGGTACCGGGCTTCATCTCGCGCGACCGAGACTCTATGGAGACAACCAACCTGGGACGTGGAGGCAGCGACTATACGGCAAGCATCATAGCTGCGGCTCTCGGAGCCGAGGTGCTGGAGATATGGACGGATGTCGACGGGTTCATGACCGCAGATCCACGTGTCATCAAGACCGCATACACCATCAACGAGCTCTCCTACGTCGAGGCGATGGAGCTCTGCAACTTTGGTGCAAAGGTCATCTATCCGCCTACCATCTATCCCGTCTGCATCAAGAACATACCCATCAAGGTGAAGAACACCTTCAACCCCAACCATCCCGGTACGCTCATCAAAGACCAGATAGACAACGACCGGAAGCCCATCAAGGGTATTTCGAGCATCAAGGGTACGACGCTCATCACCGTGACAGGATTGGCTATGGTGGGAGTCATCGGAGTGAACCAGCGCATCTTTACCGCTCTGGCTTCCCATGGCATCAGCGTCTTCATGGTGGCGCAGGCGTCGTCAGAGAACTCTACCAGCATTGGTGTGCGCGACGAGGATGCACGGAAAGCTGTTGACGTGCTGAACGAAGAGTTTGCCAAGGAGATTGAGACGGGAGCGATGTTCCCCATGCATGCCGAAAGCGGATTGGCCACTATCGCCATCGTCGGAGAGAACATGAAGCATACGCCGGGTATCGCCGGCAAGCTGTTCGGTACGTTGGGACGAAGCGGCATTAGTGTGATTGCATGCGCTCAAGGCTCGTCAGAGACAAACATCTCGTTTGTTGTTGACTCGCGATTCTTGCGCAAGTCGCTCAACGTGCTCCACGACTCGTTCTTCCTCTCTGAATATAAGGTGTTGAACCTCTTCATTTGCGGAGTGGGTACGGTGGGCGGAAAGCTCATCGAACAGATTCGTTCGCAATATGAAGAGCTGAAACGGCGCAACGGACTGAAACTGAACGTCGTGGGAATAGCCAGCTCTAAGAATGCAATCTTCGACCGTGACGGCATTGACCTCAACAATTATCGTGAACTGCTGAAGGCTTCTGAACCAAGTTCGCCTGAGAAGTTGCGCGAGGACGTGCTGAACATGAACATCTTCAACTCGGTCTTTGTTGATTGTACGGCATCGAAGGAAGTGGCAGCTCTCTATCAGACACTCCTTGAACACAACATCTCTGTCGTGGCAGCCAACAAGATTGCGGCTTCGTCGGAGTATGACAAGTATATTGAACTGAAACAGACGGCATTACGCCGAGGGGTCTTCTTCCGGTTTGAAACCAACGTGGGAGCTGGTTTGCCTATCATCGGCACCATCAACGACCTGCGCAACTCCGGTGACCAAATCCTGAAGATAGAAGCGGTGCTGTCGGGAACGCTCAACTTCATCTTCAACGAGATTGGTGCCGATGTACCGTTCTCGGAAACCGTCAGACGAGCAAAGGAACAGGGATATTCTGAACCTGACCCGCGCATTGACCTTAGTGGTAAAGATGTCATCCGGAAGCTGGTCATCCTCACGCGAGAGGCTGGCTATAAGGTGGAACAGGAAGATGTGGAGAAACATCTCTTCGTGCCTGACGAGTATTTCAATGGAAGCCTGGACGATTTTTGGAAGGAACTGCCACAACTTGATGCTGACTTCGAGGAACGCCGCAAGGTGCTCGAAAGCGAAGGTAAACGCTGGAGATTCGTTGCCAAGATGGAACTCCTGCCGGCAGGAAACAGCGTATCGGACAGGAACAACCCTGCTGAGGGAAAGCCCGTCTGTAAGACGAGTGTATCGCTTCAGGAGGTCGCTTCCAATCATCCGTTCTACAACCTTGAAGGCTCCAACAACATCGTCTTGCTCACCACCGAGCGTTACAAGGAGTATCCCATGCAGATACAAGGCTATGGTGCCGGTGCCAGCGTTACCGCCGCAGGTGTCTTTGCCAATATCATGAGTATTGCCAATATATAAAACGGAAGCCTTGTAATACGAGGAATACTAGAAAGGCTAGAAATACTAGAAAGGCTAGGAATAAATAAAAGGATATAAAAAAGAATGAAACATATTATTATATTAGGTGACGGAATGGCTGACCTGCCGGTTGAACGACTGGGAGGTAAAACACTTCTGCAAACGGCAAACAAGCCCATGATGGACAGGTTGGCACGCGAGGGACGTTGCGGAAGGCTCATCACCGTTCCGGAAGGATTTCCACCTGGCTCTGAGGTGGCAAATACTGCCATTCTCGGTTACGATCTGAACAAGGTATACGAAGGACGTGGACCTTTGGAAGCGGCAAGCATTGGCTACGACATGGCTCCTGACGACTTCGCCATTCGTTGTAACATCATCACGCTCTCTGAAGGACGAATCATCACTCACAATGGGGGAAATCTTCAGACGGAAGATGCACGTGTGCTTATCGACTATCTGAACGAGAATCTTGCAAAACCTATAAATGAGCGTGAGCGACAGTTATTAGGTGACGCTTGTCCTGAGGATTTTGAACGGGTGAAGTTCATCTGTGGCATTCAATACCGTCACCTGCTCGTGATCAAGGGCGGCAATAAAAACATCGTTTGCAACCCGCCTCACGATCATCCCAACGAACCCTGGCGTCCGTTATTGGTAACCCCCTGTCCCGTATGTCGCGATTCCATCGTACCCTCTCCCTCCAGTTCCGTATGTTGCGATTCTATCGCACCCCCCTCCCCCGCTCGTCTCTCCCCCGAAGCTACCGCTGAGCTTCTCAACGAGCTCATCCTGAAGTCTCAGGAACTGCTTGCCCGTCACCCTTACAACATCGAGCGTGCAAAACGTGGCGAACGGCAAGCCAACAGCATCTGGCCTTGGTCAGGTGGATACCGGCCGTCTATGCAGACGCTCATGGAACAATATCCGCAAATTAAAACTGGTGCCGTCATCTCTGCCGTAGACCTCATTCAAGGCATCGGCAAGTATGCTGGTCTTCGCATCATCAAGGTGCCGGGAGCTACTGGTCTTGCCGACACCAACTACGAGGGAAAGGCACAGGCGGCAATAGAAGCTCTGAAGACTGATGATTTCGTATTTGTACATGTAGAGGCAAGTGACGAAGCGGGACATGACGGTGACCTTGACTTGAAACTCAAGACCATTGAATTTCTTGACCAAAGGCTCATCAAACCCATCGTGGAATGGATAGAAATGGCGAAAACAGAAAGCGGTCAGATGGACGAATCGCATGAGGAACCCGTATGTATAGCCGTGTTACCTGACCATCTCACCCCGGTTGAACTTCGCATACACGTAGGCAAGCCCGTACCTTTCCTCTTCTGGTACCCTGGCATAGAAGCCGACGATGTGCGGCAATACGATGAGGTAAGTTGTGTCGGAGGTTCCTATGGATTGCTGAAACTCAATGAGTTCATGCAGGCGTTCATGAGCATAGGTTAAAAAAGAATACCCACCAATTAACAAGATTCAACAGCAAAACAAATAAAAGAAAGATGAAATACTATAGCACCAACCACAAAGCTCCCATTGCCACATTAGAGAAGGCGGTGGTGAAAGGACTCGCTGAGGACCGCGGACTTTACATGCCTGAGCGTATCATGCCGCTTCCGAAGGCTTTCTTCGACAACATTCAAGACATGTCCTTTCAGGACATCGCCTACAACGTAGCGGTTAATTTCTTTGGTGAAGATGTTGACAACGATGCCTTGCAAGACCTCGTCTATGACACCCTGTCGTTCGATTGTCCCATCGTTAAGGTTGAAGAGAATGTCTATGCCCTGGAGCTTTTCCACGGACCTACACTTGCCTTCAAGGATGTTGGTGCACGCTTCATGGCGCGTCTCCTGCAATATTTCCTTAAGAACCCCTCCGACCGTTCCGTCTGTTGTGGCATTTCCACACCCCCAAAAAACGAAACCATCAACGTACTTGTTGCCACCAGCGGAGACACTGGTTCTGCCGTGGCAAACGGTTTCTTGGGTGTTGACGGAATCCACGTCTATGTGCTCTATCCCAAGGGCAAAGTGAGCAAGATTCAGGAGAGCCAGTTCACCACCCTTGGTAAGAATATCACCGCTATCGAAGTCGATGGTGTATTCGACGACTGTCAGGCTTTGGTGAAGAATGCGTTCATGGACGAAGAACTGAACCGACACATGCGCCTGACATCTGCCAACAGCATCAACGTGGCACGATTCCTTCCGCAGGCTTTCTATTATTTCAATGCCTATGCGCGTCTGAAGAAAATCATCGCTCAATCGTCAAATAGTCAAATCGTCATGTGTGTTCCGTCAGGCAACTTCGGCAACATCTGTTCTGCTCTCTTCGGGCATCAGATGGGACTTCCCGTCAAACGTTTCATAGCTGCCAACAATGCTAACGACATCTTCTACAAATACCTACAGACAGGACAATACGAGCCGAAGCCTACCAAGCAGACGCTTGCCAACGCTATGGATGTAGGAGACCCCAGCAACTTCGCACGTATCATAGACCTGTATACGCGTGAAGACTTGAGAACACCAGAAAACAAAGACTTGTCTACCCACCAGCTTATCACTTCGCTCATCAGCGGAGCTACCTATTCCGACGAGCAAATCAAGGAAACCATGCGCACATGCTACAAGCAGACGGGATACATCCTCGATCCTCACGGTGCATGCGGCTATCAGGCGCTGAAAGACCAATTGAAACCAGGGGAGATTGGCATCTTCTGCGAAACAGCTCATCCGGCTAAGTTCAAGGAGAAGGTGGATGCTATTGACAACATTGACGTTGAGATCCCAGAACGGCTGGCAGCTTTCATGAAAGGCAAGAAGCAGAGCATCGAGATGTCGAAGGACTTTGCTGAATTCAAGGCTTTCCTCATGAACGAATAATACCTAACCCTGATGGTGAAAATATAATCTAATCAACATAACCATACAACCATGAAAGATAAGTATTTTGCTCCGTCGGAGCTCATCATCAATGAAGACGGAAGTTGCTTCCACCTTCATCTGAAGCCGGAACAACTTGCCGACAAGGTCATTCTTGTGGGCGATCCGGCTCGTGTCAACACAGTTGCGGCTCATTTCGACACACAAGAGTGTGAGGTCAGCAGTCGTGAGTTCCACACCATCACAGGAACATATAAGGGTAAGCGGATCACATGCCAGTCGCATGGTATCGGATGCGACAACATCGACATTGTTGTCAACGAATTAGACACGCTGGCTAACATCGACTACGCTTCCAGAACGGAAAAATCTTACCATCGCACCCTTACCTTAGTGCGCATAGGTACGTGTGGCGGACTTCAGCCGTTCACTCCTACTGGCAGCTTCGTGGCAAGCGTCAAGAGCATAGGATTCGATGGACTTCTCAACTACTACGCCGGACGTAATGACGTATGCGACCTCCAACTGGAAGAGGCGTTCAAGAAGCACATGCAGTGGGATTCTCTTAAAGGGGCTCCATACGTAGCTGTTGCCGATCAAGAGCTCATCAATCAGATTGCAGGCGACGACATGGTACGTGGCTATACTGTTGCATGCGGAGGCTTCTACGGACCACAAGGCCGGCAACTTCGTGCCGAAATTGCAGATCCGGAACAAAACGAGAAGATTGAAGCTTTCGAGTACGACGGAATGCGCATCTGCAACTTCGAAATGGAGTCTTCCGCTCTTGCAGGTCTTGCCTCTCTCCTCGGCCATCGGGCTATGACTTGCTGCATGGTCATCGCCAACCGCTATGCCAAGGAGATGAACACCGAGTACAAAAACAGTATCGATACGCTCATTAAAAAAGTACTTGACAGGATATAACCGATGGAAACAAATCTGGAGCAAACATGGACAGGAGAAGACACCATCTGTGCGCTGGCAACGGCGACAGGTGGTGCTATCGCCGTAATACGTGTCAGCGGTCCTTCTGCAATCTCTGTCGTCAGCACTATCTGTACCTCATGCTTCATGGATAGTGCTGCAAATACAATCCATTACACTCGCCTTACCGATGGTTCCGAAATCATCGACGAAGTGATGGTGGCAGTATTCCGTGCACCACGCTCCTATACCGGAGAAGATAGTGTGGAAATCTCATGCCACGGCTCCGCTTATATCGTCAGTCGCATACTCGACTTGCTCATCCGAAACGGTTGCCGTATGGCAAAACCGGGAGAGTATACCATGAGAGCCTACCTTAATGGAAAACTCGATTTGACACAGGCAGAAGCCGTTGCCGACCTCATTGCCTCCACCAACAAAGCCACACATCAGATGGCTATGAGCCAACTGAGAGGACACTTCTCTTCAGAACTGGCAAACCTGCGCGAACAACTTCTCAAACTCACTTCTCTTCTTGAACTCGAACTAGATTTCTCCGACCATGAAGACCTGGAGTTTGCCGACAGGAAGGAACTGACAGAGCTTGCCAATAAAATTGATAAACATATCACAAAGCTTGCTCAGTCTTTCGAAATGGGACAAGCCCTGAAGAAAGGCATTCCCGTAGCCATTGTCGGCAAGACAAACGTTGGTAAGTCAACTCTGCTCAACCGGCTTCTCCATGATGAGCGAGCCATCGTCTCAGATATTCATGGAACTACACGAGACACCATCGAAGACGTCATCGACCTGAATGGCATAACTTTCCGCTTCATCGACACGGCTGGCATTCGACAGACAACAGACGCTATAGAGCAGATCGGTATCGACCGTACCTATCAAGCCATAGCCAAAGCCCGCATAGTCCTTTGGCTCATCGACAAGCAACCGACCCATGAAGAGATTAAAGAAATACAAGAAAGATGTAGTGGTAAATCTCTGATAGTCATAAGAAACAAAATCGATAAAGAAAGTGATTCTTTAGCTTCATGTGATTCTTCATTCTCTATTCCTCATGCATCATTTATACGCATCTCTGCTAAGCAAAACCTCAACATCGACCAACTTCAATCGGCTATCTGTCAATCGGTCAATATCCCTACCCTCTCCGATTCCGATGTAATAGTAACTTCTGCCCGTCACTACCAAGCCCTCATGTGTGCCCATGACAATCTTACACATGTGATAGAGAGTTTAGCCCAACAACTCAGTGGAGACCTTGTTGCTGAAGACCTTCGCCAGGTTCTTGCTGACCTTTCCGAAATCACCGGGAAAGGACAAATCACCACCCCAGAAGTATTACGAAATATCTTTAAAAACTTTTGCGTGGGAAAATAGAATACGAT
>DEJO01000045.1 GCA_002353555.1 Prevotella sp. UBA2746 | reverse complement strand
AAAATACTTTAGATAATCTATATTTAATCCATTCACAATGAAACGAATAACTTGGTTTTTACTTTTTTGCCTTTTTACTTTTTTACCTTTACACGCCGATGAAGGCATGTGGACGTTATACAATTTAGACTCTCTGGTCTATAAGCAGATGGTGTCGGAAGGTTTCCAGCTCTCTTACGACGATCTCTATCGCGGTGACAAGTCGCTCAAGGAGGCTTGTGTCAACTTCAGCGGCTATTGCTCCGGTGTTGTCGTGTCGCCCGACGGACTTGTCTTCACCAACCACCACTGTGGCTTCAGTGCCATCAACAAGCACTCCACGGTAGAACATGACTACATGCGCAACGGCTTCTATGCCAAGACCTTTGCCGACGAGCTGCCCAACGAGAACATGTTCGTGTCGTTCATGAAAGACCAGCAGGACGTTACTGCCCGCTTGCTGCCGTTGCTGAAAGAAAAGTCTAACGATGAGGCAAGTACCATCATCGACTCTATTGCCAACGTCATGACCGACTCTATCAAGAAGATAGACTCCACCCTCCATGTAGACATAGACCCTTTCTACGAGGGCAACAAGTATTATGCCACCACCTACCAGGACTTCCGCGACGTGCGACTGGTCTTCACCGTTCCCAAGTCGATGGGTAAGTTCGGTGGTGAAACCGATAACTGGATGTGGCCGCGCCAGACCTGTGACTTCTCCGTCTTCCGTATCTATGCTGATCCGAAGACCAACGGACCTGCCGACTATTCCAAGGACAACGTACCCTACCACCCGAAGCGTTGGGCAGAGGTGTCACTGGATGGCTACCGTGACGGCGACTTCGCCATGACCGTGGGCTATCCCGGCTCCACCAGCCGCTATCTCTCCAGCTATGGCATCGAAGAGATGCGCAACGGAGAGAACACCACCCGCATACAGGTGCGTGACAAGAAACTTGCCATCCTGAGGAAATATATGGCTAAGGACGACAAGACGCGCATACAGTACGAAGATGCCTTCGCCCATAGCTCCAATTATTGGAAAAACTCTATCGGCATGAACAAATGTATCGATTCCATCGGACTTATCCGGCAGAAGCAGGAGTATGAAGCGCGTATCCAGCAATGGCTGAAAGAGAAGAAGGATACGATGGAGAAAGAGCATGCAGACTACGACGCTATTGACGTTGACTTCGACAAGCTGAAGGAACTGTATGCCAAACGTTTCGAAGCCTACCGAGCACTCCATTATTGGAACGAGTCGTTCTGGCGCAACACGGAGTTCTTCACCCGTGCCATCAAAATCAACTCCAGCATGACACCCAAGGGACCGGAAGACAACCCCAACAAGCAATATCTGGAATTTGACGACAACAGCGACAAGTGGAACATTGAACTCGACAAGGAACTCACCACAGCCATGTTGCGCAACTATGCCGAGCAGGTGCCCGAACGCTACCAACCGGATGTCGTCAAGACTGTCAAGAAGAAGTTTGACGGCGACTACAGGCGCTATGTAGACTGGCTCTACAAGAAGTCGAAACTCATGAAGAAAGGACATAAATTCTACTTCAACAAGAAGAACCACATCAAAGACCCTGGCGTTGCGCTCGGCATAGACCTCATGGCATGCTATGGAGCCATCGGCATAGAGATTGCCCCACTGCTTGACAGTGTGCAGACTGAGGAGAAGAAGCTCTGTGCAGCACGTCTGCGCATGGAGCAAGACCTGCCTCACTACTCTGATGCCAACTTCACCATGCGACTCTCCTACGGACAGGTGCGCGACGTGATGATTGGTGGCAAGCCTTCGGGGTATTATACCACTGCTGAAAGCATTGTAGAAAAGATGAAGCAAGCCGACAAGAACGAAGAATACTTTGCAGAACCTATCATGCACGAGCTGATGTCTTCCAAGGACTTCGGCAAATACCAGGACAAGGCCACTGGCAAGATGCAGCTCTGCTTCATCACCAACAACGACATTACCGGCGGCAACAGCGGCTCACCCATGTTCGACGGCAAAGGACGCCTCATAGGGCTTGCCTTCGACGGCAACTGGGACAGCCTTGCCAGCGACATCCTCTTCGACAAGGTTCTTGCCCGTTGCATCGGTGTCGATGTCCGCTACATGCTCTATCTCATGGACAAGTGGGGACACGCCGACAGGCTGATCAAAGAGGTTCTGCCTTCTCGATAGCCTTCTTGACGATGTCGCTATGCTCGTTCCACACCTTGAAGTATGCCTGCATGTCCCACAGGTCGCGTGCTATGAGTGACTTGAGCTGTATGCGCAGGTAGTATAGGGTGCGTTGCAGTTCGTCGTCGTCCTTGGCTTTGAGGTTCTGCTTCTCACCTTCTGCGATGATGGTGTCGAGGAGCGATTGCGGAACGATATAGTCACGGTTGAAGTCGTCGAAAGTCTTGTAGGCCTTATGCAGCTGCTTGCGGTTGTTGTCGATATACTTCATCGTCTGGTTGATGACGATGCTCTTCACTGCCAGCCTTCGGTCCAGCTTGGTGTACTTCATGGTATCGAGGGGAACGAAGATGTCGGGCATGACACCACCGCCGCCATAGACGGTGCGGTGCTTCTTCAGGGTGTAGCATTTCAGCGAGTCTGCGAAGTGTATGCTGTCAGGATTGGTCAGTTCTCCGTTCTTCAGGCGATGCTCGATGTCCATCTGATACTCTTTCAGGTCACCTTTCTTGTAAGGTTTCTGAATGCAACGACCGCTGGGGATGTAGTAGTGGGCAACGGTGAGGCGTATCATGGAGCCGTCGGGCAGCTCTACAGGGCGCTGGACGAGTCCTTTTCCGAAGGAGCGACGGCCTACAAGCGTGCCGCGGTCATGGTCTTGGATGGCTCCGGCAAAGATTTCTGATGCCGATGCCGAGAACTCATCGATGAGGATGGTGAGTGGCATGTCGCGCAGGTCGCCGTTGCCACGTGCTCGGTATTCGCGTCGTGGTACGGCACGTCCGTTGGTATAGACAATCATGTCGTCCTCGTCAAGAAACTCGTTTGCAATCTTTACTGCCGTTTCTAAGTAGCCGCCGCCATTCTCCTGCAAGTCAATGATGAGGTGGTGCATGCCTTGGCGCTTCAGTGAGTCTACGGCGGTCATGAACTCGTCGTAGGTCTTGGCACCGAAGCTCTCGATGCGGATGTAGCCCACCTGCGGACGTATCATGTAGGCGGCATTGATGGAGTGGACGGGTATCTTGGCACGAGTGATGACGAAGGGCAGAGGCTTGTCTGCGCCCCGCCTGACGACTTGCACTCTGACCTTCGTGCCTTTCTTGCCGCGCAGACGCTTCATGATGTCTGTACGGGACATCTTCACACCGGCAATAGCGGTGTCGTTGACGGCTACGATGCGGTCGCCTGCAAGGATGCCTACCCTTTGCGAGGGGCCGTTGACGATGGTCTGGATGACCACCAGCGTGTCTTCAATCATGTTGAACTGTACGCCGATGCCTTCGAAGTCGCCTGTCAGAGGCTCGTTCATCGCCTTCGTCTCCTTGGCATCGGTATAAGAAGAGTGGGGGTCGAGCTCCCGGAGCATGCCGCGGATGGCGTCTTCGACCAACTTCGACTCGTCGACGGAGTCTACATACAGGTGGCTGACTGCCATCTCTGCTATCTGCATCTTGCGTAACGGACTGTTTTCTCCGAAGTTCAGCCGGAGCTGGGCACTGACGTTGCCCATTCCTAAAAACAGGAGCAGGGCTATAAGGTAACCTTTCATTGATATATATATATTAACCATTAACAATTTTAAGACCCCTTCTGGCCTTACTCCTCCTCTACCAAGTCTTCTTCTATCACCAGATTGTCGATGATGAAGTTCTGTCTGGCCATGGTGTTCTTGCCCATATAGTACTCTAAGAGCTTCGCCACCTGGTCGTTTTTGTGTAGGGTGACCTGCTCGATGCGCATGTCGGGACCGATGAAATGGGAGAATTCTTCAGGACTGATCTCTCCTAAGCCCTTGAAGCGGGTAATCTCCGGGTCGGGTCCCAGGTCTTTGATAGCTTGCTGTCGCTCTTCTTCACTATAACAGTAGCGAGTGACGAAGTCGGTCTTCTTCTCGTTTTTGCCGCGTTTGGCATCAGCCTCTTCTATCACCTTCTTGTCCTTGACTTTGGAACGGCGGTTGCGGACGCGGAAGAGGGGCGTCTGCAAGACGTATACATGTCCTTTCTTCACCAGTTCGGGGAAGAACTGCAGGAAGAAGGTGATGGTGAGCAGGCGGATGTGCATGCCGTCGACATCGGCATCGGTGGCTACGATAACCTTGTTGTAGCGTAGCGTGTCCAGTCCGTCCTCAATGTCGAGCGCCGACTGCAACAGGTAGAACTCCTCGTTCTTGTACACCTCGATGCGGTCCATGCCGTAGGAGTTGAGGGGTTTCCCGCGGAGGGAGAACACTGCCTGAGTGTTGACGTCGCGGCTCTTGGTGATG
>DEJO01000038.1:232-38072 GCA_002353555.1 Prevotella sp. UBA2746 | reverse complement strand
TGGATTTTAACATAGAAAGCGGAGAGTGTGCATTTAGCCTCTGAAAATACTCCTTTAACCTCTTCCTCTGTGTCCTCTGTGGCTCAGTGTGAGATTTTTTACACGTATTGATGTCCAGAAAGGTATCTGGCGAAGTTGCCATTTAGATTGTCTCAAACCTTTTGACACGTGTCAAAAACGTTTCCGACACGTGTCAGAAGGTTTTTCGACACGTGTCAGAAGATTCGGGAAAAGCACTTTCGTAACTTCATCAGTACGACATCTGCACTTCATTCTTGCCCAGTAGCCACTTTATACACCATTTCCACCTGCTACACACACGTATAGCCTCCGTCGACGGGCAGGGCTGCACCGTTGACATAGCTGGCGGCTGGCGAGGCGAGGAAGATGGCAGCGGCATCCAGTTCGCCTTCGTTGCCGTAACGCTCTACGGGGATGGTGCTCTTGGCATACTCCGTAAACCAGTCGGTCTCAAGCGTGTCCTTGGTCAGGGGCGTCCAGAAGTATCCCGGACAGATGGTGTTCACGGTGATGCCATACTTTCCCCATTCGGCAGCCAGGCCGCGCGAAAGGTTGACGACGCCGCCCTTGGCAGCATGGTAGGGTGAGCAGGGCGCTATCTTGTTACCCACTAGTCCGTACATCGATGCGATGTTGATGATGCGTCCGTACTTGGCAGGAATCATGGCACGCTTGGCTACGGCACGTGCCATCTTGAACGTTCCGAAGAGGTCAATCTTCATCTCGTTGTCAAACTGCTCGTCGGTGATGTCCTCGGCAGGAGCCACGGCTCCCGTTCCGGCATTGTTGACGAGGATGTCTATGCGTCCGAATCGCTCCATCACCTTTGTAACCACATTTTCGACCATCTCCGTCTGCGTGATGTCGCAGCGGATGGGCAGTACCTCCACACCGTAGTCGGCACGCAGGTCGGCGGCGACTTCCTCCAGTTTCTCCATGCGGCGTGCAATGGGTACGATGTTACAACCTTGGTTAGCGAGTGCTTTTGCCATCTGAACACCCAGTCCGCCTGAGCATCCTGTCACGATGGCTACCTGTCCTTTGAGATCAAAAAAGTTTTTCATGGCTCTTCAATTTGTTATATTGGTGCAAAGATACGATTAAGTGAGCATAAAACATAAGAAAAGCGGTTTTTATTTTGCTGAGGCGCGGAAAAGTGTTATATTTGCAATTGCATTTATTGAATCGTATAAAACGTAGAGAAAATGGCAACAACAAAAAAGATAAATGCCAATGGCACTGAGATCTCTGTACTACTTCAAGGAAATGAAAATGACTATATTTGTCTGACGGATATGGCGAGGTTCAAAGATCAGCAGCGAACGAATTATATCATTCAAAACTGGATGCGTTCCCGCAGTACAATTGAATACCTTGGGGTGTGGGAACAGTTGCATAATCCACAATTTAAAAGCATCGAATTCGATGCGTTTAGGCAACAGGCGGGTCTTAATACATTCTCTTTAACCCCAAAGGAATGGACTGAAAAAACTGGTGCTATCGGTATTTATTCGAAAGCTGGACGTTATGGTGGTACATACGCCCACAAGGATATCGCTTTCAACTTCGGTATGTGGTTAAGTCCAACTTTTCAGCTATATGTCGTCAAGGAATATCAACAACTGAAGGAAACGCAAAACGACCCACTGCTTCAGCACTGGGATGTAAAACGTATTCTTGCAAAGACAAACTATACATTGCATACAGATGCAATCAAGCATATCATTATTCCAAAACTTTCCATTGCCAAAAAGAAAGAAGGAATTATCTATGCCACAGAAGCAGACTTGCTAAATTTGGCTCTTTTTGGTTATACTGCCAAGGATTGGGAAGAGGCAAATCCAGAATTGGCAAAGAAACTGAACATGCGAGACACAGCTTCCATCAACGAACTGGTTGTCCTCTCTAACATGGAATCGCTTAATTCTGAACTGATCAAGCAAAATATGCCTCGCGATTTGCGCTTTGAAGTATTGCAACGTATTGCAAAAGAACAATTGCTGGTGCTTAATACACAGAATGCAGAACATCAGTTTAAGAAACTGGCAAATAAGGAATAAAGGGTTAATAGAACTAGTAATAGTATTTTTGCAGCATGAAACAAGTTAGACCGAAGAAGAACCTGGGGCAACATTTCCTGACCGACCTGAATATCGCGAAGCGTATAGCCGATACGGTGGATGCCTGTCCCGACATACCCGTCTTGGAGATAGGGCCAGGCATGGGGGTGCTGACACAGTACCTGGTGCCGAAGCCGCGAGAGGTGAAGGTGGTGGAGATAGACCGTGAGAGCGTTCAGTACCTGCAAGAACATTTTTCAACCATCCGCTCGACCGACGGTCCCTTGCCGCTCGGCGACGAAAGGAGACGCTTGCCAGAGCAAGAAGGCAAGAACCCTCCTACTTGGATTATCTCTGCCGACTTCCTGCGGATGGACTTGAACGAGGTCTTTGGTGGGCGCCCGTTTGTGCTGACGGGCAACTACCCATACGACATCTCGTCGCAGATATTTTTCAAGATGCTCGACAACAAGGAACTAATACCATGTTGTACGGGTATGATCCAGCGTGAAGTGGCACTCCGAATGGCAGCCTCCCCCGGCAACAAGCAGTATGGCATCCTGTCGATACTGATGCAGGCGTGGTACGACGTGGAATACCTGTTCACGGTAGACGAGACCGTCTTCAATCCGCCACCGAAGGTGAAGAGTGCCGTTATCCGCATGACGCGCAATGGTGTCGAGGACCTGGGCTGCGACTGGGCGTTGTTCAAGCGGTTGGTGAAGACCGTCTTCAACCAGCGTCGCAAGATGTTGCGTGTTTCTCTGCGTCAGATGTTTACCAACGTACAGCCGCCCGCCAGTTTCTTTGAACAGGAAATCATGACGAAACGTCCCGAACAACTCTCCATCCCTCAGTTTGTGGAACTGACCAACAAAGTCGAAGAAAAATTGAAAGATTGAAAAATTGAACTTCGTTCGATTATCGGCTACACCTCGGCAATTGGTGCAAGCATCATTGCACTCGGTTTGCACGATAATTGAATAATTGTCAATTGTGAATTGTGAATTGTCAATTGAAAAAAGTGGAGTGGGAAGCAAACTTTTATGGTGTTTTTGTTGCCCGTTCCATTTTTATTCCCTATTTTTGTGCTCATATTCATTAGTAAATCGTAAAACATTGTAAATCCGTAAAACGAAAATAGCATGATAGACGTAAAACAGACTTTAAGTGATGCCGGGGAGCGCATGGAGATGGCTGCCATGTTCCTTGAAGAGCAGTTGGCACGCATTCGTGCCGGTCGCGCCAATGTCGCCATCCTCAACGGTGTGAAGGTGAACTCCTACGGTTCTATGGTTCCGCTGAACCAAGTTGCTAACGTATCGGTGCCCGACCCACGTACCATTGCCATCAAGCCCTGGGACCGCAAGGCTATCCGCGACATCGAGAAAGCCATCATGGACAGCGATGTGGGCATAACACCGGAGAACAACGGCGAGGTGATCCGCCTGAATATCCCGCAGCCCACAGAGGAGCGCCGCCGTGACCTCGTGAAGCAGTGCAACAAAATCGGCGAGAAAGCCAAGGTGGAAGTGCGCAACGTGCGCGGCGACATCAAGGAAAAACTGAAGAAAGCCATCAAGGACGGACTTAGCGAGGACAACGAGAAGGATGCCGAGCTGGATCTTCAGAAGCTGCACGATAAGTACATCAAGAAACTCGACGAACTCCTGGATGATAAGACCAAGGAGATCATGACGGTTTAGTTCAATTGACAATTCACAATTCATAATTCACAATTCACAACACCCCCTTTAGGGGGCTGGGGGGCTTTCAATTCATAATTCACAATTGACAATTGAGAGGACTTGTCATTAAGAACACCGGCAGCTGGTACACCGTCAGGACTGAAGACGGGCAGGTTGTCGACTGCAAGATCAAAGGAAACTTCCGACTGAAGGGCATCCGCAGCACCAACCCGGTGGCTGTGGGTGACCGTGTGACTATTGCCGAAGGTAAGGGGCACGAGAAGAAGGCAGAGAAAGGACAAGAGAGAAAAGAGAAAAAGGGAGAAGCAAGCGGGGATGGTTCCGTCTACTGGATTACAGAGATTCAAGACCGGCGCAACTATATCATCCGCAAGTCTATCAACTTGTCTAAGCAGAGCCATATCCTTGCAGCCAACGTAGACCAGGCATTCCTTATCGTCACCATCAAGCAGCCTGAGACTCCCCTTACCTTCATCGACCGCTTCCTGGCTTCGGCAGAAGCCTATCGGGTGCCCGTAACCCTTGTCTTCAACAAGACCGACTTGCTTTCTGAAGACGAGCTGCGCTACCTGCGCATGATGATGGACCTGTACGAAAACATCGGTTATACGTGTGTGGCAATCTCGGCATTGGAGGGGGCTTCATCCCTTCTCCCCTTGCTTCAGGGCAAGATTACGCTGTTCAGCGGCAACAGCGGAGTGGGGAAGTCGACCATTATCAATGCCTTGGTGCCCGGACTCAGCCTCCGTACTGCCGACATCTCTGATGCACATCAGACCGGTATGCATACCACAACGTTCAGTGAGATGATCAGCCTTCCCCCCCGCTCTGCCGAAGGAGGAACAGGGGGTGAAGCTTACATCATCGACACGCCCGGCATCAAGGGATTCGGGACGTTTGATATCGAAAAAGAAGAACTTACCAGCTACTTCCGTGAGATATTCCATTTCTCCAAAGACTGCCGTTTCTCCAACTGTACGCACACCCACGAGCCTGGTTGTGCCGTACTGAAAGCCTTGGACGAGCACTATATCGCCCAAAGCCGTTACAACTCCTATCTCTCCATGTTGGAAGACAAAGACGAGAGCAAGTATCGCGAAGCGTATTAAGCCCACCTCCAAGAGGATGTGCCCATTGGAGAAATTATAAGTCCTTGACCGGTATCTTCTTGAGTTCGTCGAGGTACTGGCGGCGAATGGTGTTGATGCGGTCGAGCTGTTCTTCCTGTAGCGTCTGTGTGGCATCAACGCTTAGGTGGCGGTGCTTGTGGGTGGGGTAGGAGTCTAAGAGTTCGATGACCCGCCCCACGGTGATGTTGCTGATGTCCTGCGCCGGTTGGTAGGTCGGTTCGTCGTTGCCGTCGGCTGTGGTAGCCTGGTTCACGATGTTGACCTGTTGCAGGCGTTGCAGCAGGTCGGTGGTGATGCGGATGGGGATATGAGTCAGCTGTTTCAGTTGCAGTGCCGTATAAGGTTGCTTTCCTTCAGCAAAGCGTTTGCAGATGAGGCTGAGCAACATCAGGCACATCTCCGTGCGTTTCTGTGAGCTGACATCCTTGGTGCTGATGAGGAAGGCGTAGTACTCCATGTTCTGGTTGGTGTAGCACAACTCGGCACAGAACAGGCAGATGTACCACGAGAACAGCATCCACAGCATGAACAGCGGCAGGGCTGCGAAGGAACCGTAGATGGCGTTGTAGCTGGTGAGGAACATCTGTCCCTTGATGTAGAAGAATTGCAGGAGCAGCATGGCTGTGCCTGCTATGATGCCTGGCACGATGGTCTTGCTGATGTATACCTTGGTGTTGGGCATCGCAACGTAGAGAAGGATGAAAGCCAGCGACATGATGACCCACGGCAGCAACTTGATGAAAAACTGGGCAAGGGGTCCTAATAGGGTGAATGCCTGCAACCTGTCTACGATGCCGAATACAAAGACGTTGATACCTGATGTGAGGATGATGACGATGGGCACGAGGAAGATCATGGACGTGTAGCTCGTCACGATGCGACCGACGGAGCGTGAGTCCTTCACCTGCCAGATTTCGTCGAAGGCATGCTCGATGTTATAGATAAGCGACATCACGCTATAGAGCATGAAGACCAGTCCGAGTCCGAGGATGACACCGCTGCGTGCGTGTACCAGATAGGAGTTGGCAAAGTTGATGATGGCTTCGGCAGCCTGCGGCTGGCTGCTGAGCGTCTGCCGGAACCACTGCTCGATGTGGACGTTCAGTCCGAAGCCGCGGGCAATGGCAAAGACGACGGCGGCAACGGGAACGATGGCAAGCATGGTGCTGAACGCCAGGGCTGTGGCATAGTCGGAGTGGCCGCGGAAGATGAAGAAGCGCAGTGCCAGATAGAGGGTGCGCAGACAGCGTGACCACAGTGTCGACTTCTCGGTGCCATCCTCGTCGGTGCGCCATATACCGATGTGCAGGTAGTGTTTGATGCGTGCTAACTTCATAAGTATAGTAGTTTCTGCCTGCAAAGATAGTGATTTTAATTGTGAATTATGAATTATTTCATACCTTTGCACTATGAATACAGATGAAATCAAGGACAAGCGTATTGCCGTACTTTTGTCGGGCGGTGTCGACAGCAGCGTCGTTGTGTATGAGTTTGCGCAGTTAGGGTTGCATCCCGACTGCTTCTACATCAAGATAGGACCCGACGAAGACGAGGAATGGGACTGCTCCAGCGAGGAAGACTTGGAGATGGCGACCGCCGTTGCCCGCAGGTATGGCTGCCGGCTGGAGGTGGTCGACTGCCATCAGGAGTACTGGGACAAGGTGACGAAGTACACCATGGACAAGGTGCGTGCCGGACTGACGCCCAATCCCGACGTGATGTGCAACAGGCTGATCAAGTTTGGTGCCTTCCACGAGAAGCGAGGCAGCGACTACGACTTGATCGCTACCGGCCATTATGCGCAGACGGAATGGCTTGACGGACGCAAGTGGCTGACGACCAGTCCAGACCCGGTGAAAGACCAGACCGACTTTCTGGCGCAAATCTACGACTGGCAGCTGCGGAAAGCCCTCTTTCCCATTGGTCACTATATGAAAGACGAGGTGCGCCAGATAGCTGAGCGCGAACATCTCGTGAACGCCAAGCGCAAGGACTCGCAGGGTATCTGTTTCTTGGGTAAAATCAATTACAACGAATACATACGCCGATACCTTGGCGAGAAGCCTGGAGACGTCGTCGAGCTGGATACAGGAAAGAAGATAGGTGAGCACAAGGGACTGTGGTTTCACACCATCGGCCAGCGCAAGGGGATGGGCTTCGGCGGCGGTCCCTGGTTTGTGGTGAAGAAGGATATGGCGCAGAACATCCTCTATGTAGCCCACGGCTACGACCCGCAAGAGGCTTACCGGCAGGAGTTCCGGGTGAGAGACTTCCACTTCCTGACGGCACCTTTCGGCGAGGGGAAAGTGTTCCGCGTGACTTTCAAGATACGCCATACGGCGGAATACCTGCCGGCAACCATCACCACGGACGGTGAGAACGTGGGCGAGGGTGCCGCCTTCACCCTACATGCCGATGCCCCTATTCACGGCGTGGCACCCGGTCAGTTCTGTGTCGTCTACGACGAACAGCACCATCGGTGCTTTGGTAGCGGTGAGATAGCCCTCACTGATTAGAAGTTGATTTCAAACTCCCTGATGCTGGGGCGGTTATATTGGTTGCTCCTCCAGTACTTGATGGCTGTCAGCAGCAACTCCCTGAAACGCTCTGCCCGCTCTTTGGGCATGGCATTGTGTATCAAGCGCTTCTTGTTGTACTTGATCCACGCGTGCATCTTGCGGTCCTCAGGATGATATTTAGACGGTCTTCGCTTGTTGGTCTCCATGTAGTCCATGACTTGCTGGTACATCCGTTCCCATTTCTCATCATTCTGGTTGAGCTTTTTCTTCCCGTTTTTGATGAGTTCGGGTGCAAACATACGGTCCCAGTGGTCACGGAAGTCGGTCATGCTGTCGAAGACGATGTTGGCACCAGCCTCTTTCAGTGCCTCGTTGGACAGTGGACCGCTGTTGACGGCAACGGTGAAGATGTTGGCGGCAGCACCGGCACGGACTCCCAACGGTGCATTTTCTACCACGATGGCCTCCCACGGCTGTAAGTCGCCGGCACGTTTCAGCCCCATCAGGTATGGGTCGGGGGCGGGTTTTCCCCGTTTCACATCGTAGGCGGTAATGATTTGGTCTTCAGAAATGTACTTTGGAAACTCTTCCGACAGGCGCTGGATGAGCGGTCGCTGTCCGCTTCCTGTGACGACGATGATGCGCAGACCGTCGCGGCTGATCTTCCGGAGCAACCCTCTGACGCCATTCATGACGGGAGCCAGCGGCTGTTCGTTGAAGATGCGGCTCTTCACGTCGTACATCTGTTGTGCTTCAGCCTCGTCGATGTCGCGTCCATGCTGTTCTTTCACCATCTTGCGGATGGTGTCTACGCCGCGTGCGCCCTCCGTCGCATAGGCATCGTCGGCTGTCATCGCTATGTCGAACACCGCCATCGACTCTTTCCATGCGACAACGTGGTTGGGCATGGAGTCGATAAGGACGCCGTCCATATCGAAGAGCACGGCTTTGGGCGTGAACTGCTCGAAGCCGTGCTCTTTCAGGTATTGTTGTATCGTCTCGTTCATTATGGTTTATGCCTCTTTAGCCAGACGTTCCTGGATAGCCTTGCTGTCGGCTTCGTAGCCAGGCTTGTTGAGCAGGGCGAACATGTTCTTCTTGTAAGCCTCCACTCCCGGCTGGTTGAACGGGTTGACACCCAGAATGTTGCCGCTGATGCCGCAGGCAATCTCGAAGAAGTAGATGAGCTGTCCGATGTAGTATGCGTTAAGTTCGGGAACGCTGATGCGGATGTTGGGAACACCGCCGTCGACATGTGCCAGACGGGTGCCTAACTCTGCCATCTTGTTCACTTCGTCCACACGCTTGCCAGCGAGGAAGTTCAGACCGTCAAGGTTCTCCTCGTCACTGGGGAAGAGCAACTCGCGGTTGGGCTTCTCAATGCTGATGACGGTCTCGAAGATGGTGCGTTCGCCGTCCTGAATCCACTGTCCCATGGAGTGCAGGTCGGTAGTGAAGTCGACACTGGCAGGGAAGATACCCTTCTTGTCCTTGCCTTCCGACTCGCCATAGAGCTGCTTCCACCACTCAGAAACGAAGTGCAGCTTCGGCTGGTAGTTGACCATGATCTCTATCTTCTTGCCGGCACCGTAGAGACCGTTGCGAACGGCAGCATACTGTGCGGCGAGGTTCTCCTCGAACGGTACGTCCTTGCCGCATGCCTTCTCCATGTCGGCAGCACCCTGGACGAGAGCCTTGATGTCGAAACCTGCACAAGCAATAGGCAGCAGGCCAACAGGTGTGAGCACAGAGAAACGGCCTCCGACGTTGTCGGGGATGATGAAGCTCTTGTAGCCTTCCTTGTCGGCACAGGTACGTGCAGCACCCTTGACGGCATCGGTAACAGCAACGATGACTTCCTTGGCTGCTTCCTTGCCCATCTGCTGTTCACACTGCTTCTTCAGCAGGCGGAACGTCAGGGCAGTCTCTGTCGTTGTTCCCGACTTCGAGATGTTGATGACGCCGAACTTCTTGTCCTTCAGGTATTCGGTCATCTCAGAGAGGTAGTCCTCACCGATGTTGTTGCCGGCAAAGAGGATGGTGGGGTTCTTCTTGTCCTGAATGAGCCATGCAAACGAATTGCCCAAGGCTTCGATAACGGCACGTGCACCAAGGTAGGAACCACCGATGCCTGCTACGACAACCACTTCGCACTTCTCGCGCAAGGTGTTGGCAGTTGCCTGTACCTCATCGAGAAATTCCGGAGTGATACTTGTCGGCAGATGCAGCCAACCCAAGAAATCGTTACCGGGGCATGTTCCGTTCTCCAGCGCTTCCTGCGCTGCCTTTACTTTCGGCTCGAAAGCCTTCACTGCGCCTGCCTCTAAGAAGCAAGCAGCCTTTGTGATGTCAAGACTGATATTTTTCATTTCTTTTTATAATGATTAGGTTAATGATTGCTCTTCTCGATGTAGTCGAGGATGATGCTTACGGCATCGTCTTCGCTTAATCCTGCCATGTTGATGACAAGGTCGTAGTTGCGGGTGTCATAACGCGACGTGTTGGTATACTTCTTGATGTAGTTCTCACGCCATTTGTCTACCCTTTTGATGTTCTTGAGGGCTTGTTCCCGTGACAGGCTTTGCTTCTCCATCACACGCTGGATGCGACACTCCACCGGTGCCTGAATCAAGATGCTCAGGTGGTTGGGATGGTCGCGGAAGATGAAGAAACCGCTGCGGCCTGCAATGATGCACGACTCTTTCGCGCCGATATCTGACAGTATCTTGGATTCCGTGCGGAACAGCTCTGCTGAAGTCAGTACTTCCGGTTCACCTATCTCGTTGATTTGATAATACTGTAGCCTGGCTGTATCATAGAACGGTGCAACCATGCGCTGGAAGTCCGTCCACCACTTCACCTTCTTTCCTTTGAGCCTTTCAATCTCTTCGACAGTCAGGTTTAGTTCCTTTGTCAATGCTTTGACGACCGCCTTGTCATAGAATGGAACCTCAAGTCTTTTAGCCAGTTTCTCCCCGACGGTTCGTCCTCCAGAACCGAGTTCGCGGTTGATGGTAATGACAAATTGTTCTTTCTTGTTCATAATGATAGATTTTATGGGTGTTGTACTCTTGTCTGAAATGGGTCTCGATGGCTTGCCTTTCAGGACTTACCTGAAACTGTCGGTGAGCAGCTTGATTTCTATTTGTGGCGAGATGCGTTCGTAGAGGATATTGTATACGGCATCGAGTATGGGCATGTTGACGTGCATGTGGCGGTTGATTTCCTTCATACACTTCGTACCGAAATATCCTTCAGCAATCATCTCCATCTCTATCTGTGCCGTCTTCACGTTGTAGCCCTTGCCTATCATGGTTCCAAAGGTGCGGTTGCGCGAAAAGTTGGAGTAGCCCGTTACGAGCTGGTCGCCAAGATATACGGAGTCGATGATGCTGCGGTTTGCCATTGGCTGGATAGTGACCAGGAAGCGCTGCATCTCCTGCATGGCGTTGGAGATCAGTACCGCCTGGAAGTTATCACCGTATTTGAGTCCTGAGCAGATGCCTGCTGCTATGGCATATACGTTCTTCAGCACGCTGGAGTATTCGATGCCGATGACGTCTGTCGAGGTCTTCGTCTTGATGTAGTTGGAAGCCAGCACTTCGGTGAAGGCTTTTGCCTTCTCTTCGTCGGCACATCCTATGGTGAGATATGACAGCCGTTCCATGGCTACCTCTTCGGCATGCGACGGTCCGCCGATGCAGGCAAGGTTCTCGTAGGGCACGTCATAGACTTGATGGAAGTATTCCGAGCATACCAGGTTCTCGTCGGGGACAATGCCTTTGATGGCGGTGATGACAAACTTGTCGCGCAGGCGCGTCTTCACCTTCTTCAGATGGCTCTTCAGATAGGGCGAAGGGGTCACGAAGACCAGTGTGTCGTATTGCTGAATAATCTTGTTGATGTCACTGGTAAAGAAGATTTCGTCCATGTTGAAGCGCACACTCGTCAGGTAGGCCGGGTTGTGCCCCAACCGGCGGAAGTCTTCGATGCGGTCGTCACGGCGCATATACCATCCGATGTGGTGTGTGTGGCTCACCACTATCTTGGCAATGGCCGTTGCCCAGCTACCGCCGCCGATGATCGCTATCTTACCGCAGTTATACATATCCTAATTGTCAATTATCAATTGTCAATTATACGTTGCTCTTCTCTATCCAACCTTGCACCTCTTCCACGCTTGGCTTTTGCTTGTCCAGCTTGTATTTCTTGACGATTTCCCCAATCTTCTGCTGCAAGCCTTGTGCCTTCTCTTCCTTGATGTCGGAGATGAGGTTGAAGCCAGCCTTGCGCAGTACGTAGACCCAATCTTCTTCTACGCCAATCTCTGCCCATTCAGCGAAGGTGCTCTGAGGAATCTTCTTCTCTGGCTTCATCTGAGGGAAGAAGAGAACTTCCTGGATGAACGTCTTACCCGTCATGAGCATGACCAACCGGTCGATGCCGATGCCGATGCCGCTGGTCGGCGGCATGCCGTACTGCAAAGCACGCAGGAAGTCTTGATCGATGATCATTGCTTCGTCGTCGCCCTTGTCAGCCAGTCGCATCTGTTCCTTGAATCGTTCTTCCTGGTCGATGGGGTCGTTCAGNNTCCTTGCCGTTGACCATCAGCTCGAAACGCTCGGTCAGTCCGGGCTTGGAACGGTGCATCTTGGTCAGCGGTGACATCTCTACCGGGTAGTCGGTGATGAAGGTAGGCTGGATGAACGTACCCTCACAGAACTCTCCGAAGAGTTCGTCGATAAGTTTACCTTTGCCCATGGTCTCGTCTACCTCCATGCCTTTCTCCTTGCAGAAGGCACGAATCTCCTCTTCCGTCTTGCCGTTGCAGTCGAATCCAGTCTTCTCCTTGATGGCATCGAGGATGGGCAGACGGCGGTAGGGCGCCTTGAAGCTGATGATGTTGCCGTCGATTTCGCGCTCCGGCTTGCCGTTGACGGCGATACATACCGTTTCGAGCAGCTTTTCGGTGAACGACATCATCCAGTTGTAGTCCTTATACTGTACATAGAGCTCCATGCAGGTGAACTCCGGGTTGTGGTTGCGGTCCATTCCTTCGTTGCGGAAGTTCTTGCCGATTTCGTAGACGCCCTCGAAGCCACCCACGATGAGGCGCTTCAGATAGAGTTCGGTAGCGATGCGCATGTACATCTCGATGTTCAGTGCATTGAAGTGCGTCATGAACGGGCGTGCGCTGGCACCTCCGGCAATGGCTTGAAGGGTGGGGGTCTCCACCTCGGTATATCCAGCCTCGTCTAAGACCTTCCGGATGGTACGGATGACGGTAGCACGTTGCAGGAAGGTGTCTTTCACTCCCTCGTTGACAACTAAGTCAACATAGCGCTGACGGTAGCGCAGCTCCGGATCGTCGAACTTGTCGTAGGCTACACCGTCCTTATACTTCACGATAGGCAGGGGCTTGAGGCTCTTGGAGAGCAGCTTGATTTCTTGTGCATGGACGGAAATCTCGCCTGTCTGCGTGCGGAAGACAAAGCCCTTGACGCCTACGAAGTCGCCGATGTCGAGCAGACGCTTGAAGACGGCATTATACATGGTCTTATCTTCGCCAGGGCAGATGTCGTCGCGGGTGACGTAGACTTGTATTCTGCCTTTGGAGTCTTGTATCTCAGCGAAAGAAGCTTTTCCCATGACGCGTCGGCTCATCAGTCTTCCTGCGATACATACCTCACGTTGCGGCTCATCGTCGTTGAAGTTCTCGCGTATGTCCGTACTGAATGCGTTCGTGGGATACTCTGCGGCAGGATAGGGTTCGATGCCCATGTTGCGCAGTTCCTGTAAAGCTTGTCGGCGAACAATCTCCTGTTCGCTCAGTTCTAAAATGTTCATATTGGTATATTCGAATATATATTTACGTGTGTCTTACCTTTGCAATATGTTTGCAAAGGTAAGAAAATTTTTGGTTAAGCAAGCAAGAATGTGGAGGTATTTGTGCTATGGGCGCACTTTCTTCAGCCATTTGGGGTATCGGCTGATGACCTTTTGGGTGTTGGTGCCGTACCAGCCATAGCCTATTCTGCGTTCATAGCTGATGTATTCCATGCCAGGCTGCTTGATGCCGTCGCGGTCGCAGACGTAGGGCTCTTCCGTTTCGAGGTCATAGTAGCGTGCCCATACCTCGGAACCGAATTTGTGGACCAGCCGTCGGTCGTATTTGCCGTCCTTGTTTTCGTATTCCTCGATGGCGACATCCTTGAGTGCATGCGCCTTCAGCCACTCGATGGCGGCAGTAACGGCATTGACGATCTCGTCGGAAGGATTGGGTTCGTCCATGAGCAGCTTGATGATGTTCGGCGTTTCGTTGCAGGCGGTGAACGACGGGTGCTCATAGCTTCGCGCTCCCGCCGGCTCGAAGGTGTGCTCGTCGTGTTGCTGGCACCATACCGTCAGCTTGCCGTTCTTCTTGATCTGGCATTTCAGGATGCAGTCGATGCCTTTCTTGTAGGCACTCCTTGCCCGTGCCTTCTCTTTGTCCGAGAGTTTCAGGGCGGCATAGGGCTCCTGGTCTTCATAGATGTCGCGCAGGGCTTTCATGACCAGGTACATCGCGTCGTCGTTGAAGGTGATGTGGTTGGAGTAGAAAGGATGCCCCTCCTTGTTGGCAGGCTTGAAGGGATAGAACTGCGGCCAGCCGCCATTCTCGTATTGTGCTTCCAGCAGGTAGTTGAGACCTTTGACGAAGGCTTTCTTGTACTTGCTCTTCTTCGTGGCGTCGTAGACCTTTGCCAGCAACAGCATCTCTGTCGTCGTGGCGCCGTTGTCGATGGTGGCACCCACGCCGTCCTTGCTGTGGATAGCTTCCCATATCTGTTGCTTCTCTTTGATTTTCTTGCCTTCCGGAGCCTTGTGCCAGTCCATGTTCTTGCCCCATCCTCCGCTGGGGAACTGGTATTTCAGTACGCTGTCGGCTGCTGCTATGCCTTCGGCAGAGCCATACCATTCGGCAGGCATGTTGCGGCTGATTTGTTTGAAGCGTACCGGATGTTTTCTCGGACGTACGGGTTGGGCAACGGACGAGAGTGTTGTCGTCAAGGCAACAAGTGCAATCAGTGTGGTCTTTAGGTTCATGTGGTTCATGTTTAGGTTGTCTGTTTATATAGTTTTGCCAGCTTATCCCAACCCGTCACGGAAGAAGTCGAGGGCGTCCTTGATTTCCTCGATGGTTGCCGTCTGGTTGATTCTGATGTCTCCTATACCTCCCAAGAGGGTGAAGTTGATGGTGTTGTCTATGTTCTTCTTGTCGTGGGTCATCAGTTCTATCAGCTCGTCGTAGTCGTCGCAGGTAATGGGAAGTGAGCCGTAGTGCTCACGGATGTAGTTCACCGTCTGCCGCATCTTGTCAGTGGGGAATCCAGTCTTGGCAACCGAGAGATACAGCTCGCAGATGATACCGAAGGCGACGGCATATCCGTGTAGTATGGGGTGGGCGCTCTTTGCCCTTGCCAGGCTCCATGACTCAAAGGCATGCCCGAAGGTATGTCCGAAGTTCAGCGCCTTGCGTATTCCTTGTTCGGTGGGGTCTTCCTTCACGATGCGCTCCTTCACTTTCACGGAGTCAGCCACCATGCGTTGCAGGCGCTTGAGGGTAGAAGACGAAAGCCTCTCTTCCTCTCTTTCTCCCTTTTCCTCTTCCTCTCCTTCTTTCAGGTTGAAAGTCACCAGCTCAGCCCACATCTCTTCGGTAGAGATCAGCCCGTGTTTCAGCATCTCGGCATATCCGCTTGCTAAGTTCTCAGCATCAAGAGTGCGCAGGAACTCCGTGTTGAGGATGACAAACTTAGAGTCGTTGAAGACTCCGATCTCGTTTTTCAGTCCTCCGAAGTTGATACCCGTCTTTCCGCCGACACTTGCATCTACCATTGCCAATAGCGTTGTCGGGATGTTGATGAAGTTGATGCCGCGCTTGAAAGTGCTGGCAGCAAAGCCGCCGAGGTCTGTCACCATGCCTCCGCCGAGGTTGATGAGGCATGAGTGGCGAGTGGCGCCACCCTTGTCCAGCTCTTCCCATACGTGGCATACGGACTCTAAGCCTTTATGTTGGTCTCCGGCAGGTATGATGATGAGCTTGGCGTTCTTCAGTCCGAAGAAGTTGCTCAACATAGGCCAGCATTTCTCATGCGTGTTTTCGTCGGTGAGTACAAAGATGTGGTCACGTTCGCACTCCACGAGAGCCATTGCCAAGTCGTTTTGAAAACTCTGTGTGATAGACGAACCAATTTCGCCGATTGAAGAAATGATTACTCTCTGTTCCATAACAATACCTTCTACTATGTCCAACATGCCTCCTCTCTCTCTGTGGCACTCACCACAAAGATACGGTTTTCAAAGGCATCGGAGAACAAAAGGAGGTGTTATTTTAGCGTTTTTTTAGAGAAAAGCGTGGCAAATTGCGCACATCGGTATCGTAGTGTGCAACAATTTTGCGAATTTTAGTACGTACAGGCATTCCTTAGTACCACCTGACAGCATTGGAGAATCCGCTGTTCTTGTCGTACTTCAGGGCATCGGTCAGCGTCGAGGCGTTGCATCGGAAGGTGAAGTTGTAGCTGGTGTAAGGGTGCAGCACGACCGATGCACTCATGTTGAAGCAATGGAGGTCGCGTGAGAGTGAAGCCGTCGTCAAGGCCAGCTGGCGTGCATCAAAGTCATAACCGCTGGTGAAGTTGATGTTCCATCCGTCGCTGATGCGTATATTGCCGCTACAGTTCAGTGTCTGAGAGAACTTATAAGGATAGCGCATGCGCTTGGTGTTGAATGTGCCTGCCGTGTTCTCGCGCATATTGATGCTATATCCGAAGGTGATAGACCACGGCATGGAGAATTTCATGTATCCGTCTTCGTCGGTCTCGGCAATGCCACCTCTCTTCTTCTTGGCAGCATGCTTGGCTTTCTCCATGGTGTCGTCCATGTTACTTTCGATATGTGTTTCCGAGTCTATGTTGCTGTCGTCTTCTTCCTCGTCGCTCCCACCGCCGAACCATTTCTTCAGTTTGTCGGGATTCAGCGTGAAGGAGATGTTTTGCGACAGACCTTGGAAGCGTGGGAAGCGTCCGTAGTGGAACTCCGTATGGTCGCCGATGAAAGGCTTTCCGTTGCTGTCCAGTTCGTAGGCATACATGGCAAAGCGTGCATGCATGTTGAAGGTATAGCTCTTCCACCACTTCAGCGTGAGGTCGGTTTCTATGTCGCTCCAGCGATGTCGCTCGGCGGCAGCATTATATGCTATCGTGATGCCGAAGTTGTCTATAATGCTCAACTTCTTGATGCCCGTGGAGTCTTTGTCGCTCTTCACCTTCATTTCGATGTTGTTCTTGAGCGTCCACCTGATGCTCTCCGTCCGTCCTTTTCCCGGTGTACCGTAGACAAAGCCCTCATAGGGTGAGTATTCTACCAGTGAGACGCTACCGTCGGCATTGGTACGCTGGTAGGTTTCATAGTAGCCGTAGCGCCGTGCGCTGAAGTCTGGTGAGTAGGAGAAGGTCACCGACGGTGTCAATACGTGTCGGATGGCTTGAATCTTGTCACCGAATATCTTTCTGTTCGGCACCCAGAAACCATATATCTTCGTCGTTGCCGTCAGGTTGAGTGACCAGTTGTAGAGGTTATGGAATCCGTAGACGGTGTCGGTACGCACCTCAGCCTGCTTAGCTTCATCCCATTCGCGCAGCACCTTTTTGGAATACATGCGGTCAGTCAGGGTGAAGTTGGGGTTGATGTTGATATATTTAAATAAGGTGAAGTTGGCATTGATGGGAATCTGGTGCTGTATACCGTTGTCCCATTCCTTGAAGATGTTCGTCTTCATGATCCTGTTCTCCTTGGCCGTAATGGTATTCTTCATCTGTCCGGTATACCTTACCGAGATTTTCTCATACCATCGCTGCTTTCCTACGGAGTGTTTCCTGCGGAACGGATAGAAGGGATTCACGTTTACGGTCAGTTCAGGCAGCGTCACGGAGAGCGTGGAGTCATGCATGTACTGGGCAATGTTGAAGCCGCCGTTGATGGTCATGCCGAGGCTGGAGAACTTCGTGCTCCAGTTGACGGCAGACGTTCTCGTGCTCTGTGTTCTTGCCTGCGGGTTGTACATCGAGTACAGGTTGTTGACTTCATAGTTTGTCGTAGCAAAGTTGACGTTTGCCGACAGTGTTCTGAAGGGGTTGGCTTTCGGGTCTTGGGTGTGGTTCCACAAGACCTTGAAGCTCTCCGTACGGGTATAGTCACGCATTCCCTTGTCACCGGAACGGCTGTCCTGATAGCTGACTAAGATAGAACCGGAGTACTTGTATCGCTTCTTGTAGTTGCTGGTGGCTGAGATACCCCATGAGCCACGGGTGTAGATTTCTCCCAACAGCTTCAAATCCCACTTGTCGTTGATGGCAAAATAGTAGCCACCGTTGTGCAGGTAGAATCCTCGTGTCTGCTCGTCACCGTAGGAGGGCATGATGAATCCGCTGCTGTAGCTCTTGGTAAAGGGGAAGAAGCCGTAGGGTATGGCGAGAGGCAGCGGCACATCGGCAACGACAAGGTAGGCGGGTCCGAAAACCACATCTTTGCCCGGGCGCACCTTGGCACGCGACAGGGCGATATAGAAGTCGGGATGCGGATCGTCGCAGGTAGTATACTTTCCGTGTTTCAGGTAGATGGTACCCGTAGAGTCTCGCTTTCCTATTTCTCCTTTGAGGTAGCCGTCCTGCTGTTCGGTGTAGACATCCCTGATGAGTCCGCGCTTGGTCTTGAAGTTGAACGCCATCGTGTCGCTCTGATACTCGTCCTGTCCCAGCCTGAACTGCGGCTTGCCCTTGATGCCGTCCATGGCGGTGGTGTCGGCAGAACCTGTCGCCCTGACAATGCTGCTGTCTAAGCTCATGTATATCTTGTCGCTGTTCAGGTTCATGTTCTGGTAGTCTACCTTCGACGTACCGTACATGTAAGCCGTCTTGGTCATGGCGTCGTAGACGAGCGAGTCTTCGGCGGCATACTGCACGGGTGCTTCTATGCCGTTCGACTTTGCACGTTGGATGCTGTCCAGCTTGATGGAGTCGTCCACCATCCTGTTGTGTTTGTAGATGGCTTTCTGGAGCGAGTCCATGCGTGTGGTGTCGTTGGGGTCGGGAAGCGAGTCTTTGTTCAGCGAGTCGACCATCGTCGAGTCCACCAGCTTGCGCATGCGCTTCTTCTGTGGACGCTGGGCAAGCAGGGTGCTGTCTGCCACCGCAAAGAGGATGACAAACGCCAATAGGAATATGACGGTCTTCGTTCTCAACTTCTACTTTTTCCTTTTTTATTTCTAGCCTTTCTAGTCCATCTAGATTTTCTATCTGCATGGGGGAGATGCAACAGCTCTATTTTTTCGGCTCTTCGGCAAACATCTTTTCCCAAGCCTTGAACCGCTCGACACCTGCTGCTCCAAACTTGGCAAGACTGCGCTCTGCCTGTTCGATAGTTTTTTCTGTTCCCAACTTTGTCTTCGAGAAGAACTTGTCGGCATAGCAGACGAGTTGTTCCTCCATCGTCTCTGGCAGGAAGTCTTGAAGGGGTAGGGGCAGGTGTTGCTGCTGAATCTCCTCCTTTGTGATGCCGGCACCCGTATGTCGCTCACAAACCCTTGCGTGACGCTCCATACCTTCCCGTCTCAGCATCTCAGCGCCAATCCTTCCGTGGCAGATGTAAGGTTTTGTGCCGAAGCAATGGATGCCTGGCGCATCGCAGCCTATGATGCCGATGTCGTGCAACATGGCAGCCTCCTCGACAAACTGCATGTCCAGTTGAAGCTCTGGATGCATAGAGCCAATCCGTAATGCCTTGCGCATTACAGATTGGCTGTGTTTCAGGAGGATGGTTTTCAGTGGTGAATCCCCTTCTCCGTAGTATTTGTCAATGATAGCTTGATAGTCCATGATGCTTTTTGCGGACGTTCTCTTAGGAGTGCTGGCTGGCGCAGGGACACTTAGGCTCCGGGACGCTCGATGTATGCCAGCACGTCGCCCTTGTTGACCTTTGAACCTTGCTTGGCTGCAATCTCTACAAGCTTGCCGCCGAGGGCAGCGGGAATGGTGACAAACTCACCCCATGTAGCCTGGATGTAGCAGAAGGCATCGCCCTCCTTGTACTCCTTGCCGATGTACGGTTCTACGGTTGCAACGGCCTCGCCGTCTCCGCCAAACTCCCAGAACACCTGTCCCTTGACGGGGGCTACGATGGCATCAGCCTTGGCGTGCTTGAAGGCTGAGAGCTCTTCTGCCGACAGCTGGGTACCGAGTTTCGCGTCCTTGGCCTTCTGCAGGTCTGCCAGGAGGTTCTTCTTGGCCTGTCCGCTCTTGTAGTTGCGGTACTGTTCCGGGTGCATGGCGAGTTCGAAGAGTTCTTCGTCGTCCTGTCCGTACTCCCATCCGTTCTCGTCCATCTCCTTGCGGAAGTCGTCGAGGGCGTTGGCAAGCAGCGTATGCGGGTCGGCAGTAGTGAACTTGCGGCCCTGCTTGGCAGCCAGCTCTTTCAGTTCCGGGTCTATCTCGCCGGGTATCTTTCCGCTCTTGCCGAGGATCATTCCCCACATCGAGTCGTCCATCATCACGAAGCGGCCCTTGCCCTGTTCCATCGTGAGCAGGTTCATCAGCGCGATGTTCTTCACATACTGGGAGAACGGCGTCACCAATGGCGGATAGCCTACTCGCGGCCATACGTATTCTACCTCGTTGAACAGCTTCACCAGCATGTCGTCGGTGGTCAGTTCTTCGTCGCCGCGCTTGGTACGGATGTGGTTGATGGTGCCCATGATGCCGCCGAGGTCAGCCATCATGCTGCCCATCATGCCGCCAGGCAGACCGCAACCCAGCAGGAGTGACGACATCACCTTGTTGCCTGGGTTGATGAAGTAGCCCAGCCATTCGTCGATGAACTCCTGAGTCAGTGAGCGAGCCTTCATGTAGGCATTCATGTTGATTTCAGGAACCTCGAAGCCTTCGTTCCTCAGCATGCTGATGACGGAGATGACGTCGGGGTGAACCTTGCCCCAGGAGAGCGGCTCGATAGCGGTATCGATGATGTCGGCACCGTTCTCGCAGACCTCCAGGATGCTTGCCATAGACAGTCCGGGACCGCTGTGTCCGTGGTATTCAATGATGATGTGCGGATATTTCTCCTTGATCATCTTCGTCAGCTTGCCAAGGAAGGCGGGCTGTCCGATACCTGCCATGTCCTTCAGGCAGATTTCCTCGGCACCGGCATCTATCAGCTGCGAAGCAATGTTCATGTAGTAGTCCAGCGTGTGTACGGGAGAGGTGGTGATGCAGAGCGTACCCTGCGGCGTCATGCCTGCCTCCTTAGCCCACTTGATGCTGGGGATGATGTTGCGCACGTCGTTCAGACCGTCGAAGATACGGGGGATGTCAACACCCTGTGCATGCTTCACTTTATACATCAGCGCACGGACATCGTCGGGGACGGGGTACATGCGCAGCGCATTCAGGCCGCGGTCCAACATGTGGGTCTTGATGCCTGCCTCGTTGAACGGCTTGCAGAAAGCACGCACGGCATCGTTAGGATTCTCGCCTGCCAGCAGGTTCACCTGTTCAAAGGCACCGCCATTGGTCTCTACACGGGCAAAGCAGCCCATTTCGATGATTACCGGTGCAATACGCTCCAACTGGTCTTTGCGTGGCTGGAACTTACCAGAGCTCTGCCACATATCCCTGTAGACGAGACTAAACTGAATTTTCTTCTTCATGTTTCTATTTTCTGTTATCTTATTGTTTGCTTTTTATAAAAAGGTGCATTTGGGGTGCAAAGGTACTGCAAGTCGAAGACAATACAAAATAAAAATCGTTTTTTTATTGTTATTGTTGAGGCGCAGCGTACCTTCTTAAGACTCGCTATGCTCGTATAAGCGACGTTTGGTACTCGCAGTACCAGGCGTTGGTATTCACAGTACCAGACGTTGGTATTCGCAGTACCAGACGTTGGTATTCACAGTACCAGCGTATGGTATCGATGGTACCAGCACTTGGTATTGTAAAGACCACATGATGGTATCACGACGACCAACAAGTGGTATTTATTGCCGTAAACCTTTGCGGAAATAAAAAATGGAGGAAATGGCGGCAGTTTCGCTGAAATTTGTGTATTTTTGCAGCCATATCAAAGGCATAAGTGTATGAAGAGATTAGCTTTTATCGTGTTGCTTGCCACGGCATTGGTTGCCGCTGGCTGCTTCAACAGGAATGCGGGAAAAGAGAAAGAGGCGATAGACAACGCGCAGAAGCTGCCGGGCGACAAGATGATCTACGGCTTGGCGTGCGACGGATGTACCGACTCGGTCATCGTCTTCCTGCCCAACGAGGGCGGTGACCCGGTGACTTATAATATCGTCAGCGCGATGGGGAAAAAGCAGGTGTTCGGCCATCCGGAGGTGGGCGACTGGGTAGGGCTCATGCTCAACCCGAAAGACTCGACCGAGGCACTGATGGTCATCGACCTGGACCAGCTGAAGGGCACATGGACCTATCAGGTGATGCCTGTGATCAGGGAGTTGGCAACGAAGAGCGAAGGGCAGATCAAGGCTGAGCTTACCGATTCCATGCGTGCCCTGCTGTTTGTGCCGCGAGAGTATGGCTTCACCTTGAAGCGCCATCATGCCGCCTCGTCGGTGGGTATGGTGTATAAAGGAAATTCGTTGACTACGGAGACGCTCGTGGAATATCCGCCGGTGCCTAACTATACGGGTTGGGTGACGTGGAACGGCAAGCTCATCTTGACCCGCGACACGGTGGACTACTCGACCAAGAAGCGGATAGCAAAGGATAAGATCAGGCGCGACACGATGGAATTTGTCTTCATGCAGGACGACTCCTTGGTGCTCCGTCAGTATGGCAAGAACACCAGCTACCATCGACAGGTGAGTGCCATGCAAGCCAACAAGAAGGCTCAGGAAGCTGTATCCAAACAGGCGGCGATGGATACGATCAGGAAGTAGAGGCCTACCCCAAAAGAAGCCTCCTCCCAACCTCTTCCTTTGGGAGGGGTTGGGAGGAGACTCTTTTTATTCTTGCTCCGCCAATCTCTTTTCAGCCAGTTGTTCGTACTTCGTTCCCGGCCTGCCGTAGTTGGCATACGGCCAGATGCTGATGCCGCCTCGTGGCGTGAAGATGCCGCGCACCTCGATATACTTCGGGTCCATCAGGCGGATCAGGTCTTTCATGATGATGTTCACGCAGTCTTCATGGAAGTCTCCGTGGTTGCGGAAACTGAAGAGATAGAGCTTCAGCGACTTGCTCTCTACCATGCGCACGTCGGGGATGTAGGCGATACGTATCTCTGCAAAGTCGGGTTGTCCCGTGATGGGGCATAGCGACGTGAACTCTGGGCAGTTGAAGCGCACCCAGTAGTCGTTGTCTTGATGCTTGTTGATGAACGTTTCCAACACCTCCGGAGCATAGTCCGACTTGTATTCTGTTTTCTTTCCAAGGGCTGTCAGCCCCTCGTTTTCTCTTGTTGCCATAGGTTTCTCCCTGTTTCTATACTATTGCATCAGTCTCCTGATCCGTCTACTTTGATTTTCTTTCCCTTGTACCTTCCCTCCAGGCTGTTGCCACCGTTGGTGCAATAGCCGTCGAAGACAATTTTACCCTTCTCGTCGCGGGCGATGATTCGACCCGTCTTCTTGTCGACGGTCACAGGGTATTCCTGTCCGTCGATGAACAGCTTCTGTTCGGGTGCGTCAGGAATGCCTGCCTCAAAGACTACCTGTCCGCTCGTTCCACCGAAGAAGAAATAAGTACCTCCAAGGGCTTTCCACGCCCTTCTCTCGTAGGAACGGCGCTCCTTCTGTGTCATCGTCGTGCTGTCCTGTACTTTCTTCGTCGTGCTTTTCTGGGCGAAGGCTCCCGATGTCAGCATGCTCAGCAATGCTATACATCCTATCCATCTCATCATTCTTTTCATAGTGTTGTTAGGCTTTAGTGAATTTATCCTGTGCAAAAGTAGCAATTATTTATGGATATTTCGTACTTTTGCCAACAGAAACTTTTTAAATAGACACAAAACGAATATGAACAAATGGTTATTAACGGCAGCTGTCGCCCTGATGGTGATGGGCTGCAAGCCCGCTCAGGCTCAGAAGAGCGGAGAAGAGAAAGGGGCACAGACTGGACAAGTCGACTACGAGGCACAGTTTAATCAGCTGATGGTCGGTGCCGACAAGATGATGAAGGAGTATCGGGAGCTCTCTATGGCTGAGCAGGCTAAGAAAACCGATGCCGGACAGCAGCGGCTGAAGGTGCTCGGTGACTCGTTGGGTATGATGCAGGACAAGCAGATAGACCTGATAGTAAAGATTGCAAAGGCCAACCGCAACAACACCAAGCCCGTGGAATATATCGCAGACGCCTATTTTGCATTGAGTTACGACCAGCTGAAGGAGGTGCTCGACCCCACAACGGCGTATTACAACGATCCGGCACTGGCGAAGGCAAAGGCACATCTGGTGCAGATAGAGAAGCGGGCACCGGGGAAGATGTTCAAGGACTTGACCATGCAGTCGCCCGACGGCAAGATGCACAAGCTGAGCGAGTGGTGCGGAAAGGGCAACTACGTGCTGGTTGACTTCTGGGCATCGTGGTGCGGTCCGTGTCGTATGGAGATGCCGAACGTTGTGGCTGCTTACGAGAAGTTCAAGGCTAAAGGATTTGATGTCGTCGGTGTGTCCTTCGACAACAGGGCTGACGCATGGAAGGCTGCCATCACCCAGCTGAAGATGCCTTGGCACCATATCTCCGACCTGAAGGGATGGGAGTGTGCTGCCGCCGGACTCTATGGCATCAACTCCATTCCTGCCAACATCTTGCTTGACGGCACAGGAAAAATTGTCGCCATCGACCTGCGTGGCGAAGCACTAATGAAAAAGCTTGCTGAAGTAATTAAATGAAGAATGAAAAATGAAGAATGAAGAATCGGCTGGCGCACAGAAACGATTAGGATTGAAGCCTTAGAGATTCTTCATTCTTCATTTCCAATTCTTCACTCTTCGTTTACGATTCTTTATTCTTCACTCTTTATTTTCTAAATTTGCCAAATCAGCCATACCAGATAGGTGAGGAAGACGGCTGTGAGGGCGGCCCCTTCCCACCGTTGGATGGTGAGCTTGGTGAAGGAGAAGAGCCACAACATCGCCAAGGAACCAATAAGTATGGTATAGTCTACCAGCGTGATGCCGCTGATCTGCATGGGGCTGATGAATCCGGTCAGTCCTAACACCATAAGAATGTTGAAGACATTGGAGCCGAGAACGTTGCCGATGGCTATGCCGCTGTTACCTTTGCGTGCGGCAACGACGGTGGTGGCAAGTTCGGGCAGAGAGGTTCCCATCGCGACAACGGTAAGACCGATGATAGCGTCGCTGATGCCAAAGGTGGTTGCCACGTAGGTAGCTCCTTCTACAAAGATGTTGGAACCGCCTATCAAGCACGCTAACCCCAAGACTATCAATCCGATGGACTTCCACAAAGGAGTGGGAGCGGAAGGGAGTGGGGGAGCGAGGTTAGCATCTTCAGGAGAACTACCTGTAGATAGACTATCCTCGTTCCCTTGCTCTCTTTCTCCCTTGCTCCCTTTCTCTTTCGCTCCCTTCAGCGTGATATACATGAAAACAATGAAGAGCAGTAAGAGGGTGACGGAGTCTAACCGGGAGAGGTTGCCGTTGTAGCACAACACGATGAGCCATACCGATGCTAACATCGCGAAGGGGATATCCTTGCGCACCGTGTTGCGGAGGATAGTGATAGGAGTGACGAGTGCTGCAACACCTACGATCAACAGCGTGTTGAAGATGTTGCTGCCAATGACGTTTCCAACCGCCATGTCTGGTGTTCCCTTGATGGCTGACACCAGGCTGACGCAGAATTCTGGCATCGACGTTCCCATAGCCACGATGGTTAAGCCGATGATGAGCTGCGGAATGTTCATGCGTTCGGCTATTCCTACGGCACCGTCGGTGAGTCGGTCGGCGCCCCACAAGACGAGGATGATTCCTCCAATGATAAACAGAATGTTCAGTAACATATCAATTTCCTTTTTTGTTAGCAATATACACACCTGCCAGGATGAGGGCTGAACCTGCGAAAGCCACAGGAGTCATGGGCTCGTCTAAGAACAGCGCACTAATGATGACGGTGCTGATAGGGTTTAAATAGACGTAGTTGGAGGTGCGTATGGCACCCAGTTGCTTGATGATATAGCTCCAGACAGCGAAGCATACGAACGAGGCTAAGATGCCGAGGAACAACAGGTTGCCCCAGACGACGGGCTGGCTGAAGGCACGCCACGGGAACGACCAGGGGTGAGCGGCAAAGACGGGCAGGATTGTCAGGATGCCGTAGAAAAATACCTTGCGCGTGATGAAGACGGCACTATAGCGTCCCGACACAAACTTGATGAGGACACTGTAGACAGCCCAGCACAGCGCTGCCGCCAAAGCCAGCAGGTCGCCAGCGGGGTTGAGGCGCAGGATGAAGTGTCCGTTGAAGATAACCATGCCCATGCCGAGCACAGCCATCAGCGAACCGGCAAAGAGGTAGCGCGAGGCACGCACGTCTTTCAGGAACATCAATCCTAACAATGTCGTCCAGAGGGGTGCCGTGCAGACGATGAACGACACGTTGTTGACATAGGATATGCCGACGGCGATGTTCTCCGACAGGAAGTAGAGCGACCCGCCCGTGATGCCGAGGAGCACCATCAGTGCTTCGTCTTTCCAGTTGTTGCACCACAAACGGTGCGGCGATATCGTCCAGATGCAAGCGTATGCCAGCACGAAGCGCACCAGGAAAATCTCTTCGGCACGCATCCCTGCCCGCAGAAGAAACTTCGAGTTGACGAAAGTGGCTCCCCAAAGGAGTACCACAACAATCGCTGTCAGATGTAGTAGAACGTTCTTGTGTGACATACTTGCTTCAAAATCACTCCTATATCCAGGAGCGGAATGGGGCTCAGTAGCGTAAACTGCGCTGTTAGCGCAGTCTACATGACAACAAAGGTTGTGCCGTGCTACCAAAGCCACGCTTGGTACAGGGGTGTGGTGGTACGAAAGCCTTATTCTTCAGCCTTCTCCTGTCGGTCGTCAACATTGTCGCCTTCGGTAGGAGCAAGGTCTTTCTCAAAGTCGGTGATGCCGTTGTTGATGAGGATGTCATACCATTGCAGCAGTTTCTTGATGTCGCTGTTGTGCACGCGGTCGCGGTCGTAGTCGGGCAATACGGTTGCGAAGTAGGTGGTCAGTTCTTTGGCTGATGCCTTGCGCCAATTGATGGAAGCTGGCTTGCCCTGCTCGTGGTCGCGTACTTTCGCCAATACTTGTCCGAGCGGCATGTCTTCCGACTCGGTGAACATGGCGATGTCTGCCAGTGAGGTCACGCGGTTAGTGGCGAATGCGGGCAGTCGCTTATGCGTTTCGTCGAGAGCTTCTACTATCAGGTTGTTCTTGGCACGGCTCACCAGTTTGTAGAGTCCTGGCTTTCCGGCGATGGATAAGATGGTTTGTAACATGTTGTTTTTTATTTGTTTTCTGTTTGTAGCCTCTGGTCGCAGACCTTCAGCTGGTGAATAATGTGTTCTATCTGTTGTCTGACGGACGATTGTCCGTCGTTCTTTATCTCGTAGTCGGACCGGCTGACGACTTCAGCTTGCGGCAGTTGGCAGTCTATCCATTCCTGGGCTTTCTCGCGGCTGATGCCGTCGCGCTCCATGATACGTTGGATCCGAACCTCAGTGGGAGCCGTCACACAGACGACCTTGTCGGCATGTACGCGCTTGTCGAAGCCGCTGTCGAAGTAGATGGCGCTCTCCAGCCATTGGTAGCCCGACTGCATGAAGTCGGCAGCTACGGCAGGGTGTATGATGTCGTTGACCGCTTTTTGGTTCCGATTGCTTGCAAGCAGGAACTGAGCCAGGACGGGTTTCTGCAAGATGCCGTCACGGTAGACGTTGTCACCGACGAGTTGCTGCAATGCCTTTTGCAGTGGGGTAGAGGTGCGCATGAGCCGTTTGGCTGCCGCATCGCAGTCGTAGACTTCAATGCCATAGTCTTGCAGGAGCTGACATACATAGCTCTTTCCGGCACCAATGCCCCCTGTCAGGGCTACTATTCTTGTTTTGCAATTCACGGTTACAGCTGTTCAATGATGTAGTCTACTTCCGACAACTCCGGTCTGGGATTGCGTATGCCGCTCGGCACGGAGAGGATGGTGATGCGGCACTTCTCCGATGGGTTCTCCACCACCTGCTTGTAGTCGACGACAACGCGGAAACCTTTGGGTAGCAGTTGCTTGGTCTCGGCATTTATCGGCATCTTGCGCAGCTTGTTGGCACCGACGACAAATTTCACCCTCACCTTTGATGGGAAGGTGCGCATGAGTTTGTTGTCCGGCGTGTTGATGGCTTCTATCGGTACCTCCACCGTCTCTTCGGTGAGGATGTCGGGAATGAGCTGCATCTTGACTTTGCCTGGAACAATCTTTGCACCGCGGATGTGTCCGATGGTCACCTCTCGGACAAGTGTGTCGCGGAAGCTGGTCACCACCTGCCTGTCGGTATATACCGAGTGGATGCTGTCGAGCAGTTCTTTGGCGGCATAGACGGTGACGCTGTCGGGCTGGAACCTGACCTCGGAGAGGTAGTAGCCGTTGCTGGGCAACACGTTGCCTCGCATGCGCACAGGTACCTTCTTCTTCCTTCCGAAGTTGTAGAAGAACTCTATCTTCTCTGGTTTCGTGGCGGTAATCTTCGACGATTTGTACAACTGTTGGTAGAAGAGCTTTTGCAGGTCGGACGCAGAGACCACCCCGTGACCTTTTCCGTCGGCAAAGACCCGGAAGTCGATGGCGATGGGGTGTAGGATATTTCCATAGAGGTAGCCGCCTATCATGTAGCCTTTGTCGCGGACGGTGAAGCGTATGGTGGGCGGAACGTCGTTGGTGATGATGACGCTCTTGGGCACGTTGGTGATGCTGACCTCCATGGTGAGCTCCTTTTCGTAGGTTTCGTTGAGGGTCATCATGAGCCAGAATGTACCGCTGAGGACAAGGAAGAACAGAAAAATCAGAAACTCCTTGTTCACCATCGAGAACAAGAAGCTTCTGATTTTAATGTATTTGCGTAACAACTTGATAGACATCGTTGTCTGTAAGTGTTTGTGGATGGTCCTATACTTGTCCGTTTGTGCCTTGTGGCGGTTTCGTTATTTAGTCTGCATCTGCGATGCTGCATCAGCAAAGACGTAGTTCTTGTCGACAGTGATGACGACACCTCTTGCAATTTCCACGTCGATAGAGCCGTCGGTGGCGTTCACGTTCTTGACGGTACCATAGATGCCGCCTCCGGTGACAACCTTTGTTCCGGGTTGCAAAGCGTTCTGGAAGGCGCGTATCTCCTTTTGCTTCTTCTGTTGTGGGCGGATCATGAAGAACCACATGATAGCAAAGATGGCTACCATCATGAGCAGCATGGGCATCATGCTGCCTTGTCCTTGTGCCTGCTGTGCGGCGAGAAATAATGTGTTCATTTGTTCTGTTTTTGTTATTTAGATATTATCGTTTTCCTCTGTTTCCTGTTCGGGAGCCGGCTCTTTCTTCTCAGCCGTGCGTTCAGCACCGACGGGCTTCATGATCTTGCCCGTCTTCACCAAGTAGCGGGCAATGGCGTCGAGCATGCCGTTGATGTATCCACCGCTCTTCGGGGTGCTGTAGAGCTTAGCCAGCTCTACGTATTCGTTGATGGTGACGCTGATGGGGATGTTCGGGAAGTTCACCATCTCGGCAATGGCAATCTGCATGATGACCACATCCATGTATGCCAGACGGTCGAAGTCCCAGTTCTTCGATGTCTCGCTCATGTATCGCTGGTATGTGTCGGCATTGAGGATGGTGGCACGGAAGAGCTTGCGAGCAAACTCCTGGTCTTCGGCGTTCTGGTATTCGGGCAGGAGCTCCTGGTTAGACTTGTTCTTCGGGTCGAATCGCTTGATGGTCTTCAGCACAAAGGTGTCTACCACCTCCTTGTCGTCATTCCAGTAGAGGCTCTTCTCCTCCAAGACGTTGTCCAGGTCGTCGTTTTCCTGGATGAGCGTCCTGTATATCTTGCGCCACAACTCGCGGTCGGTTTCATAGTCGGTAGTCTCCATTGCCATGTAGTCTTTGTAGAGTTGTGTCTGTTCTATCTGGTCGCACAGCTTCCTGACGCTGTCGATATGGTCGTCCCAGCTCATCTTCTGGATGTCCATGAACTCTTGCAGTTGCTTGTTTTCCTCCAGCTGGACGGCAAACATGTTGTATGCAAATCGTTGTGAGGGTTCAGCTTTCTTTTCGCGTTGCGCTCTTGCGGTTGCAATCTCAGTGCGGTGACGCTCTTCCTTGGTGATGGCTACAATGAGTTGCAGCAAGAAGTTGTACATGTCGTATGCCTTAGAGAGACTGAACATGAGTTCTTTCTCAATGGTTTCCATGTTCCTGTTCCCGTTTTGATAGTATGCGTAGGTTAACTGAACTATCTTAATTCTAATCAATTCCCTGTTTATCATCTTGCTTTTCGTGTGTAATTCGAATGCAAAAATAGCTTTTTTCTCCGTATCGTGCAAGGAAATAGCACTTTTTTATCTACTTTTTATGAAAAACTTGGTGTCTTCTTTTCGTATTCCGTTTTCTTTTTATACCTTTGTCGCCGTTTTCAACAGCGCGATAACGGGCTGCACCTCAGCAGAAGTGAATTTCTGCATTCGGTTTGCACCGTCATTGCCGCCGTTTTCAAAAACAAAGATAAAGACGCTCTTAGAGCACCAGTGTGATGGTGAATTAAGGTATGCGAAGTATTAACAACTTAATTTAGAGTAACACAATTATGAAAGAAATTGCATTGAAAGGTCAGAAGCGCGAGGCGCTCGGCAAGAAAGCAACCAAGGCTCTCCGCAAGGAAGGACTGGTACCCTGTAACCTTTATGGTGAGAAGAAAGACGCCAACGGACTGCCAGAGGCATTTGCCTTTGCCGTTCCCTTCACCGAACTCCGCAAGGCTGTCTACACTCCCCATGTCTATGTCGTCAACCTCGACATCGACGGTAAGACTCACACCGCAGTGATGAAGGAACTCCAGTTCCACCCCGTGACAGACGCGCTGTTGCACGTTGACTTCTATGAGGTGAACGAGCAGAAGCCCATCACCATCGGCATCCCCGTCAAGTTGAACGGTCTGGCAGAAGGTGTGAAGGCTGGTGGTAAGCTGAACCTCGCCGTTCGCAAGCTCAATGTTACCGCTCCCTACAAGAACATTCCTGAGGTGCTCAACGTAGACGTTACCGCCCTGGAGCTTGGAAAGAGCATCAAGGTAGGTCAGCTCAGCTTCGAAGGTCTGGAGATTGCTACTCCTGCCGAGGTTGTCGTATGCTCTGTGAAGGCTACACGTGCTTCCCGTAGCGCCGCAGCAGCTGAAGAGGTCGCTGAGTAATTCACCCTTAGACGATAGGAAACAAAATTGGATAAGTATTTGATTTGTGGCTTGGGCAATCCCGGTGCCGAGTATGCCGAGACCCGCCACAACACAGGCTATATGGTATTGGACGCTTTTGCTAAGGCGTCCAATATCGTTTTCGAGGACAAACGCTACGGCTTTGTCGCCGAAACCATGCTGAAAGGCCGCAAGGTGTTGCTGCTCAAGCCCACCACCTTCATGAACCTGTCGGGCAATGCCGTGCGCTACTGGCTCAACAAGGAGAACATCGACCAGAGCCGGCTGCTCGTTATCAGCGACGACGTGGCACTGCCGCTGGGTGCCTTCCGCTTGAAAGGCAGCGGCTCCAACGGCGGTCACAACGGGTTGGGACACATCCAGCAGCTCATCGGGCAGAACTATGCCCGACTGCGCATGGGCATCGGCAACGACTATCCGCAGGGACAGCAGATCAACTATGTGCTCGGCAAGTACACCGAAGCCGAACTGAAGGCGCTGCAACCTGCCATCGACCTTGGTGCAGACATCATCAAGAGCTTCGTTCTCGCAGGTGTTGACGTGACAATGAACCAGTATAACAAGTTGGGGAAGAAGACATGGAAGCCAGAATAGACAAGTGGCTGTGGGCAGCACGCATCTTCAAGACGCGCAGCATTGCTGCTGATGCCTGCAAGAACGGGCGTGTGATGGTCAATGGCACCAACGTGAAGCCGTCACGACCGCTGAAGGTGGGCGAGACGGTACATGTCAGGAAGCCGCCTGTGACCTACTCCTTCAAGGTGCTCAAAGCCATCGAGCAGCGGGTAGGGGCGAAGCTGTTGCCTGAAATCTACGAGAACGTTACCGACCCCAAGCAGTACGAAATCCTGGAGATGAGCCGCATCAGTGGCTTCGTCGACCGTGCAAGAGGTACCGGAAGACCTACCAAAAAAGACCGGCGCGCTATGGAAGCCTTCACCGAACCCGTCTTCTTCGACGACGAACTGGAAGACATAGATGATTTTTAGATGCAGAGAGACTGGTGTGTTGAAATCGTCGCAATGTAATCTAATTGCCTATAAACTTATAATATGTTTCTCTCTGGTCTGACGCTCTTCGATGCAAAGTTTCAACAGACATGAAAACGCTCCCGTTATCAAGGAGCGTTTTTCTGTGTTGCCAGTTGTTATCGACTGAATGTCAACGATGGTTTAGTCTATCATCATCGGACCGCCGAAGCCGCCGCCACGCCTGCCTCCGCCGCCGAAGCTGCCGCTGCCTCCGCGTGGTGCCCCTTCAGGTCGTGGACCCATGCCCGGTCCCTGGCGATCGAAGCCCGGTCCGCCTTCCGGTCTCTTCATGGCATCGCGGCCTCCGAAGATGTTCAGCTTGTAGGCAGCACGGAACATGATGTAGCTGTTGATGCTGTTGTATTCAGTGTCAGTGCGCTGCATGGCGTTGATGACGCGCGAGAGGTTGCTCTGCTTCCGCAGGATGTCGAACCACTGTACGCTGAGTGTCAGCGCGTTGCCTTTGAGGAAGCTGTGGCTGACTTGTGCGTTCCAGATCAGTTCGTTGGTGTTGAGCGCCGCGTCGGTATATCCTCTGCGGCTGTTCTCGTGCAGGTCGGTGGATAGGCTGGTGCCCCAGGGCAGTGTGATGTTGATGTTGGTACCGTATGCAAACTGCCATGTGTTCAGGTTGTTGTTGCTTTGCATTTCGTTCTTGGAGTGGGTGTAGTTGAACGATCCGTCGAGCTCTACCTCCAGCCAGGAGTTGCGATAGCTGGCAGAGAGTCGTTCGCCGATGGTCGTCGACTTGGTGACGTTGCGTTGCGAGTCGCTGTTACGGTCGAGGCTCAGGTAGCCCACATAGTGGTTGTAGCCAGCTGTGGTAAACGTGTTCAGGTTCCATACTGCTGCCGAGTCGATGGCGGTGTTGAACATGAATGCGGCATTCATGTTCCAGTTGCCGTTGATGTTCTCCGGCTGGGTGGTGCGTCCGCCCGTCACGGGGTCGTAGGTGACCTTGTTGGATATGCTGTTTCTTGTGTTGGAGTAGTTGAAGAAGGTCATGATGCTGCGTTGGTGACTCTGCATGTACTTGTTGAAGAAGAGCCGCATGCGGTGGGTGAACGACGGCTTCAGGCCGGGGTTGCCCACCTTGATGTTCAGCGGGTCGGTGTCGTCGACGATGTAGAGCAGGTCGCTCATCGACGGTTGCGTGGTGGTTCCCCGGTAGTTGATGCGCAAGGTGCTGCGCTTGTCGAACTTATAGCGGAAGTCGAAGGTAGGACTCCAGTTGACGACGTTGCGCACGGTGTCCTTGAAAACGCCCAGGTAGTTCTGCATGTAGCGTGTGCGCTGTGGCTGAACCATCACACCCACGTTCAGCCGGTACTTCTCGCGGTTCAGTCGGAGCATCACCTGCCCCTCATGTGTATAGGTGCGATACTCCGAGTAGCGGCTCAGGTCGTTGTCGAGATAAGTCTCTAAGGGGTTGGGGAGCAGGCTCAGGTAGCTGTCCCATCCGCGATAGTTCACGGGCAGGTGGGAGAAGAATCCCTCGCCCAGGTTAGAGAAGTCATAGGTAGAGCGGTCGCTCTTGCTGAAGCTGTAGGCATACTTGTAGCTGAACTGCAGGTACAGCTTGCGTGCTATCGGTTCGCTGTAGGTAGCCTGCAACGAGTAGCTCCAGGTCTTGGTGGGCATGAGGTTGTATCGGTTGGTCTGATAGGGCACTCCTGCCAGGTAGAGCCGCACGTCCTGTATAGAGAGGCTCGTCGATTCAGAGTTCTTGTAGTTGACATCTCCTCTCAGGGTGATGTTCCTGCCGTTGCTGCTCAGCTTGCGGTTCAGTTGGAGCATGGACCTGAAGTTCTTGTCTTCGCCGTAGGTGATGCTCTTCGTCTCCTGCGAGTTCACGACGATGCCCATCGCCTGCATCTTGTCGATAGACTCCTTTTCGAGTGGCGTATCGGTGTATTGGTAGGGGTCTTCGTTGAAGGTTGCCGACGTGCTCACCTGCGTACCGTCGCTCTTCGAGAGCTGTAGGCTGGGTCGGAACATGATGTTGGTCATGCTGTCGGGCGTCCATTCCAGTCTTCCCCTGAAGTCCCAGGAGTTGTTGCGCGTGTACTTCTGCGATCGGCTGTTGGAGAACGACCCCGTCTTGGCGACGAAGTTCTCGCTCGATGTCTTGGCAAGGATGTCGCCGTCGGAGTGGTTCCAACGGATGCTGGCATCGAACTTCAGCTTGCCTTTGTTCTCGTAGTTGTAGTTGAGTCCGCCCATCTTCGTGGCGTTCAGTCCCTGTCGGCTCTGTCCGAAGCCGCCACGCGGTCCGCCTCCGAAGCCTACGTCGTTGACATTGTTGCCGCTGCCCATAATCATCAGTCGCGACTTGCTGGTGAAAAGTGCACCCATCAGTCGCTCAGAGTAGCGTCCCTGCGTGCCTATTCCCAGGTCTATGTTGGCAAACATGCCTTTGTTCATCCCCTTCTTGATGCCGAAGTCGAGCACCGTCTCCTCCTCACCGTCGTCGATGCCCGTGACGCGCGAGAGGTCGCTCTGCTGGTCGTAGGCTTTGACACGTTCCACGATAGAGGTGGGCAGGTTCTTCATGGCGGTCTTCGTGTCGCCCGTCATGAACTCCTTGCCGTCGACAAGAATCTTCTTCACCTCCTTGCCGTTGATCTTGATGGTGCCGTCGTCGCTGATTTCGGCTCCCGGCAGCTTCTTGACCAGCGCCTCAAGGGTGGAGCCCTCCGGCACACGATAGGCAGAAGCATTGTAGACGAAGGTGTCTTCCTTCAGCGTCACCTTGGCAGCCTGTCCCGTCACGGTGGCTCCCTTCAGCATGATGGCATCGGCACCAAACTCCATTCTGCCCAGGTCGGCATTCTTGTCGTCGCTGAGGCTGAAGTTCTTGGTGACGGTCTTGTATCCCACTGACGAGAGCTTGACGATGTATTTGCCGCTCTCCGGCATCTCAATTTTGAAGTTACCGTTGTCGTCAGTGAGCCCACCTGTTACGAAGGTGCTGTCAGTCTTGAGCACCTGCACGGTAACAAACGGCACGGCTTCCTTGCTGTCGCGGTCGTATACCTGACCGGTGACGAGCTTGTCCTGAGCCGCCATGTTCATTGCTGCTATCGTCAGCAGCAGGAAAAGTAATAGTCTTCTCATATATCTGTATTGCTAATTTAGACATCTGACGGGTATACAAGCCTGCGGAACCATCGTGGTTATCGGCTTGGTACGTTTATAATATAAGACGTTCACTGCCTTTTTTTGTTTAATGGTGGCAGCGGAAAAACAACAAAACGCCCCATTCTGTCAACGAACGGGGCGTTTTAGCCGATAAATATGCAGAAGGAAATGTGCCTTCTTACCTTTTTTATATCTTCACCTTACCTTTTTTATTCCTTCACCTTGCTCTCGGAGACGGCATTGAGCGACGCCTCTTCGCCTACCAGCCAGATGATGTCACCCTTCTTGAACTGCCGGTTGGGAGAGATGAAGGTGAGGTTCTGCTGCCCTTCTTCCACGCCTACTACCATGCAGTTGTACTGGTCGCGGATGCCGCTTTCGCGGAGCGTCTTTCCCACAAACGGACTGTCGGCACCGAGGATGAACTGTCTGAGTTTCATCTCCTTGCGCTCCAGGTCGTTGTCGTCGGCATAGGTTTCGGTATTCAGTGCCTGTCCGAAGGCTGCCAGTTGGTCGTCGTTGCCGATGGCCTGGATGAGGTCGCTGGAGCAGATGACGGTGTCTCCGCCTGGAATGTTGATGCGCCTGTTGCCTCGGCGTATGCTGCTGACGTGTATGCCGAAGCGTGTTCCTATGCGCAGCTCACGCAGTCGTTTGCCGGTCCATGTCGAATCTTCCGGCACGGCAAACTCGCTGATGTGGATGTGTCGGTCTAACAGCCTGCCCTTGTACAGCAGCCGCCTCTTCTTGTTGTCGCCCTGAGCAGCTATCTCGCGCGACCGCAGGTTCTGGATGAAGAGACGTTCGAGCTTGATGCTTCGCTTCTTCAGTCCGCGTGAGAGCGTCATGAGCAAGATGATGAAGAGGGCAATGGTTATGATGAACGCGCTGGCAAAGTGGAACAGGGTGTTGACGATGTAGAAGACGAAGGAAACCGCGATGACGATTCTCACGACAATCGTGAAGATGAGCGGCAGACGGTTCAGCAGGCTGCTCGTCCACAGGGTGCGGAACTCTTCAGAGCGGTTCTTCTTCATCACGATGCTTCGCAGGAAGGGCGAAATGAGCAGGATCGTGAGCACGGCGCAGCCTGCATTGACATACCAGTTGTCATTGCTGTTGGGGATGAACCGATGCAGCAAGGGCAGCACGAAGGTGAACATCAGGGTGATGGTGGCAGCACTCAGGATGGAATAGATGACCGTGTTGACGACGATGCTTCGCAGAAGGCTCTGCCACAGCCTCTTCGAGTTGTTGTCCTGTTCGGAAGTGGTCGCATTGTTGGCACTGTTGCCCCAGATGTGGTTCAGGCGGCGCACCCACCTCTTTGACATCCGCTTTTCGATGTAGTTGTAGACAGGCTCTGCCGAGCGTATCATGTAGGGCGTGAGGAAGGTGGTCACCACAGAGACGGCAACGACAACGGGGTAGAGGAACTTGCTGATGACGCCAAGCGACAATCCTAACGAGGCGATGATGAAGGCAAACTCACCAATCTGTGCCATAGAGAAGCCGCAGCGTACGGCGTTCTTCAGCGACTGGCCGCCCAAGAGGTAGCCTATGGTGCCGAAGATGCTCTGACCGACGAGGATGGTCAGCGTGATGAGGAGGATGGGAAGGGCGTAGTCGACGAGCACCTTCGGGTCTACCAACATGCCTACCGACACGAAGAAAACGGCACCGAACAGGTTCTTCACCGGCTCTACCACCTTGATAATCTTGTCGGCTTCGATGGTCTCGGCAAGGATGCTGCCCATGACGAAGGCTCCGAAGGCTGCACTGAATCCTACCTGGGTGGAGATGACCGCCATGAGGCAACAAAGTCCTAAGGAGACGACGAGCAGCGTCTCGCTGTTCATCAGGCGGCGCGTCTTACGTAGGAACAGTGGTACGGCAAAGATACCGACGACAAACCACAGGATGAGGAAGAAAGCGATGCTCAGGATGCTCTTTGCCATCATGCCGCTGTCGGGATTGTTGCCGCTGGCAATGGCGGAGAGCATCACCATCATCACGATGGCGAGGATGTCTTCCAGGATGAGGACGCTCATCACCATGCGTGCAAAATGCTGTTGGCGCAGCCCCATGTCGTCGAAGGCCTTGTAGATAATCGTCGTCGACGACATGGCAAGCATGCCGCCGAGGAAGATACAGTCCATCTGGCTCCAATTAAAGAGGTAGCCCACACAGATGCCTGTCGTCATCATCGAGAAGATAATGGTGATGGCTGCAATGACTGGCGAGGCCCCCATCTTCATGATTTTCTTGAACGAGAAGTCGAGACCAAGGGAGAACAGCAGGAAGATGACTCCGATGTCGGCCCAGGTCTGTACGTTCTCACGGTCGATGACCGACATGGTATAGGGCATGTTTGTCGACACGACGAAGCCCGCCACGATGTATCCCAACACCAGTGGCTGCTTGAGTTTCTTGAAAATGAGTGTCACGATACTGGCTACGACCAGTATCAGTGCCAAGTCATGTATGAGATTGGGTAGTTCTGCCATAGAGATTGTTTATTGTTGCCATAGAGAAACAAGGCCATCTTTTTATTTACACGGAGCTCCTGTCCCCTTTGTCAGTCATGATAGCCTGCAGTCAGCTCACAGATCTTGATGATGACCTGCATGGCTTTCTCCATGACTTGTATGGAAACGAACTCATGGGGACCGTGGAAGTTGACGCCACCGGCAAAGATGTTGGGGC
>DEJO01000038.1:0-123 GCA_002353555.1 Prevotella sp. UBA2746 | reverse complement strand
CTCCTTCATGTTGAAGTACTGGTCTTTTATTTCGATGCGGACGGTGCCTTCGCCATACTTCTGGTTCATCTTCCCGGCACATTGTTCCATGAAGTGCTTTCGGTCTTCAAAGCGTTCGCGGTC
>DEJO01000007.1:61985-62155 GCA_002353555.1 Prevotella sp. UBA2746 | reverse complement strand
TCGTCTATCTCACGAGGGAAAAGAGCTTTGAAACCATTATGTTCATAGAAACGCAAAACTTCAGGCTCATTCTTTGCATCAACAATTGCAAAGCGACATCCGGTCTTATTGGATTCATCGAGGAACCACATTCTGATAAAATCAAGAACCTCCGAACCTACACCTTTTCC
>DEJO01000007.1:57258-61892 GCA_002353555.1 Prevotella sp. UBA2746 | reverse complement strand
TGAGAATCGTCCTTCATACGGAAGCAGTATGACTTTCCCATGCGATAACGGGATAGTCGAGCGCATCCTTCTGGAAGAACTCGTCCATATCGTCATCGCCGCACACAAAAGAATGACACTCGGAAAGAATGCCATCTGTCAGTATGCTGAGTACACAGTTTTCTTCGAGAAACGCCATCGTTGCTTAGAAGTTGATGTTCGACCTCTCAAGAATCGTGCGCATAGCTTGATAGCGAGGATCTGCCTTCAGATCTCGCTTCGGACGCATGTCATACTTGCGTTCCGTTTCGTCTGCCATCTCACGGAAACGCCGAGCTTCGTCACCGTAGAGTGTGGGAATTGCTTTGATTGCTAATGCCATTGTTGTATTTCCTTTTCTAATTCTTGGCGCAAGGACGGTGCAAACCGAGAGCAATCAAACATGTTTGAATTGCCGAGGTACAGCCCGTACTCGCACTTTTCATGTGCAAAGTTACGATATTTTTTGAATAGACAATGCTTTTGCCAAGAATTATATCAATAATTTGAGTTTAGTACGTCTCTTTGCTATATCGACAGCACGGACATAGATTTCTGTGAATCGTAGGCTACTATGACCTAACAGACTGCTTACCACCTTGATATTGGCACCGTTATTCAGCAATTGAGTGCCGAAACTATGTCTTCCGCAATGCCAGGTGATGTGCTTATCTATTCCTGCCTTCTTGGTCCAATGCCTTAATGCCTTCAGGCACATGGTGTCTGATGGTAGGTGAAAGATATAATCATCCTTGGCATCAGGAGCCTTTACACCTATTATATTTAATATTTTTTATTTTCAGACGATTTCATCACCCATTATTCAGCATCATGGTGTTACTGACACGATGAGTAAGCGTTACTGACGCGACGAGTATACGTTAATGAGAGGTTGGGTATACGTCAATGAGAGGTTGGGTATACGTCAATGAAAGGATGGGTATACGTCAATGAAAGGATAGGTATACGATAAGGGTGTATCAAAACGATTGAAGTCTACAATCCCTTCCCCATCGTTGCGTGAGGAAGGGATTGATACAGATAATTCAGCTGTCGAGCTAAACCTTCTCGCCGAAGGCGACTCGTTTTAAGGAGTGTCACTACGTGGCTAAAGACAAGAAATCAACGATATCTTCTATTTCGGCTCGAATAATTTCGTCTATAGAGTTACCCTCCTGAAGATATTCTTTTTTGATTTTCTTTACTATGCGTTCTCTCTTTTGACCATCTTCCTTTTTCATCTTTTCTTTCCATTTATCAATGCATTGTTTACAGGTTCTCACCCTCTTTGCATCGTTCTCGGCTATTGCTATGCTATATGCCTTAACAAAATGTTTGAATGAATTAAAAAGATTATCTTTTAAGAATACTAAACCCCATGTTATGTTGAGAGCGATGTTCGAATTAGCCCTAAGTCCTTCCAAATCTTCTTTAATCTTCGACAACTCCTTTAATTTCTGTTCCATCTGACTGATTCGGACTGAATCTAAAATGTGAACACCAACGATTAACGTAGCGCATATAGAAATAAGTGCAAGTGCGCCTCCTTCTAAAGGCACACTCACACTACAACCAAAGAAAGCCATTATACTAAGGGCTAAAGCTAATAATGAGATAATTATCAAATATCCCCTCATATCGTATACTTATTTGACAAGAACCTTCTTCGTCCTTCCGTCACTCATCTTGACGATGTTCAAGCCTCGTTGCAGCGATGTCTTCTTCTGTCCGTTCAGGTCGTAGACGGCGATGATGTCTGCCTGTTTCAGCTTGTCAGCCTCTACGCGGTCGATGGGTGTCATGTCGCCCTCTTCCATGAAAAAGAAGCCTTTCCATTGGTCTGCAGCCTGATATGCCGCAAGGCTGCCTACTGGTATCGTCAGCTTACAGTTCCACTTGTTGATGTCGTCCAAAGCCTGAGAGCCGCAAGAAGGCGGTGTCGTCGCGCGGCTGAATAACTTCGTCATAGCCGAGCAACCAGAGAACGCTTGTACACCAATGTTTTCAACCTTCGGACCAACAACGAAGTAGTCCAAACTTAAACAGCCAGAAAATGCCCGGTCATTAATCTTTGTGATGTTGTCACCAAACTTTATGTTCTTCAGGTTTGTACACCCATAGAACTCATTCTCTAATATCTCTGTTTCCCTATCGTTGATTTCGACTTTAGTCAAGGTTGCATTTTGGGCGAATGGTGAATAACCCTTACTGCTGCTCATGTCGTACGATATTTTTCTGCCGATATACACATAGTCGAGTGGACAAGAGGAAAACAAAGGTGATGAACCATTAGAGCCAAGGCTCAGAGCTGTATCGTCCTCTCTGTCTTCCATCACCACATTCTTCAAAGCCTTACAGCCTGAGAAGGTATAGTCACCGATACTCGTTACAGACTTTGGTATGGTGATATTCTCCAAAGATGTGCAGTTGCTGAAAGCATCAGTGCCAATAGTCTTCACATTGCTGCCTATTTGTATATCCGTCAACGAGGAACATCCATCAAAGGTATAGGCACCGATTCCTGTTAATCCCGTTCCAATCTTTGCCGACTGCATGTTTGAACAGTTTTGGAAGGCATAATTGCCCACACTTTCCACACTATTGGGTATATTCATGCATTTCAAATTAGAACAGTCACTAAACGCATTATTTCCTATGGTTTTCACGTTGGTAGGTATATTTATGTTTTCCAACTTTGAACAACCATGAAACGTATAATTTCCGATGCTTTTCACGTTATTGGGTATATTTACGTATTGTAACTTTGAACAACCATCAAAAGTATAGCTCCCTATTGAAGTGATGCTTTCTCCCAGTGTTGCGGTAGTCATTTCTGAGTTGTCTTGGAAAGCATAATTTCCTATTGCACCAGCATTATTAATGCTAACAGTTTGTAGCTCAGCACATTTTGAAAATGCATAATTATTGATGCTCCCATTGTTGGTAACAGTAGCACTAACAAGTGGTGTCCCATAGAAAGCATATATTCCAACATTTCCTTCAAAACTTATATCTACATTTTTTATAAAACTGTTCTTATAACAAGTATATGGATTGACTTCTTTTACATTCATGGCTATGCCTTGATACGACACCGTCTTACCGATATTGATATTTTCTGCCGTCTCATCATACATGCAGTCAATAGCATCACAAGTCCTCATAGAAGGATTTACAGGAACATATTTCACACCATCAACTGTAAACATACTGCTTAGGAAAGGATATACCTTTTTATTACTTAATGAGGTGTATGAATCATTCGTAACATAGTTCATCGTGCCTGCTGCATTCGAATAGTTTGTTGGCGGCGTATTGGGCAACCAAATCACCTTTGCAGGCTTTGCTCCCGAACTGCTATTGTCGTATGAAAAAACTTTGTCACCAATTGACAACACACCTGAGCCTATGGTAACAGATTTTAAACGCGTATTATAGAACGCAGAACCGCCAATGCTCGTCACGCTGTTGGGGATGGTGACGGAGGTCAGACCGCTGCAATGTTTGAACGCAGAACTGCCGATGCTCGTCACGCTATTGGGGATCGTGACGGAGGTCAGACCGCTGCAATGTTCGAACGCAGAACCGCCGATGCTCGTCACGCTGTTGGGGATGGTGACGGAGGTCAGGTCGCTGCAGTCAAGGAACGCTGAACCGCCGATTCTCGTCACACCATCAGGAATTACCAAATTAGTTATCTCTGTGTTTTCGTCACTATAAAGATGATGAGCATAATATAATGGATTTGCGTCTACACCTGAAAATGATATTTTAAGCCAAGCTGCAATATCTTCAATGATAACTTTTTGAAGGCTGACACAATTATAGAACGCATAACCGCCAATGCTCGTCACACCGTTGCCTATGGTGACGGAGGTCAAACCGCTGCAACCATAGAATGCAGAACTACCGATACTCGTCACGCTGTTGGGGATGGTGACGGAGGACAGACCGCAATGATAGAACGCCTCCCTGCCGATGCTCGTCACGCTATTGGAAATGCTGACGGAGGTCAGGCCACATTTATAGAACGCACGTTCACCAATCGTCGTCACGCTGTTGCCGATGATGACGGAGGACAAAGCGCTACAGCCACAGAACGTTTCATAATAGATGTGCGTCACACTGTTGGGGATGGTGACGGAGGTAAGACGGCTGCAATCATAGAACGCAGATCTACCGATACTCGTCACGCTGTTAGGGATGGTGATAGATTTCAGACCGCTACAACCACTGAACGCATAACTGCCGATGCTCGTCACGCTATTGCCGATGGAGACAGAGGTCAGACCGCTGCAATATCCGAACGCACTTTCTCCGATGCTCGTCACGCTATTGGGGATGGTGACAGAGGTCAAACCGCTGCAACTACGGAACGCATAATCGCCGATGCTCGTCACGCTGTTGGGGATGGTGACGGAGGTCAGGCCGCTGCAACTTTCGAACGCAGAACCTGCTATTCCTAATGTTCCTTCATCCAATGTGATTGATGTATTTGCTGGCATCGTTCCTTTGTATGTATACGCTACCTTCCCTGCATAGACCATTCCATTGGGTTGCTTGTTATACCACGCTGTACCATAGAATGCAAAACTACCGATGCTCGTCACGCTGTT
>DEJO01000007.1:0-57220 GCA_002353555.1 Prevotella sp. UBA2746 | reverse complement strand
GGGATGGTGACGGAGGTCAGACCTCTGCAATCATAGAACGCATAACTGCCGATGCTCGTCACACTATATGTCTTACCGCTATAGGTGACAGACTCCGGAATCGTTACTGAACTAGTGTATTCATTGGTATACTCGCTATATGATTTTCCTTGAAATGTTACTTCAACGGTATATGGTTTTGATGATGATGTAATTTTGTAATAGATACCTTCAACCTCGAAGTCGTGCGCAAATGATAACAGGGTTATCATCAAGCAGGCAGTTAAGAATAAAAGTCTTTTCATAATGTTTGGGGGTAAAAAATGAATAATAAAGTCTTGAAGTATATTAATCTCTATATGGAACTTTTGATGCTGAGATGTGAACACCTTCAAGCCCATATTTCCTTGTTAGCTGTTTCAATATACGTTCCGTAGATTTAAAATCTGCACATGGTCCAACAATAATTTCCTTTAAATATTCGGTTGATATCTTTATTTTCTTGTATGATATCAATTGTCCTATTCGATTCGTATCGTAAAAGATACGGTCATCGTTTGTCTCATAACATAAAAGACGGGATTCTTTCTCATATTCATAAGCTTCATTTTTAAGAAATGTTGCTACTACGACACATAATAACAATAAGAAATCCAATTTCGCTTGCTGTATCTCTTGAGAGGATTGAAGTTGTTTTACATCCTTATAGTAGTTACTATACAGATCAACAAGAGTTTTCCTCAATATAGAGTCTGTTCCCCACTTGCCATATTCAACATCTACGACCCCGATATTTCTCAATATATTTACCTTTGGAGCATATTTCTTTCCTTCAATTTGCAGTACAGATTGAGCAAATTTCAGACATACCCCATAACCATTATCTCCATACATTGTCCATAAAGGCAATGAATCACACACTCTTGAGAAGCAAATAACAAATGGAGAACTGGGATTTTCATACAATGCATCAATGAATTGACAATTCAATTCTTGTTCATTTTTTTCCGTATTGACGAAAGTCCAAAACTTAGAAAGTCTGAATTGTTCCTCATCAATCTTCAGCTGTTCTTCTATCTTTGGAAGTTCCTTCCAAATTAGTTCGCAGCCATAAACCAATTCTGTCGGATCATTCATGGAAAATAAACTGTTCGCATGAAATACAAAGGATTTTTTCTCTGAATCATGGTCTTCAACGATACCTTCTAATAGTTTATTCAAAACATCTGCTGACGTGTAATGATATATATATTGCATTAGCACATTATTAACAATCCGAACAACAACCCCCAACTCAGATATATTAAAATAAATTGACTGTTAGGTACATGATACAAAAAAGTGTGGGTCGCTGTACCAGTTGCTCGTCCCACTCTACAAGGCGTCTCGCATTGCCCATCCTGTCGAAACGAACAACGCAGAAGCCCACACATGTATGTATATAAACATACCGTATGCATCTTTTATACAGATACAATACGGGCTGCTATAAACATACCCATGAGCATCCACCGTTGCTTTGCTTTTGACAGGATTTAATGTTTGCGAGACATCTGTAGAGTCAAAGAACAAAGCGCCTTAGTAGACACTTTCTCATATATGTATCCCCACCCTTCCGCTTCTGCTTCACATGTATTAATTTCGTAGTTCAGCTTTACAGGCAGATGAAGACAATGCAAAGATATGGATTATTCTTCATACCGCCAAGAAAAAATGTACTTTTTCTCGTTGACACTAAAAAAGTCGCAAGCAACTGTTCACCTGTTCACTTTTGGCAGCAAACCACAGGATTTCAGGAGCTTAACCCAGTGAATAGCGAAGAAAAGCGGGCTTTGGCAAGCGTCACCCTAACGGGATGCCGAGCGGTTAAATTTCTTCGACGAGCGAAGCGAGTAGAACTCGATTACTCACCGTAAGGCGACTTTAAGGGAAATAATTATTCTAATTATGTCAATTTCTTTCTTTATTCTAAATGTCTTGAAGGAAAGAAATTGCCAGAAATTATTCTGAAATTTCTATTCATTATGTTATTTCCTTTCTTTAATCTGGTCGCTTTCCTTGTATACACTTCAAGACCTGCCAGCTACTTGCCCGAATAGATGATGCTCATGATTTCAGCTGCGACGGACGGGCGGTAGTGGGAGGCTTCGTAATAATTGTGGTAGTCACGATTCCATTTGTTCACGCCAGAGAAATCATAGACGTGGTTTTTTCCGAAGATGGCACAGAGCTGGTTGAATGTGGCTGGATTCAGCTTCACCTGGTCATACAAGGGGCTTATGACCACTTTATAGGAGGTATGTTGTTTGTCGAAAACGCCCTTGATGTCATTCAGGCAGCCGATGATTTCATCGTCAGTTATCTCTGACGAGAAAGTACCGGGCTTCTGCACACCTTCAAAAGCCTTCAAATGCTCGGCATCATAATAGGTCCCTGCCCGGATCGCCTTCTCCGGCTGCGTTTCTTGATACTCGTTGTATGCCGGGAGATACGTGGATTGGCTGTCTTTGATGAGCGTTTTCATGTAGGGGCGGAATGTCCCAAACAGGTTGTAGTCAGCCAAAGCCACTAAGAACTTCGGATTCAGGAAAGCCATAAAATGTTGTGCGTGGAAGCTGATGAAGTTAGAATAACCACCCAAGAGCGGTGGCGTAGCAAACAGGTAGCCCTGCTGTTCCAGGCGTGAAAGCAGCTCATGGTCTACGACCAGCAAGGCGTTTCTGACCTGTGCCCCATGCTTATCAAGAAATACGACCATGTCGCGCACGCCACCTATAGAGCCGCCAAATTCGTCAAAGTGCATACAGCTGCTCCCTTTGGGCAGGTACTTTTTCCAAGTGTCGATTTCATAGTATAGGCTCCGTGAGCTTCCGAAGATAAAGGAATCGTAATGGAATTTAGGGTTTTGATTGAGAAACGTCATCGCAGACCCGTATGCCCTGTTCACACCAATATGATACGAGTTTTCGTAATAAGGGTCATAGTGATAGATGACCTTAAAGATATCTGTTGCTATGTATATAGCCAACAGCACGAAGAGAGGAATGCTAAAGCATGACATGTATGTGATGAACTTCTTCATGGCTAAAACTGGAAATAGATAAACGTTTGTTCAAGACCAGCATTCTGGGCTATCAATATCAACAAGATGTAGTAGACACACCAACGCACCCAACGGTAGCAGAAGGGCTTGACATGTGGAAACTGCAAGGCATGTTGCTTGTCGCGTTGCAGCCATTCGACGACGGTCAAGCCAACCACATAGAGCAACAGCTGCTTACCATGTTGAATGGAAAAGCCGTCGAACAGGTTCAGAAACATCCTACTGATAAAGTCATAAGCCTGCTGTATGTCTTCTGCCCTGAAGAAAATCCATCCGATAACAGCCAAGGCAAACGTCATCAGCATCTGGAAGAACTCCTTGACAGAAGGGAGCACCCTGCCAAAAGCCACGACATGGTCATGTTTCGTGTTGATGCCGGAGAGATGGTATACGGCAAGAAGCATAGCATGGTACAATCCCCAACAGACGAAGGTCCAGCTGGCACCATGCCAAAGGCCGCTGATGCCCCATACCAGGAAGACGTTCCTGAGTGCCTTCCACTTGCTGCACCGGCTTCCGCCAAGAGGGAAATAGATGTAGTCACGGAACCATGTGGTCAACGAGATGTGCCAGCGGCGCCAAAACTCAGGAATACTTCTTGAGAAATACGGGTAGGCAAAGTTACGCATCAGGCTGAAGCCAAACAACCGCGCTGTACCTATGGCAATATCCGAGTAACCGGAAAAGTCGCAATAGATCTGGAAAGCAAACAACACCCCCATGACGAACAGCGAGATGCCGTTCATACCTGCATACTCACCCCAATAGCTATTGACCACGACGGCACAACTGTCAGCTATAAACACTTTCTTGAAAAAGCCCCAAAGCATCTGACGCATGCCGTCAACTGCATCGGCATAGTTGAAACGTCGTTGCCGCTGGAACTGAGGAAGCAGATTCGTCGCCCGCTCGATAGGACCAGCCACAAGTTGTGGAAAGAAACTGATGTAGGCAAAGAACTCTACCCAGTCGTGTGTGGCAGACAGCTTCTTCTGGTAGATGTCAATAGTATAGCTGAGCGCCTGAAAGGTATAGAACGAAATACCTACCGGGAGGATAATATTCAGCGTCACCCAGTCAAGATGGTAGCCCATCATGCCAAACAACGCATCCAGATTCTCGACAAAGAAGTTATAGTATTTAAATATGCCGAGAATCAACAAATTGAATATGATGTTCGTAGCGCTGACGGCTTGTTGCCATCTTCGCCTCCCTTCATAGTGTTCCAGCAGCAGCCCGCTGGTGAAGCTGCAAAACGAGGTAAGCGCTATCAGGAACAGGAAGCGCCAGTCCCACCAGCCATAGAAGACGTAGCTTGCAACGACAATCAGCAGATTCTGCAAGCGCCGCCCACGGAACACCTGCCAATAGAGCAGAAAGACTATTGGCAGGAACAGCAGGAACTCAAATGAATTGAACAGCATGCATTACAACTTGCTGACGAGAGCCTGAATCTTAGCTTTGGTCTCGTCTGTCTTCTGCTCGTCTATCTTTGCGGTGACGATACCTGTATCTTCTACCTTCCAGTAGTTGCAGATGTCATGGTACTCAGCCGTTGCACCACTATAGACGCCAGGAGAATAAGAAGACATGAGAAGCGCCATCTTCTTCACCTTGGCAGGACTGTTCACGCAATACATACGCTGGATGGGAGCCTGTATCTGGGCGTTGAGCGTGAAGTAATAGATAGGAGCAGCCAACACCAGCACCTCGGCTTCAGCCATGAGCGGATAGAGTTCCTGCATGTCGTCCTTCTGGATACACGCGCCGTTGCCTTTGTTGTGGCAGTACTCGCAAGCCAGACAGCCGGCAATCTTCTTCTTGGAAACGTTGACCAGCGTCACCTCATGACCAGCTGCCTCGGCAGCATTCTTATACTCTTCCGCCATCCATGCGGTGTTGCCTTTAGCCCGTGGAGAGCCTAGTAAAATCAGAATCTTCATCTTGTTCTTGTTTTTAATACTATAAAGTTAACGATAAAATCATCTTGAGATGTAAGGAATGTTTTTCCTGATGGATGCATGAATGCAGATGCAAAAGTAAGGAAAATCGAGAGAAAGACAAAAAGAAATGTGAGTTTTCTTATGGTTTTCTTTTGCTTTCTCTTCGGTTTGCACTACCTTTGCAGACATGAGCAACTTTCCATTGTTTATTGCACGGAGGATTGAAGGCGACAAGGGCGACGGCAGACAGGTGTCGCGCCCTGCCATACGCATTGCCACATTGGGCGTGGCGATAGGACTTGCCGTGATGATTGTCAGCGTGTGCGTGATGTTAGGCTTCAAGCATTCGGTTCGCAATAAGGTGGTGGGCTTCGGCAGCCATATCACCGTTGCTGACTTCATGACGCAACAGACGGCAGAGCAATACCCCATACAGATGGGCGACTCGATGACGAAAGTCTTGAGCGCCATCCCCGGCATAGAACATGTGCAACGCTACGCCTTGAAGCAAGGCATCCTGAAGACCGACGACGACTTCCTGGGAGTGATGTTCAAGGGTGTCGGACCGGAATACGACACGACGTTTATCCATCAGAACATGAAGGAAGGCTTCATCCCCCACTTCTCCGACCGGAAGAGTCAGCAGAAGATTGTCATCTCGAAGCTCATGGCAGACAAGTTGCAACTGAAATGTGGCGACAGGGTGTTTGCTTACTTCATCAACGAACAGGGTATGCGCACGCGACGGCTGACGGTAACCGGCATCTACGAGACCAACCTGAAGCAATATGACGAGAGCATTTGTCTGGCAGACCTCTACACAGTGAACAAGCTGAACGGATGGGAACCCGACCAGTATAGCGGAGCAGAGATGACCGTTGCCGACTTCGACCAGCTCAATGCCGTAGCCCAGAACGTCATCGACAAGGTGAACCGCACCGTAGACCGCTATGGCGGCACCTATTCTACACAGACCATCGTAGAGATGAACCCGCAGATTTTCTCATGGCTCGACCTGATGGACCTGAATGTGTGGATGATACTGGCGCTGATGGTGGCGATTGCCGGGGTCACCATGACCTCTGGACTGCTCATCATCATCCTTGAACGCACTCAGATGATCGGCATCCTGAAGGCGCTCGGTGCCCGCAACCGGCAGATACGGCACACCTTCCTGTGGTTTGCCGTCTTCATCATCAGCAAAGGACTGCTCATCGGCAACATCATCGGACTGGGACTCATCGCCTTGCAACACTATACCGGCTTGGTGAAGCTGGACCCGTCGAAGTACTACGTCGAGACGGTGCCTGTCGAACTGAACGTTCCATGGATCATCATCTTGAATGTAGCCACCTTATTTATATGTGTGTTCGTGCTGATTGCACCAAGCTACCTCATCTCCCACATCCATCCGGCCAAGTCGATGCACTACGAGTGAAGATAACGTGAAACGTCTATTTTTTCTTCTCCGATGTCCTAAAACAGTGAAATGCAATAGGCAAAAATAAAAAGTGCACAAAAGTTTTGGATTTGTGCAGTGAACATATTACCTTTGCACAAATTTTTTGGATTTGTGCATATATGGAGACGATACCAAGCTTCAATTCATACGTTCAACAAAGCATCATCAACAACTGGGACAAGGATGCGTTGACAGACTACAAAGGAGCAACATTGCAGTTTCATGATGTTGCCAGAAAGATAGAGAAACTTCATATCCTGTTCGAGAACAGCGGGGTCGAAAAGGGTGACAAGATAGCCCTCTGCGGACGAAACAGCAGCCATTGGGCGGTAGCATTCCTTGCCACGCTGACCTACGGAGCCGTTGCCGTGCCCATACAACATGAATTCACGCCCGAACAGGTTCACAACATCGTGAACCACTCTGAGTCTAAATTGCTCTTTGTCGGCGACGTGGTGGCAACGGCTATCAATCCCGACGAGATGCCGGCACTGGAAGGCATCATCTACATCCCCGACTACTCATTGGTCATCTCCCGTTCCGAGAAGCTGACCTACGCCCGTGAGCACCTGAACGCTATGTTCGGAAAGAAATATCCCAAGTACTTCCATCAGGAACACGTCAGCTACCACATGGACAACCCGGAAGAACTGGCACTCATCAACTATACCAGCGGAACGACCGGATTCTCGAAAGGTGTCATGCTCCCCTACCGCACCATCTGGGGCAACCTCTGTTTTTGTCTGGACAGGCTGGGCTGCCACCTTCCCGACAACGGCAACATGGTGTGCATCCTGCCGATGGCTCACATGTATGGCATGGCCATAGAGTTTATCTTCGGATTCTGCAAAGGCCTGCACCTCTACTTCCTGACCCGCCTGCCCAGCCCGTCGCTCATAGCCGAGGCGTTTGCCGAAACCAAGCCCGTGCTGATTGTTGCCGTTCCGCTCATCATCGACAAGATCATCCGTAAGCGCGTCTTCCCCATCGTTCAGACCAACCGTGTGAAACTGCTGATGAACATGCCTGTCATCAGCAAGAGGGTGAAGCAAAAGATTTGCGAACAGGTCATCAACGCCTTTGGCGGGCGCATGTACCAGATCATCGTTGGCGGGGCAGCCCTGAACAAGGAGGTGGAAGCCTTCCTGAAAACCATCGACTTCCCCATCACCGTGGGCTACGGCACGACAGAATGTGCACCGCTCATCTCCTATAGCGACTACCATGATTTCGTGGCACAGTCGTGCGGCACACCTGTCGACCGCATGGAAGTGAAGATAGCCAGCAGCGACCCGGAGAACATACCAGGGGAAATCGTTACGCGCGGCACCAACGTGATGGTGGGCTACTACAAGAACCCGGAAGCTACTGCACAAGCCATCGACGATGAAGGATGGTACCACACGGGAGACCTGGCAACGATGGATGCCGACGGCAACATCTTCATTCGCGGACGCATCAAGAACATGCTTTTGGGAGCCAACGGACAAAACGTATACCCGGAAGAAATAGAGGACAAGCTCAACACGCTGGCAATGGTCAGCGAAAGCATCATCATCCAGCGTGGCGAGAAGCTCATCGCACTGGTACATCCCGATACAGATGAAGTCAAGTCGATGGGATTCACCAAGGAAGACCTCACAGGCATCATGGAGCAGAACCGTCTGGAACTGAACGCGATGATTCCGCCATTCTGCAAAATCTCTGCCATCGAAATCCATGACGAGGAGTTTGCCAAGACGCCAAAGAAGAGCATCAAGCGATACCTCTATCAGAATGCATAAATACAGCACATATATCCATTTTAAGAATAGGAATGGTCTAATTGGGAAAAAAGTACCAATTAGACCATTCATACTTAAAAAACTGCACATATTTTTTTGAAATGTGCATAGAACATATTACCTTTGCACAAAAATTTGAAATTTGTGCAATGGAACAGTATCAAAGCTTTAACGCATTGATTGAGAAGAGCATCATCGACCATTGGGACTTAGACGCTCTTACTGATTACAAAGGTAAGACGCTGCAATACCATGATGTAGCGCGAAAGATAGAGAAACTTCATATTCTGTTTGAGAACAGCGGCGTAGTGAAAGGTGACAAGATTGCCCTCTGCGGACGCAACAGCAGCAACTGGGCGGTGGCGTTCCTCGCCACGCTGACCTATGGTGCCATTGCAGTACCCATCCTGCATGAGTTCACTGCCGACCAGATTCATAACATCGTCAACCACTCCGACGCCAAGCTGTTGTTTGCCGGAGACGTCGTCTCGACCATCATCGATGCGACGAAGATGCCGGCGCTTGAAGGCATCATCTACATTCCCGACTATTCGCTCATCGTCTCACGGACAGACAAGCTGACGTATGCACGCGAACACCTGAACGAGATCTTCGGGCAGAAATATCCCAAGTATTTCCGTTCGCAGCACGTACATTACTATAAAGAGCAGAGTCCTGACGAGATGGCACTCATCAACTACACCAGCGGAACGACAGGGTTCTCAAAGGGTGTCATGATTCCCTACCGAGCCATCTGGAGCAATGCCGACTTTGCAGACCACGTTCTGGGACATATCCTCAAGGCGGGCGACAACGTCATCAGCATCCTGCCGATGGCTCACATGTATGGCATGGCGTTCGAGTTCATCTACGAGTTCATCTCCGGAGCACATATCTTCTACCTCACCCGTGTGCCCTCCCCTGCCATCATCGCACAGGCCTTCGCCGACGTGAAGCCGCGCGTCATCATCGCCGTACCGCTCATCATCGAAAAGATCATCCGCAAGAAGGTGTTCCCGAAGATTCAGAACAACCGCATGCGCCTGCTGCTGAACATGCCGGTCATCAACAAGAAGGTACGCGAGAAGATATGCGAACAGGTCTATGCTGCCTTCGGAGGCAACGCCTATGAGGTCATCATCGGCGGCGCAGCCCTGAACCAAGAGGTCGAAGCATTCCTGAAGCGCATCAACTTCCCCTACACCGTGGGATATGGTGCCACCGAGTGTGCACCTATCATCTGCTACCGCGACTGGCATGACTTTGTGCAAGGCTCATGCGGACAGGCTGCCTACCATCAAGAGGTGAAAGTAGTCAGCAACGATCCTGCCAACATCCCCGGTGAGATACTCACCAAGGGACCGAACGTGATGCTGGGATACTACAAGAACGAAGAGGCTACAGAGCAGACGCTCGACAAAGACGGATGGTACCACACCGGAGACTTGGGACTGATGGATGAAGACGGGAACGTCTTCATCAAAGGACGCTCAAAGAACATGCTACTGGGCTCCAACGGACAGAACATCTACCCGGAAGAGATTGAAGACAAACTGAACTCCCTGCCGATGGTCATGGAGAGTGTGGTCATTCAGGAAGGCGAGAAACTCGTTGCCTTGGTACATCCCGACTACGACGAGGCAAAATCCATCGGACTGACCAATGCCGACATCGCCAGCATCATGGAACAGAACAAGATTCAGCTCAACGAGGTGATGCCTCACTACAGCAAAATTTCTGAAATAAGACTGCACGAAGAAGAGTTTGAGAAGACTCCCAAGAAGAGCATCAAACGCTTCCTCTACCAGCCTAAGATGTTGTTCTAAGACGCTATGGTTTTTAATTTTCTTCATTTTCACTGATGACCTGCGCAGCATCAACAATGCGAGAGGAAGGGAGAAAGGGAGGAAGGGAGGAAGGAGAGAAAGGGAGAAAAAAAGGACAAAGAGACTTCGTTTTCCATATTACTTTGTCGGAAATGAAGTCTCTTTGTCCTTAATCGTCCAACATAGTTGACGAACGCACACGACTGAGCGTTTCCGGTGTCATCTGCAGATAACTGGCGATGTACACCAACGGTGCCCGAAGGACCACCTGCGGCCATCGCTTGCACATCATTTTGTAACGAGCCTGAGCCGTTTCAAAACGAACGAGGTCGGCATGTACTTGTGATTGGATGAGACTTTCTTCCAGAATCTTACGATAGAGCATCTGTATGTTCACATTGCGAATAGCCACTTCCTCCAAACGTTTCTTAGGAATGGCAAAGATGTATGTGGGCTCCAGCGCTTCAACCTCAATATGGGTAGGTTCCTCTTTGAACAGACTTTCTATACACATAAAAATGGTATGGTCTTCGCCCAGATGTTCCGTAATAGGTCTGTCGTGCTTGAAATAGAATTGTCTCACCAACCCTTTTTCTATATAGTAGATATGACGGCACACCTCACCCTCACGGAGAATCATTTCTCCCTTGCTGAACTTCATGGGTTCGAGAATGCTCTCCAACACATCCAGTTCATCGTGGGTCATCGTACTATACTTACGAGCCAATTCGCGTGCTACGTCTCTCGTTGCTATGACAAGGTCTTTCATCAGGTTAAAGGTTATATAATTGAAGGTTAAAGGTTAAAGGAGTGCGCAAAGCGCAGGGGTGAACTAATCCAGCTTGAGCACGGCAAGGAAGGCTTTCTGCGGCACCTCCACGTTGCCGATTTGCTTCATTCGCTTCTTTCCGCGTTTCTGTTTCTCCAGCAACTTACGCTTTCGTGACACATCACCGCCATAGCATTTTGCCGTCACGTCCTTGCGCACCTGTTTCACCGTTTCGCGTGCAACAATCTTGGCACCGATGGCAGCTTGTATGGCTATGTCAAATTGCTGACGAGGTATCAAGTCTTTCAGTTTCTCACACATGCGTCTTCCCAACGACACGGCATTGTCGTGGTGCGCCAATGTCGACAAGGCATCGACAGGCTCACCATTGAGCAGGATGTCCAACTTAGCCAACTTGGAGGGGCGGAAGGAATCTATGTGGTAGTCGAAGGAGGCATATCCTTTGGAGATGCTCTTCAGCTTGTCGTAGAAGTCGATGACGATTTCTCCCAACGGAATCATGAAGATGAGTTCTACACGGTTGCCACTGACATAGTCTTGCTTCACCAACTCGCCACGCTTGTCCAGACAGAGCTTCATGATAGGACCGATATAGTTGGCATCGGTGATGATGGAAGCCTTGATGTAGGGTTCCTCGATGTGCTCGATCATCGTTGGGTCGGGCAGCCCGGAGGGGTTATGCACCTCCTTGGCATTGCCCTGCTTGTCGTATACCATATAGGACACATTGGGCACGGTGGTAATCACATCCATATTGAACTCACGGTCGAGCCGTTCCTGGACAATCTCCATGTGCAACAGTCCCAGGAATCCGCAGCGGAAACCGAAGCCCAGAGCCACCGACGACTCAGGCATAAAGGTCAGCGAAGCATCATTCAGCTGCAGCTTCTCCAGCGACGCCCGAAGGTTCTCATAGTCGGTAGGGTCTATCGGATAGACACCGGCAAACACCATCGGCTTCACCTCTTGGAAACCCTCGATCGCCTTCTCGCAGGGTCGTGCCACGTGGGTTATGGTGTCGCCCACCTTCACTTCCTTAGCGTCCTTGATACCGCTGATGATGTACCCCACTTCACCCGTGGTCAGTTCCTGCCGTGGAATCATGTCCATTTTCAGCACGCCCACCTCGTCGGCGGCATATTCCATGCCGGTATTGAAGAACTTCACCTTGTCGCCTTTGCGGATGCTGCCGTTCTCAATCTTGAAATAGGCGATAATGCCACGGAAAGAGTTGAAGACAGAATCGAATATCAGCGCCTGCAAGGGAGCCTGCGGGTCGCCTGTAGGATGCGGAATACGCTCCACCACGGCTTTCAGTATCTCGTCAACACCTTCACCCGTCCTGCCCGAAGCTCTGAGAATCTCGCTGCGGTCACACCCCAGCAGTTCCACAATCTCGTCTTCCACCTCGTCGGGCATGGCACTGGGCATGTCAATCTTGTTGATGACGGGAATAATCTCCAGGTCGTGGTCTATCGCCATATACAGGTTGGAGATGGTCTGGGCCTGAACACCCTGTGTGGCATCCACCACGAGGATGGCACCCTCGCAGGCAGCAATACTCCGCGACACCTCGTATGAGAAATCCACGTGTCCCGGAGTGTCGATGAGGTTGAGGATGTATTTCCCTTTCTCCACCTTCTCACCACCGGCATAGTCATATTCCATCTGTATGGCGTGGCTCTTGATGGTGATGCCGCGCTCTTTCTCCAGATCCATGTCGTCGAGCATCTGCCCTTCAGTAATCTGAATGGTTTGGGTGCGCTCCAACAATCGGTCGGCAATGGTTGACTTGCCGTGGTCTATATGTGCGATGATACAGAAATTTCTGATATGATTCATGGGTGTATGGTCTTTCAAGCTGCAAAAATAATCATTTTCTACGAAATAATCGTATGCGAAAGATATTTTTTTTACACAGAAATATGGAATCGTGCTACTGGCTGTAGCTGAACGACCAGCTATCTGACGATTTTGTAACGTGCAAATTTCAGGAGCAGCTGCTTCGTTCCGGCATTACGGAAGTCGACGGTAGCCTTGGTGTTCTCGCCTGTCCCTTCCATGCGAACGACGGTTCCGATACCGAAACGCTGATGCTCGATGACCATTCCTTCAGCCAACGGACCGCCGTTGTCCGATGACGACAACGACGAAGCGGGAGAAGAAGCTGCTGGTGAAAGGGTGCGTCCACCGTTGGCTATGGCTTCGCTGACACGTCTGAGGTTGCCCCCGCTCAGTGCGATACGCTGTTTCATGCGCTCACTCAGCGGGTCGACAGCCTGTTCGGGACGGCGCGGGGCCGTTATCTTCGGCTGGGGGTCGGCACGAAACTGCGTGGCAACAGGTCGTGAGTTTTGCCTCCACCGGCTGCTGCCATACGACGGTGAGCCACCATACGACGGTGAACTGCCATACCCTTTTGCGCTGCCAAACGGCGAAGAGGATATTCCTGCCGACTCGTCTTGCACCAAAAGCAGCGAAGGGTCTATGTCTGCCAGGAACCGGCTGGGCGAATCGAACTCCATCCTTCCATACCTGAACCGGCTTTTGGCGTTGGTCAGGATGCAATGTTTCTCGGCACGGGTGATGGCGACATAGAGCAGGCGGCGCTCCTCTTCCAGCTCCCTCCGCGAGTTTACCGACAACTGGCTGGGGAAGATGTTCTCTTCCAGCCCCACGACGAATACCGTGGGGAACTCCAGTCCCTTGGCGGCATGGACGGTCATCAGCGAGACGCGGTTCTGGTCATCACCGCCGTCACTGTCCAAGTCGCTGATGAGAGCCACCTCTTGCAGGAAGTCGGGCAAGTAGACTTCCCGTTCGCGCCCTTCCTCACGGTTGCTCTCGACAAAATCCTGCAATCCCGACATGAACTCCTGCAAGTTTTCCTGCCTGGCAATGTCGTCGGCATCCTTACCCGAATAGATGTCATTGCTGACTCCGCTCTGCTTGATGATGTCCTGTCCGAGCTCGAAGGCATCGGTCGTTGCTATCCGTTCCATGAATCCCGTGATGAGTTGGCGGAAGCCATCCACCTTGGCAAGTGTTCCCTTGTTGACGTTCAACCCATAGCTGAGCGGGTCGCTGATGACCGTCCACAGGCTGACACCATGCTGTGCGGCGCATGCCTGAATCTTCTGCAACGTCGTGTTGCCGATGCCGCGTGCCGGATAGTTCAGTATACGTCGGAACGCCTCCTCGTCGTCGGGGTTGGCAACGAGTCGGAAGTAGGCAATGATGTCCTTGATTTCCTTGCGCTGATAGAACGACAGGCCGCCATAGATGCGATAAGGGATACTCTTCTTGCGCATCTCTTCCTCGAAGGCGCGGCTCTGGGCGTTGGTGCGATAGAGTATGGCAAAGTCGCTGTACTGGCAACCGTCCTGCCGCTTGATGCGCTGAATGTCGTTGCATACGATCATGGCTTCCTCCTTGTCGCTGTAGGCTGGCTTGTAGACCAGCTTCTCACCTTCGTCGTTGCGGCTGAAGACATCCTTGCGTATCTGCCGCTCGTTGTGGCGTATCAGGCTGTTGGCAGCCTGCACGATACGTTGCGTACTGCGATAGTTCTGTTCCAGCTTGAAGAGCTTGGCACCTGCAAAGTGTGTGTTGAAGTCGAGGATGTTGTCGATGTTGGCACCACGGAAGGCATAGATGCTCTGGGCATCATCGCCAACGACGCACACATGCTGGTGGTCCCTGACCAGTTGCAGCACAATGGCTTGCTGGGCATGGTTCGTGTCCTGATACTCATCGACGAGGACGAACTGGAAACGTCCGGCATACTTGCGGCGTATGTCGTCATGCTCGTTGAAGAGCCGGTAAGTGTTCACCAGCAAGTCGTCGAAATCCATCGCATTGGCTTGCTGCAGACGTGCCTGATAAGCCATATAGATCTGGCTGACGTGCGGCAGGCGCGTCTCTACGTCGCGTTGCAGGGCACTGCGGTCAATGGCATAGTCGGCAGCCGTTATCAGATGGTTCTTCGCCATCGAGATACGGTTGTGCACAGTAGACGGCTTATATTGCTTTTCGTCGTAGCCAAGTTCTTTGATGATGCTCTTGAGCAACGACCGAGAATCTGTCTCGTCGTAGATGGTGAAGTTGGAGTGATAACCCAACAGCTCTGCCTCCACGCGAAGGATATGAGAAAAGACGGAGTGGAAGGTTCCCATGTTCAGCCGCCTTGCCGTCTCCATACCCACCAGCTTCCCGATGCGTTCCTTCATCTCGCGTGCAGCCTTGTTGGTAAAGGTCAGCGCCAAGATGTTCCAAGGCTTCATACCCAACTGCAACAGATAGGCTATCTTGTATGTCAGCACGCGCGTCTTGCCGGAACCAGCTCCAGCAATCACCTGCGACGGACCTTCATTATACATTACTGCCTCGCGCTGCGCATCATTAAGCTGGCTGAGAATTTCTTCCATATATTGATTTGACGATTATACGATATTAGGGTGAACTTCTTTAATCTTCTGATTCTCTGGGTAATACCGGAATATGTTTCATTTGTACTTGAATCCATCGCTGGCGTTTCCGCATATAGTGGCTGGGGTCAGCGGAATTGAAGCGGAGGGGGTTGGGCAGTGTGGCGGCAATGAGCGCACACTGCGCACGGGTGAGGTCGGCAGCAGTAGTAGAGAAGTGCTGGTCGGCAACAGCCTCTACCCCATAGATGCCGTCGCCCATCTCTATGGAGTTCAGGTAGACCTCCATGATGCGCTGCTTGCTCCACATCATTTCTATAAGAAAGGTGAAATAGGTTTCCAGTCCCTTGCGCAACCACGAGCGTCCCGGCCACAGGAAGACGTTCTTTGCCGTCTGTTGCGAGATGGTGCTGCCGCCGCGTATGCGTTTCTTTCCCGAACGGTTCTCCTTGGCTGCCATCTGGATGGCTTGAAAGTCGAAGCCGTGGTGCGACATGAAGTTCTGGTCTTCGCTGGCAATGACGGCGACGGGCATGTATATGGACATCTTCGAGAGCGGCACCCAGTCGTGGTGCCACTTCAGGCTTTCGCCCTTCGCCACCTGCTCCATACAACGGATGAACATCAGCGGTGTGGTGTAGACGGGAATGAATCGGTAGGCTACAACAATCAAGATGGACGATACGAACAAAACCGCTATCGTCCATCTGATAAATTTGAAGATTTTACGAACTATGTTCAATGCTGAATTGTCAATTATCAATTATCAATTGTCAATTGCCAATTATTTTAAAGTTCCGTTGTTGGCAGCATTGATCATGGCTTCGCTGGCATAGAGGTAAACCTCTACACGGCGGTTCTGCTGACGACCGTCGGCAGTAGCGTTGTCGGCAACAGGATTGCTCGAACCGAAGCCGGTGACGTTCTTGAACTGCGTCGTGGGCACGCCACACGATGCCAAATACTGTGCCACGCTCTGTGCACGGTTCTGGCTCAGCGGGTTGTTGATGGCATCGCTACCCGTAGAGTCGGTATATCCCTGTATGTCTACCGAGCAGTCACCGTTGTTTTTCAGCACGTTGGCAAAGTTGGAGAGGTCTGATTTTGCACCTGCGTTCAGGTCATACTTACCCGTCTTGAAGAGCAGACCGCTGTCGAAAGTCAGCTTCACACAAGAGAGTCCGTTCGCGTCGGTGACTTTCTCTACCTTGGCGTTCTGCACCTGTGCAGCCGTCTCAGCAGCCACCTTGTCCATCTTCTTGCCAATGAGGGTTCCGGCACCGGCACCTACGGCAGCACCAATGGCAGCACCGATGACGGTAGAAGTGCCGCTGTTACCGATGAGTCCACCGAGGAGACCGCCCAGCACGGCACCACCACCGGTACCAATGAGCGTACCCGTACCCTGCTTGGTCTCACAACCACCACAAATCAAAGCGACGCAAAGTGCAAGCGTCAGGAATTTTCTCTTTTTCATACTCAAATACGTTTTTAAAAGTTCTTATTCAGTCATCGTTGTTTCCGTCACTCGAAGTGAATTTACGCAGCAAAGATACAAACGATAGGGGTGTATAGCAAATATTTCTACAACTATTTTTGTCGGGATGTTCATATTTTCTACTTTATTAACAAGTAAAAGCCCGACCAACCGCCGTTTCTACCAGCGAAGCAACGACAAACAGGGTCAGCTGCCAAGGCAGAGGAAGAGCATGCCCAGGAGCACCAGCAACAGGTCGAAGGACTTTGCCTTGAGGTTGCTCTCGTGGAAGAAGAGCGCACCGAAGAGGAAGGAGACGACGACGCTGGCGCGACGGATCATCGACATCACCGAGAGCAACGCGTCGGGAATGGTCAGCGCATAGAAGTACATGAAGTCGGCAAGGCTGATGAAGAGGCTCACGCCGATGATGCTCCAATGCCAGTGGAAGGGCGTCGTCTGCCGGTGCTTAGGCCACCAGAGCAGCAGCAGCACGACGAACATCATCACACACTGGTAGATGTTGAACCAGCTCTGCACCAGCATGCGGTCGACACCCAGCCCGCCTTCGCTCGGCGAAGCCATGAGATACTTGTCGTAGAGGGCACTGACGGCACCCATCAGGGAAGCCATCACGATGAGCAATATCGAGACGTTGCTCTTGAAGTCGATGCCTTCTTTCTTTCCGCTGCGGCTCAGCATGTAGAACGACAGAACCAACAGCGCCACACCTATCCACTGATACGTGTTCAGCTGTTCGCCAAAGACGAGCAGCGAACCCACCAGCACCGCCACGGGACGAGTGGCATTGATAGGTCCGGCGATGGTCAGCGGCAGGTGCTTGAGTCCGAAATAGCCGCATATCCACGACGAGAGCACGATGGCACTCTTCAACACCACATAGCGGTGCACCTCCCATCCGCCCGAAGCCACCTGGAAGGGCGTACCCTCCAGCATCTCCGTCCGCGCGGAAAGGACGATGAGCGGCAGGAATATCAACGAACAGAACAACGTGTTGAGAAACAATACCGGTATGACGGCATTGTCTGCCAACGCCTTCTTCTTAAACGAGTCGTAACAACCCAGAAACAAAGCTGATAAAAAAGTAAATGTCAACCACATAACTCCTCACTCCAAAACATCACTTATCTATCTTTTTAATCTTTAATTTTTAATCTTTCATCTTTAATCTTTCATCTTTAATTTTTCATCTTCAATACCCCACTTCCCACAAGAACAGTCCGTGGGCAGGCACCGACTCGCCCGCAGCTGAGCGGTTGCCACCCTTGACCACCTCATCAAACTCGCTGAGCGTCATACGGTGGCGTCCCACCTCGATGAGTGTGCCCACGACGGCACGCACCATGTTGCGCAAAAACCTGTTGGCACTGATCACGAAGCACCAGCGCCCATCCTCCTGCACCCACCGGGCCTCCGTCACACGGCAGAGGGTCGTCTTGACATCGCTGCCAGCCTTGCAGAACGCCCCGAAGTCGTCCACCGACAGGAGCCGTTCCGCCGCCTGGTTCATCGCCTCGAAGTCCAGTTCGTAGTGCACCTCCCACGAATACTGTCTCAAGAACGGACTTTTCTGCCTGTGCAGGTAGTAATGATACGTGCGGCTCTTGGCAGAGAAACGGGCATGAAGGTCGCTGTCAACAGCCTCTACCCTATCGACGGCGATGTCTCTCGGCAGAATCCTGTTCAGCCTGTACGTCAGCTGAACGCCATCCAACGCCTCCTCCCAGTCGAAGTGGGCAACCATCTGGCGGGCATGCACCCCCGTGTCGGTACGTCCGGCACCCGTCACACCCACCTCGGCACCCAGCAGCGTGCCCAAAGCCCGTTGCAACACCTCCTGCACCGAACGGCTGTGCGGCTGTATCTGCCACCCATGATAGTCGGTGCCGTCGAAACTCATATAAATAAAGTACCTTTGCATCACGTGTGCAAAGGTACGATTAAGCGAGGGAAAAGCCAAATCTATTTGAGCTTTTCCGAGCGTGAGTACCTTAGTCGTCATGATACCACACACTGGTCGCCATGATACCACCATCTGGTAAACACAATACCAAGTGCCGGTACCAGCGATACCACACGCTGGTACTGTGAGTACCAACGTATGGTACTGCGAATACCAACGTATGGTACTGCGAGTACCATACGTTGGTACGAGTTTGGTACTGAGGTCAGAGTTTCATGGTTGCGGTGAAGCAGTCGGGGAAGGTGGAGGAGACGGCTGAAGGCTCTTGGCGGAAGATGCCGAAGAGAGTGCTGCCGCTGCCGCTCATCTGCGCGTAGACGGCTCCCATCCGATAGAGTTCTTCCTTGATGCGGGCAAGTTGTGGGAACTTTGCAAAGACGGGACGTTCAAAGTCGTTGGTGAGTTCTTGTCGCCACGTTTCAATGGGCTGACGGACGATGTCGCGGCAACATTTCTGCGGCTTCTGCGGCGTGATGGCTGCGTAAGCCTCGCGTGTAGACACCGCCACGTCGGGCTTCACCAGCGCCAGATAGTAGCCGTGCAGGTTGCCCTTGGCATCGTCGGCAGGCGAGAGGATGTCGCCTATGCCTGTTGCAAACGACGGTTCGGCGGTGATGAAGAAGGCACAGTCGGCACCCAGCTTCGCCGCATAGCGCTCCATCTCGGCGTTACCCATGTTCAGCCGGAAACGCTCGTCGAGCAGACGTATCATAAAGGCACCATCGGCAGAGCCTCCTCCCAAGCCTGCCTGCATGGGTATGCGCTTGCAAAGGTGGGCATAGACCCTCGGCAGACGGTAGTCGGCAGCCAGCAGTTCGTAAGCCTTCACCACGAGGTTGTCCTGTTGTGGCTTGGCTGCAAGGTGCATGACAGTGTCTCGCTCAGGATGGTCTTCAAGGCAAGACACGTGGAGCTGGCAAGCCGTGTCTGACGGAAAGCCGTAGTCCATCTTCTTCACCTCCAAGGCATCGGTCAGCGGAATGGGATAGAAAACCGTCTCTATGGTGTGGTAGCCATTTGGCAACTCACCTACGATGTTGAGACCAAGGTTGATTTTGCAACAAGGAAATGTAATCATAGTATTCCAAAAACGTTTATATTGTCGTGCACAAAGGTACAGCAAGTCGTAGACAAAACAAAACAAATTCGGATTTATTTTGTTTCTTGAAGGAAGATAAGTACAGACAGTGAAAGCGAAAGAGAATCTGTCGCTAATATAAATAAGGTGTAAATTGATAAGCAAACTTGTATATTTGACTTTTTTCTACTTTTTCAGCAAAAAAGTTATCATTTTGTTTGTTTTTTCTCGAAAAACATTTATCTTTGCAACCGAAATCAAGAAATTATTAGTTCACAAACCAATAACAAAAAAGTAAAAAGATTATGAAAGCAGTAGAAGTTGTTGAGAAATTGAAGCAAAGATTTCCCAATGAGCCAGAGTACATTCAGGCTGTAAGTCAGGTATTAGGAACCATCGAAGAAGAGTACAACAAGCACCCGGAGTTTGAACGTGCCAACCTTATCGAGCGCCTCTGCATCCCCGATCGCGTGATTGAGTTCCGCGTGACATGGGTAGACGACAAGGGTAACGTCCAGACCAACATGGGTTACCGCATCCAGCACAACAACGCGATTGGTCCGTACAAGGGTGGTATCCGCTATCATGCTTCTGTCAACCTTTCCATCCTGAAGTTCCTCGCCTTCGAGCAGACCTTCAAGAACTCTCTGACGACATTGCCAATGGGTGGCGGCAAGGGTGGTTCTGACTTCTCTCCGCGCGGCAAGAGCAACGCTGAGGTTATGCGCTTCTGCCAGGCTTTCATGACTGAACTCTATCGCCACATCGGTCCCGACGAGGACGTACCCGCTGGTGACATCGGCGTAGGTGGTCGCGAAGTTGCCTACATGTTCGGTATGTACAAGAAGCTCACCCACCAGTTCCAAGGTGTGCTGACGGGCAAGGGCCTGGAGTTTGGCGGTTCACTCATCCGTCCTGAGGCAACAGGTTACGGTAACGTATACTTCCTGCTGAACATGCTGAAGACCCGCAACATCGACATCAAGGGCAAGACCGTATTGGTATCTGGTTCTGGTAACGTGGCACAATATACCATGGAGAAGCTCATCCAGCTGGGTGCCAAGCCTGTGACCTGCTCCGACTCCGACGGTTACATCTACGATCCGGACGGCATCGACCGCGAGAAGCTCGACTACATCATGGAACTGAAGAACGTTGAGCGCGGACGTATCAAGGAGTATGCCGAGAAGTATGGCGTGAAGTATGTTGCCGGTGCAAAGCCTTGGACAGAGAAGGCCGACATCGCCCTGCCTTCAGCTACACAGAACGAAATCAACGGCGAGGCTGCCCAGGCACTTATCGACAACGGAGTTATCGCAGTGAGCGAGGGAGCCAACATGCCTTCTACTCCTGAAGCCATCAAGATTTTCCAGGATGCCAAGATTCTCTATGCTCCTGGCAAGGCTGCCAACGCCGGTGGTGTGGCTGTATCAGGTCTCGAAATGAGCCAGAACTCAGAGCGTCTGCATTGGAGCCGTGAAGAGGTAGACCAGAAGCTGAAGGACATCATGTTCGACATCCACAGCAACTGCGTGAAGTACGGAACAGGCGAAGACGGATACATCAACTACGTCAAGGGTGCCAACGTTGCCGGCTTCCTGAAGGTTGCCAAGGCTATGATGGCTCAGGGCATCGTATAAACGAAAGCAAAGAATAAAAGCAATACTGACAACACTGACACAAAAACCAAATGTCAAGACGGTCGCCCCAAAAGGACGACCGTCTTACTTTATTCATTTCATTCTCTTAAAGAATTCAGCTACCTGTCTGAGCAGATAGTTGCGCGTGTTGCCGCCGTTGATACTGTGGTTGCGGTTAGTATAGATGATTTCGCGGAAGTCTTTGTCATTCTGTACGAGCACTTCCGTGTATTCAAACGTATTTTGCGGATGCACGTTATCGTCGGCAAGACCATGGCAGATGAGCAAGTCACCGTGAAGGTTTGCGGCACGCTGGATGGGGTTGCAGGCGTAGCCCTCTGCATTCTCGCGCGGCGTGCGCATGTAGCGCTCAGAGTAGACCGTGTCGTAGTACCTCCAGTCGGTAGGCGGGGCTATGGCGACTCCTGCCCTGAAGACACCCCTACCCTCGCTCATCGACATGAGCGTATTGAATCCGCCGTAGCTCCAGCCCCAGATACCTATGCGCTCCTTGTCTACGAAGGGCAGACGCGAGAGGTAGAGAGCCGTCTCTACCTGGTCTTTCGACTCCAGTTCGCCCAGCCTCAGATAGGTACACTTCTCGAACTCGGCACCACGCGCACCGGTACCCCTTCCGTCGACGGTTACGATGATGAATCCCTGCTGAGCCAGATAATGGTCGTAGAGCGCACCCTTCCCCATCGAGCCGATGCTCCAGTTGTCCGTCACCTGCTGGCTACCCGGTCCGCTATATTGGTGCATGATGACGGGATAACGCTTCTTGCCATCAAAGTCAGCCGGTTTCAGCATCCATCCGTTGAGCTTTACTCCCTCTGATGTCGTAAACTGGAAGAACTCTTTCTGCGGCAGATGCAAGGCATCGAGCTTGTTGCGCAGCTCACGGTTGTCGTTGATGGTACGCAGGTGGTTGCCCTTGCGGTCGTATACAGAGAAGACGTATGGATGTTCCTTGTCGCTCCACATGCTCATGTAGTATTGGAAGTCGGCAGAGAAGGCAGCATCACCCCACCCTGTCTGCGGTTTGCTGATGCCCGTCTCAGCGGCAGGCAGACAAGGCAACAGTCTGCGCCTGCCCTTACGGTCTACGACGAACACCTGCCTGTTCATGGGTGTCGGGAGGGCAGCCTGAAAGAAGATGTCGCCCGTTTTTCGGTCTATTCCATAGACATCCTTCACGTCGTAGTCGCCACGCTCCACCTGCCGGATCAGCTTGCCGTTGATGTCGTAGAGGTAGAGGTGCATGAAACCGTCACGGTCACTCGGAAGGAGGATGTTCTTCGGTGTGAAGAGGATAGCCTCCATCGCCTCCTCGCGCACGTACTTGTCGCCTTTCTCCTCCATGAGCAGGCGGCAGTTGCCGGTCTTCGTAGAAGCAGCATAGAGGCGCAAGCGGTCTTGGTGGCGGTTCATGGTGTAGACCACCACGTCGGAAGCCAGCGGCGACCGTTCCACGTCCTCGCGCTCTACGGGGAGCGTCTTGATTCTGGGCATGTAGCCGTCGCTGTCAACAGGCACCATGAGCTGGCGTTTCTGCCCGCTCGTCAGGTCGTAGCTCCATGCGCTCACGATGGAGTTGTCCTGTCCTGCCTTCGGATATTTATAGGAATACTCCCCCGGATAGTCGGCATACTCCTCATGTTTAGGCTTGTCGCCCTGAAAGAGTTGCAGGGAGTAGGTCTTTACGCGGCTCTCGTCGTAGCGCAGCCAGTTCAGCGTGCGGCTGTCGGCACTCCACGCCATTGCGTTGCTGAACCCGAACTCCTCTTCGTTCACCCAGTCGGGAATGCCGTTGATGACCTCATTGAACTTGCCGTCGGCAGTCACCTGTACCAGTTCCTTGCCGTCGGTGATGAAGATGTTGTTCTGATGGACGAAAGCAATATGCCGGCTGTCGGGCGAAAACGTGGGCACCTGTTCGGCACCCTTCACCGAGAGCCGCTTCATCGACTTCGTCTCCGTTTCGTAGAGATAGAAGTCGGCAGTAAACGAACGGCGGTATACCGACTTCGTCTTCGTCTGCAACAAGAGGCGCTTGCCGTCGGGCGAGAGCACATACCCGTCAATCGTAAACGAGCCTTCGCCCCCTTCGTTCCCACGCCCTTCCGCTCCATCGCTCACATCAAAGAGCACACCCGTGCGCTCTCCCGTCTTGAAGGAAAAGCGCTCTATGCGCTTGCCGTCGTCGCTGATGCGTGCAAACTCGTCGGTACCCTCTATCGGGTTCATGCCACTCACGAGCTGAGCGTTATAGGTATTACCGGTAATGTCAGCCAACTGTAACGGCTCCTGTGCCTGCACCATCGATGTGGAACAGCAGAGAGCCGAAAGAAAAGAAAACAGTTTCATCTTCATCTGAACACACTTCATGATTTGTCATTTATCGTTTTCTGACTACCTTCACATCGGTCTTCTTGATGTAAAGGTTGTCGTGAGCCGTCTTCAGCAGGTAGTAGATGCCTTCTACCTCGAAGTGGTCGGCTATGATGGTTCCCTTTGCCACCGTAACAAACTTCTGCGGCTTGCTGCCGTCCTCGTAGTTCTCGCGATAGATAGTCGTGAGGGGACGGGCAGCCACGAGTTGTGCCGCACCCGTACCGTCGACCCACGTCTGCGTGCCGAGGTAGCGGCTGTTCGACCATCCCGTTACCTTTCCGTCGCTCACCTTCCACCACTTTCCGCTGCCGTCTACAAGCACTCCGCTGCCCACTCCGTGGCTGAGCATCCATATCTTTCCTATCTCGCGTGCCTTGACCGTAGGACGTTCACGCACGCTTACAAATCCGTCGTCGGAAGTGGCATAGACCACCGTAAACACTTTCTGCGACCACATCGCCACACTCAAGGCGCATGCAGCCATGAACATCATCATTCGTTTCATTCTTGTTCAAGTTTTGAGGTTAAGATTTAAGTTTTATCGTATCGTATTCTTTTTATCAAGCGTGTATGGGTTTACCGTGTAGTGATGTGGAAGCAAGCCTGCTTCACCTCGTACTTCACGTAACAGCGGTTCTGGTTGCGCAGGTCGCGGAGCACCTCGCTGAGCACGAACTTCAGGGTGTCGTCGCGCACCTGTCGGCGCTTCTCACCCCGTGGGTCTCTCACGGTGATGAACTTAGTGTAGGATATGTCGAACGTGGTGCCGTAGAGATGGCATGAATTCTCGGTAGCATTCTTGTTGTGGGTCTGCAGCTTTGCCACGTCGTCCTTGGTACGCATAAGGCTGGTGACGATAATCTTATGCAGAGGTATGTGCTTCACCTGCAGGCTATCGAACATGTTACGACCTATGTCTTGCAGGAGGATGGCTGCCTTCGGCACGAGGTAGGGAATGCTGGCAGAGAGTTTTGCTACATAGTAGTAAGGATTGCAGCCCACGTAGACCAGCTGTCCGGCTTTCTGCTCCTCCGCTTCGTCTCGGTTTTGCACGGGCATCACGCCCACCTCGTTGGCTGCCACTATCTGTACCTGCTGCGAGTCACAGAACTCGTCACGGCATGAGGGCACGCTCAGGATGGGATGCTTGCCATCGAAGAAGCGCCCTGTCCCTTCCTCGCCCGTCCGGGCTGAGCTCTGAATGGCGGTTTTCGCCTGCTGTTGTTCTTCCTGTTGTACTTCTTGTCTGGCAGAGTCGCTGTTGCTGTCCTCTACCCTATCTTGAGCCACCTCCGGAAAGATGAGCCTCACCAGCGCCAGCACTACCGTGACAACCATGAAGCCCACGAGGAAGCGGTTTTTCGTAATGATCCTTTTCTTCATTTGTGTGCAAAGGTACTTATAATAATTGAAAATTGATAATTGACAATTGAAAATTTTGTTAGCGGCTACGCGGCTTGAGTTCTTTGCAAGCAAAGCGACCAAGCTCGTATCTGTCGCTACGCGGCGAAGTGTAAGGGACAAAACTATCTTTACGACTCCCCTCCCTTTGGGAGGGGTTGGGGGTGGGCTTTTTGGGGGAGGCTCTTGGGAATAAGCTTTTTGGGGGCTCCTCTACCCTTTCGCCTGCTCTCTGTATTGGCTGGGCGTAACTCCTGTTTCCCGGCGGAAGAACTTAGTAAGTGCTGATGAATCGGGGAAGGCGAGACGGTAAGCAATCTCAGTGATGCTCTCGTCGCTATAGGCAAGCCACACCTTGACCTCCTTGATGGCGGTCTGGTTGATCCATTGCATGACGGTCTGTCCCGTAGACTCCTTGACGAGGGTGCTGAGGTAATGGGGTTCGACACACAGCTTGTCGGCATAGAAAGGAATGCGCCGCTCTGTGGCTGCATGGAGGCTGATGAGTGCCAGGAAGCGGTGGATAAGTTCTTCGCGGCGGTTCTTGGCGGTAAGGAACTCTTCCTTGCCCAGATGCTGCTGACGGTGGTAGAGCAACAGGGAGTGGATGAGCATCTGCACGTTTTCGTTGTTGAACGGCTCTTCGTGTACGACCTTCCATAACAGGGAGACGTATTGCCCTACTATCGACTGTGCATGTTTAGTAAGATGTACGCGCGCGAAAGAAAGGCGTTTGCCTTCTGCGTCTACGCTGGGGTTGAGCGACGGCATGTTCATCCCGAAGCGTCGCTCGAAGGCGAAGGCATCGAAGGTGAAGTCGTCGGAGTGGCCGCGCTTCTCGATGAGCGAATCGGAGTAGAAGACAATGAGGTCTCCGGCACGGAAATGATACTCGATAAGGTTAATGGCGTAGGTAGCCGTTCCGCTCTTAACCCATACGACACGCCCTTCGGACAGTCGGTAGGGCTGCTGAGGCTGGAGGAAGTCACGCTGGTGGAAACGGAAATCCCTCATCATGAAGAATCCTTCATGAAGGAAAATCAGTCCGTTGGCTTTCCATTGTGCCGTGTTCCTGAACAGTTCGAGCGATATGGTATCTACTAACATACGCCTGCAAAGATAAACTATTTTTCTGTATTGTAAGTATCTTTTTGCAATAAAAATCATACAAAAAGGCAAATATCTCAAACAATCTTTCCGTAGACCTTCACTCAAATAGCATTACATTTGCAACCGAAAACAATAGCTACATACTTTACTTTCGACATATATACACAAAACGAATGAAACAAAGACTTTTATTGTTGATAACCACCGTTGCATGCGTTACGGCGCATGCCGGTGGATTGATGACCAACACGAACTATCACATTGCATTCGACCGTATGATGGCACGTGGTGCAACGACAGAAATTGACGGAGCCTTCAGCAACCCAGCAGGAATGGTATGGGGACACGAAGGATGGCAGCTGTCACTCAATTTCCAAAAGCCTTGGCAAAACCGCGACATCGAGACCTCCATACCCCACTTCCTTGCTAACCCTGCACTGGGCTACGGCGGATATGACATCCAGCAGAAGTTCAAGGGCAAGGCATCGGCACCCATCGTGCCCGCACTCTTTGCCGCCTACAAGAAAGACCGATGGGCACTCTCGGCAATGATAGGCATCGTAGGCAGCGGCGGCTTCGTGAAGTACAGCGACGGCATCCCGATGTTCAACGTGATGACGATGGGAAAGATATTCGAACGGTCTGTAGCCGCCCACATGCAGAACCCTGCCAGCCCCGTCGTAACTCCTGACATGTATGCCATCAACTCCGAGGTGAAAGGCAAGCAATACATCTACGGCGGACAGCTGAACTTCAGCTACAAGATACGGGAATGGCTGTCGGCTGCCGTCGGCGTGCGTGCTAACTACTATGACGGTTACAACCGCGGCCACGTGACAGCGACCACCCACGAGGCGCTGGGTTCACAACAGCTCATGCACTTGCAGCTCGACGTAACGCAACGGGCATGGGGCGTGACCCCCATCGTGGCACTCGGTTTCCACAAAGGACCGCTGACACTCTCGGCACGCTATGAGTTCCGCACCAAGCTCAACACCAAGAACACTACCCAAGCACTCAGCGTCACGATGATGGGCACACAGACCGACATCAAGGCTACGGCTGAGCAGGTGGGCAATGAGGCAACGCTGGCGGCTGTAGCACAGAGCATGGGCGGCGAGATGGCAGCCAAGATCAAGAACTACATGCCGGGCGAGCGCGTGCGCTACGACATGCCGGCACTCTTCGCCGCCGCCGTTGGCTACGAGTTCACACCAAAACTAAGAGCCACGCTCGAATACCACTTTTTCGACGACCGCCACGCAAAGATGGCTGACGACAGGCAGAAGGAACTCAAGCACGGGACGCACGAAGTGCTGGCAGGCGTGGAGTACGACATCAACCGCAAGTTCACCATCAGCTGCGGAGCACAACGTACCGACTACGGCCTTTCCGACGGCTACCAACAGAACACGTCCTTCGCCTGCGACAGCTACTCCATAGGTCTCGGCGGAGCATGGAACATCAACGACCGCGTGCGCCTCAACGCTGGCTACTTCATCACCCTCTATAGTGACTACACCCACGAACAACCGCAATATCTCGGCACGCCATACGCTGGCAAGGACACCTACTCGCGCTCCAACAACGTCATAGGCGTGGGAATAGATTATAAATTTTAATTTAGGCAAAAGTCGAACACCGACCTTCCAACTACTATGAGTTTGCAAGCCAACTACTATATAGTTGCGTTCCAAACTCATAGTAGTTGGAAGGCAAACACATAACAGTTGCAGAAAAGGGACTAAATGTTTGTATTTTCAGCTTTTGGGGGCGGTGTACGACTTGCGCTCAATCAGCGTATACCTACACCCGTGCCTCTGTCACGTAAGCTGCTGAGCCTGGGCAGTCTACGAAACATGGTGTCGTATGTACAATTTTTATTTAAATTCTTCGGTAAGATACTATTCTCATTCTCTCTACGAAGATACAAAAGAGTTTTTCTTTTCTAAAGAAAACTGATTATTGTTTCTAAAAAATAGTAAAATAATCACTACCTTTGCAGCCGACAAAAACCATTACGACAAGTGACAGAAAAGCATATCATACTTGAAGACATAGAACCCGTGATGCTATACGGCACGGGGAACAGCTACCTGCAAGTCATCAAGTCGCTCTTCCCGAAGCTGCGCATCATGGCACGCGGCAACGTGGTCAAGGTGCTGGGCGACGAGGAACAGATGGCACAGTTTGAAGAAAACCTCGAAACGATGCGCAAGCACGTGCTGCGCTTCAACAACATCAGCGACGAGGACATCGTTGACATCGTCAAAGGCGTCAAGACCAAGGAGGAAGCCGTCAAGGGTGTCGTCGTCTACAGCCTATCGGGAAGGCCCATCAAGAGCCGCTCCGAAAACCAGCAGAAGCTCATCGATGCCTTTAACAATAACGATATGGTCTTCGCCGTAGGACCGGCAGGAACGGGTAAGACCTACCTGAGCATAGCCCTCGCCGTGCGTGCCCTGAAGGAGAAGGCCGCCAAGCGCATCATCCTCTCACGCCCTGCCGTAGAAGCCGGAGAGAAACTCGGATTCCTGCCGGGCGACATGAAGGACAAGATAGACCCCTACCTGCAGCCCCTCTACGACGCACTCGAAGACATGCTGCCAGCAACCAAGCTGCAAGACCTGATGGAGAAGCACGTCATACAGATAGCCCCACTTGCCTTCATGCGCGGACGCACACTCTCCGATGCCGTCGTCATTCTCGACGAGGCACAAAACACTACCCCCGCACAGATACGCATGTTCCTCACCCGTATGGGATGGAACACTAAGATGATTATCACAGGCGACATGACGCAGATAGACCTGCCGCGCGAACAGAAAAGCGGACTGCACGAAGCCCTCCGCATACTCACCGGCATAGAAGGCATCGGTGTCGTCACACTCGGCAAGAAAGACATCGTACGCCACAAGCTCGTCACCCGCATCGTCAACGCTTACGAAGCGGCGGATAAGAAGAAGAGTGAGGAGTAAGGTGTATTATAGTTTTTATCGCCTTCCTTTGTATCGGAGGGTATGCTTGGCATCAGGACGGAAGACTGACTTGCGTTGTGGAAGGTTCCAGGTGATCGTGCCGTCGGTCAGTCGGGTGCGTGTCATCCATGCGCAGATGCGGTCTGTCCACCGTGCAGCAGCAGGAAAGGTGGGATGGATGCCGTCGAGTCGCTGGCAATAGACGGGTGTGCTGTCGAAGAAACGGTTGGGAGCGACATTGCGACGTATGACCTCCACGATGGTACGGTCGGAGAAGCGTCGCCATGTGAGGGGACCAATCCAGAGATAAGGCGTGTCGCCGAACTGCTTGATGATCTGCTGTATCCACAGTTCACGCTGGGTGTAGTCGTGATAGCCCATGTCGTTGGTGCCGAGTGACATGATGATGAAGGTGGGGCGAAGCCGCTCGATATGGTAGCGCAGGTCGCCGGTTGTAGCCCACATCTTGGCGGTAGAGCCATACCAGATGACGCAATGGAACTCAAAGCCGTTCTCGGCGGCATAGTCGGAGAGGCGGCTGCCCAAGCCGTCGCACATGGAGTCGCCGATAAGCAAGACCAACTGACCTTGGTTGGGGGATGTGGATTGAGAATTGAATGATGAAGGGGTGCCGTCAAAACTCATCACGGGAGGAACCGTGCTGCTCTGTTGCGGCTTCATAGGTGCCGGCAGCGTGTCAGGACGAGCTACGAAAAGCCCGTCGACAGCCGTCTGCGCCATCATAATTGTTGGCAGCAGGAAGCTGATAAGCAGCAGCAATTTACGGTTCACCATTGACTTCACGATTTCACAATTTCACGATTTGTCAGCTTTACCTAACGTACTCCCCCTTTAGGGGCTGAGGGACTTTCTCTCCTCTTCTGCCATATCTCTATGCTGTTGACGATGTTCTGCCAGAGAATGTAGCAGCCAGGACCGACGGAGGAGAGCGGATTGAGATAGGTATAGGCTATCCAGATGGCAAAGGCGGTGTTCTTCTGCCCTAATGCCTGACCAGCCTCGACGGTACGATTGAAAAAATGGCCAACATAGCGGCCTACGGCAAACTGGACGATACAGAGCAGGAGTCCCAGCAAGGCTATGAGGAAGAGGAAGCCGGCAGAGGTATCAGCATGACAGATGTTCATCACGGTCATACCCGTGACAATGGCGAGCGATACAGCCCACAGATAGTAGCTCAGGTCCTTGATGCTGACCACAAGCTGATGGAACCGGTGCATGTGATGCTTTACGATATATGCCAGCACCATGGGAACCAAGAGAATGAGGCACACTTTGTACAGGATGAGGAAGAAAGCGTGGAGGAACGACATGTGGACAGAGGGGTCTATAAGCGGAAAACAGACGGGCACCAGCGTGGCACACATGAAGTTGGAGATGAAAGTGTAGGTGGTCAGCTCTTCCAGCGAACCGCCCAGCTTCTGGGTGACGACGGCAGCGGCAGCCGCCCCGGGGCTGATGATGCAGGTCAGCACGGCTTCAAGCAGTATCAGGTCGCGCCCTTTTACATGAAAGACCAGAATGGCACCTACGATGACGGCGATGAAAAGCAGCTGAAACAGGCACACCCACCATATCCACCTAACGGGGATGAGCTTGCGGAAGTCTACTTTGCAAAACGTCACAAAGAGGATGAAGAACATTAACAGGGGGAAGATGGTGCTGAAGATGGGCAGGAAAAACTCCGCCGCCGACTCCAACTGCGGCACGAAGGCAAAGAGCAAATAGGCAAACGTGCCCGTAGCCATCGCTACGGGCAACGTCCAGTCTTTGATAAAACGTATAACTCCCAACGCTCTACAGATTGTCCTTCTCTATGTCCTTGAAATACTTGTAGGTAGACACCTTCAGTTCGTCGGTTGCAGGCTCGTCGGCAACGATGATGCCGTGGGGATGCATCTGCAGGGCAGAGATGGTCCACTCGTGGGTGACGGCACCTTCAACGGCAGCCTTCAGCGCACGTGCCTTGTGGTGACCGTTGACGAGTATCATCACCTCTTTGGCATCCATGACGGTGCCCACGCCAACGGTGAGCGCCAGCTTCGGCACCTTGTTCACGTCGTTGTCGAAGAAACGGCTGTTGGCGATGATGGTGTCGGTGGTCAGCGTCTTCACGCGGGTGCGTGAAGAGAGCGAAGAGTAAGGCTCGTTGAAAGCGATGTGTCCGTCGGGGCCAATGCCGCCGAGGAAGAGGTCTATGCCGCCTGCCTCGCGAATCATCTCCTCGTAGTGTGCACACTCAGCCTCCAAGTCTTCGGCGTTGCCGTTGAGGATATGGATGTTTTCCTTCGGGCAATCGATGTGGTTGAAGAGGTTGCGAGCCATGAAGGAGTGGTAGCTCTCAGGATGTTCTTCCGGCAGGTTTACATACTCGTCCATGTTGAAAGTGAGCACGTTCTTGAACGACACGCGTCCTTCCTTGTATGCCTTCACCAGCTCGGCATACATACCTTCAGGTGAAGAACCGGTAGGAAGTCCCAGAACGAAAGGCTTTTCAGCCGTTGGCTTGGCGGCGTTGATACGCTCAATGACATGATTAGCTGCCCACTTGGACATCTCGTCATAGTTTTTTTCAATAATCAGTCGCATAATCTTTTTTGTTATTAGTGTTGTTGATATTCTGCACAAAAACCATGCAAAAGTAATATAAAAGAGAAAAAAATGCTTCGCATCATGCCGATATTTATAATAAGTTAAGAGTTCGTTGAAATACTTAAAGTAAAAAATACTTGTTCTTTTTGCTTATTCTAAGTTTTCATTATACCTTTGCATCATTAAACTTTCGTCACCTTGACGCATCAAAGGTAAAGAAAACAACAGAAAAAGAATATAAACATCAAACAAAACAGATAAGCAAGATGAAAAAGATGGTTATGATAACCCTGATGCTGGTGGGCATGTTCACGGCAGCCCATGCACAGGGAAAAGCAGAAATCAAGTTTGACAAACAGGTCATCAACATCGGCACATTCCCCGAAACGGCTGCAAAGAAGAGTGTCACCTTTACCTTTACCAACATCGGAGAGGCTCCGCTGGTCATCAATCAGGTCGTTGCATCATGCGGATGCACCAGCCCGCAATACGACAAGAAGCCGATAGCTCCGGGACAGAAGGGCAGCATCAAGGTTACCTATGACGGTGCCGGAAAGTTCCCCGGATATTTCAAGAAGAGCATCACCGTGCGCACGAATGCCACGACGGAGATGACACGCCTGTATATCGAGGGAACGATGACAGAGTAAGGGGCTTTCTACTTGCGGAAGTAGATACCAGAAATTTTGCGCTGGATGGCTATGTAGTTTACTACTGTCACCAGCGCAAATAGTATACCCCCAACACAAAGGGCGGGCAACATGGTGCCTTCTTCGATTTGCGGGAAGAGGGCGAAGATGATGTCCATATAGTAGTCGCGCACCAACCAGAGGGCGACAATGGCGATAACGAGCACGACGGCATTGAGCCCCAGCGTGAGCAACTGGTAAGGCAGGGCGACTCGTCGGGGCGAATAGCCGATAAGCAGCAGACTTTCAAGTTTAGAAGAGTTCTTCTGTACCAGAAGATAGACGCTGAGCATGAGGATGTAGAAGCTCAGGAGCGAGATGATGAGCCCTACCACCATCACGATAGTGACGACCAGCCGCAGGAAGTAGGTCGTCTTCTCGACATTCAGCTGATCTTTGTCCAACTCGTAGCCGTGGGAATCCAAATACCTGGTGATGGTTTCCGATGCCGGGTTGTCTACTTCTACGATGAGGCGGGTGACTTCCGGAGTGGTAGAAGGAGCATATTTCGCGTTAGCCCACTTCATGAACGAAGCCGGGACAAGAATTTCGTTCATGCGATTGGAGAAGCCGATGACACGTCCCTGATAGTTGTCAGAAGCAGTCTCGCCCCCTACCCCACGAATAGAGAGTGCCAGGTCGATCATGCCCACGAGCCCGTCGCTGATCTTGGGAAGCGAACGGCTTTGTGCCAATCCGAAGTTATACATGTTGATGTATGTACGGGGAAGGATAACGGGCACCTCGATGCTGCCTTCCCGATACTGCCAGTCGGCTTTCGGAGCATCTATAAACTCGTCGGGGATGCTCTGCATGAAGATTTCAGAGTGGAGGATGTTGGTACCGCTGACACCCATCTGTGCCGTCACACGAAACTCGTTGCCCATGAAGGTGCCCGCCTTGCGGATGAACGGCTGTGAGGTGATGTCGCTGAGCTCCAGCTGAGTGAATGCGCTGCTGCGCCCTGAGAGCGTACCTGCCGTTCCTATCTGCTTGCTGACCACCAAGTAGTCGGCTTTCATGAAGCTGTCTTCTGCCGTGAAGACGGGCAGCACGTCACGATAGAACTGCACTCCCAAGAGAACGATGAACATACCAAAGAGGTTGGCAAAGAAGAAACCCGCAAACTGGGCGATGCTGATATGCTGTCGGAGCAATTTCCAAATGAGATTCATGTTCGATTCTTTATATTATGCGTAGCCTTTCTTCCATCTGTTGAAAGAATAAGGAAGAGGCTCGTCACAGTTTAACAACTTTGTCATAAGGCAGCTTCATGTGCTTGCCTATGCTGGTAATGATAATACCGGCACCCTGAGCGCGTGACTCTTCCATCATCAGACGACCTACGATGTCTGCATTGTTGTCGTCGAGATGACTGATGGGTTCGTCTGCAAGCAGAAAGTCGAAGGGCTGAACCAACGCACGTACCAACGCTACACGCTGCTGCTGTCCGAACGACATGCGCCCCACCTTGACATCCCACTTCTCGGCTATGCCCAACTGCTCGAACCAATCGGCTATCTGCTGCCGGGTCTTCCATCCAGTCAATTGATTCTTAATCTCCACATTTTCGTAAGCCGTCAGTTCGGGAAATAGCCGCAACTCCTGAAAGAGACAGCTCACGTGCTGCTGACGCACCAACGTCCAGTCTTTCACCTTTAGGCTTTTCGTATCGGTGGCATCGAAGAAAAGTCTGCCACTGTAGTCGTTGCGATAGCCGACGACATAGCTACAGAACGTGCTCTTACCCTTTCCCGATTCCGCCTCAAGCAGGTAGAGTCTGCCCTTTTCAAAGGTCAGTTGCTTTCGCCATACATCAGAAACCAGGTCTTCACGCTGGGCGAAGACCTGCGGCACCACGTTATCAAAGAGTATCTTTTCCAAGTATCAATTGTGAATTATGAATTATGAATTGTCAATTATGAATTGTCAATTGTAATATAGAATATATCTCACTTCACCGAAGAGCGGCTTCAGAAGAGCGGTAAAGGCATCGGTCACCACTTTCTTTTCTTCATCGACTCCATTCAGATTGACGAGCAGGCTCATACGACTGTTCTTCAACTGAGTGAGAACAGCAGCAGGCAACATCTGGTCAGCAGCAGTCAGACGACAGCGTGCCAGTTCCGCCTCGCTATCGACATCGAGTGGCTGTGCACCAGGTTTCAGTTGGGCAGCCCACCCCATCTGCATCTTGTCGCCGGCTACTTTCGGGACAGCTAGCAGCAGGTCGCCATCGACACGGTTCACAAAACCATCAATGTCTATCTTGACGCTCATTCCCGTGAGCATGGCACGGAATGACTCGCTCTGCTTCATCAGCGGCAACAGCCGTGTACCGTCAACATTCATCATCAGACAAGAGAGCACATCGGCAGGTAGCTGGTTAAGGAACATGCCGGAGACCTGCCGGAACACGCCATGTGCTGATTTCAACCCGGCATCTACCTTTTCGTCAAAAGAGAAGGTGTTACCGTCAACGAGTAGACAGCCGTCTTTCACCTTCATGGCGGCTGCTATCAGGATTTGGTCTAAAGGTGTATGGGCAGGAGCTCCCAAAGTGAATGGCGACACAAACTGGTCGGGCAAGGCTTGTGCCTGTGCTACCATCGCCACTGAAGAGTCTATTTCAGCAAGCTTACCAAACATCGGGGAGTCTACGATGCCCTCCTCTGCCTCCAAGTATTTCACCATCTTACGCATCAACCCGGCTTGGTCGGCACTGACAACAGGTCCCATCACCATAAAGGCTGCGTCGTTGAAGCCTGCCACCCACGACCTGTTGAGCACGGTAAAGTGGCAGCCACGCCGCTTCTGGGGTTTCGGACAGCGCCCTTGACGTGCCATTTTGTCGAGCCATTCCTCGACATCGTCTTCGTCCTTCACCTTCATCACCATGCCGAGATTACCGTCGGGAGCCTCGAAAAGGTATACTTTTGCCGTCATGTCGATGCCACAATCAGAAGCATCGGACATGTGGAACCATGCCTTCATGAGTGAACCGTTGACACCTTTTGCCTCGCCCGTCAAACCAGGAAGGTCTATAGCGATGACAGCCGTGCTGTTCTTGGGTATAACGTTCAAGTATTCATCGTTAGAACAAGAGGCAAGGATCATGACCATCAGCAATGTACTCCAACAAAATCGTATTCTTTTACACATCTGTATGCTATATATTTTCGGTTATGAATTCCAACTCTTTTTATTCAGACATTTCCCTGTTGACCAACTGCGACATCATCACAGCCGAGAGACCAGCGGTCTCTGTACGGAGACGGGCGTTGCCGAGACTTACCGACTCGTAGCCGTTAGCCATCGCCTGACGCACCTCATCAATAGAGAAGTCGCCTTCAGGACCTATCATCACGGTCATGTCTCCCCCACCCGCCTGCCGTATCTCATTGAAGAAGTCCTTACGGGCTACCTCCTCATAGCAATGGCAGATGAACTTGCGCCCGGATTGTGGCAAGCTGACGAAGTCTTGGAAACCAGTCATTGAGTTTACAACAGGCTTCCAAGGCTTGCGACTCTGCTTCATGGCAGAAACGACAATCTTTTCTATACGCTCCGTCTTGACCACCCGGCGTTCTGAAAACAGACACGAGAGGAACGTCAACTCATCGAAGCCTATCTCCGTAGCCTTCTCTGCCATCCATTCCATCCGCCCCATGTCCTTGGTCGGTGCTATCGCCAGATGGATGTGTCCATGCCACAAGGGGGGCTGAGGCAATGCCTCCTCAATAGCGTACATACACCGCTTCGGTGTCGTCAACGATACCGTTGCCCGATAGAATGTGCCACAACCGTCCATCAGAAACAGCTCATCACCACTTGCCATACGCAGTACACGCACGGCATGCACAGCCTCGTCTGCCGGTAACTCACCAGCATTCAGAGCATCTGGAACGTAGAAATATCTTGCTTCCTTCATCTGTTTCTTCTTTTCATTTCGTCACGCAGATACGATGCTAGCTCGTAATTCTCCTCACTGACCGCCCTGTCGAGTGCCTGTTGCAGCATCTCTTCACTGATAGAGTTGACGGGGATTGACATGCCGCGTGCGTCCTCGCGGAAGGGGACGCTCTGGCGCATCATCAGCTTTTCTTCAATATAGAGCGGAATGTCGGAGATATACGACAGTAGTACGCCGTCGCTGGCACGGATAGCTGTCATGTCCATCGTCGCGGTATTCACCAACGATGCCCGATACTGCCCGTCGATGATATCTGTAATGACCACTTCAAACTGGCTGATGGCATCCATGCTCCACAAGGTATGGCACAACACTTCCGGCAGGAGTTTGTTGGCTACCGGCGTTTTAGCTATGCGCAACGAGAACTCCTCTTCCATGTGCTTGTCGCAGACAATGGAAAGCTGGCGCACAGAACCGGTATCTGTCAGCACGATGATACCCATCTCCGTATCTCCTATGATTTCGGAGATACCGCGAAAAACCAGTTTGATTTTGTTCATACCAAGCAATTATTTCTTATCGGGATGGAACAGGACAGCGAACGACACGGCTACGACAAGGGCAAAACCGGCAAAGATGAACCAGCATGACTGCCAGTCGCCAATGAGGAATCCGTTCTCGTTCCACGTACAGTAGTGGTTGACTATTTCGCCTGCTGCAAGTGTTCCTATTGTAGCACCTAACCCGTTGGTCATCAGCATGAAGAGTCCTTGAGCTGAAGCTTTGATAGAAGGACTGCACTCCTGATCTACGAACATGGCACCTGATACATTGAAAAAGTCGAAAGCAACGCCATAGACGATGCAGGAAAGGATGAAGAGAATGACACCCGGCATCGCAGGATTGCCCACTCCGAAGAGTCCGAAACGAAGCACCCATGCAAACATCGCCATCAACATCACCACTTTAATACCGTATCGACGAAGGAAGAAAGGTATCATCAGGATACACAATGCCTCACTAATCTGGGAGATGGAGGTCAGCAGGGTGGCATTGTTGGCTGCAAACGATGAGGCGACAAGCGGATCGGTGCTGCCCTTGAAACTGGTGATGAAGGGACCCGCATAGCCGTTGGTGACCTGAAGCGACATGCCCAAGAGTGCCGAGAAGATGAAGAACATCGCCATCTTCTTGGTCTTGAACAGCTTGAACGCATTCAAGCCAAAAGTCTCTGCCAGCGAGGTGGCAGGCTTCTTATCCAGCTTACAGTCGGGTAGCGTCAGACAGTAGAGGAATAGCAACAGGCTCAAACCACCCGATACGAAGAACTGCATGTAGGTGTACTGGAACTTGTGGGGATTCTCGGCAAGTGTGAACGAGAATGCACCGTCTTCCCATACCGCACAGTTGACAAACCACATCGTAGCTATGAAGCCAACAGTTCCTAACACACGGATGGGCGGGAAGTCTCTCACGGTGTCCATACCGTTCTTCTTCAGAATGGTGAACGCAGTGGTATTTGAAAGAGCCAGCGTAGGCATGTAGAAGGCTACGCTGAGCGTATACATAGCGATAAACATAGACTTATTGGGCAGCGCATTGCCGAAACCTGCCGACACACCCATATACCAACAACCCAGCATGGCACAACCAGCGACCAGGTGGCACAGCCCCAACAGTCGCTGCGGCTGAATGTACTTGTCTGCCACGATGCCCATAATAGTAGGCATAAAGATAGATACAATACCCTGAATAGCATAGAACCAGGAAATCTGCGCACCAAGTCCGGCACTCCCCAGATAGTTTCCCATACAAGTCAAATAAGCTCCCCAGACAGCAAACTCCAGGAAATTCATCAATGATAAGCGTGTTTTCATAACTAATATTATATTTTAATCATGTTCTCATCCTCAAAAAGCAAGAATTCACATGCAAAGATAATGCAAGTCGGAGACAACACAAAACAAAAAATCCATTTTTTGCCTAATTGACAATAAAAACTACGAGCATTGCAGAAGTCTTTCTGCACAAACGAAAAGATTTATCCTTACCCCTACAACTATAGGATGAGTCATATTTATGCTCTATTGAACTGGATTGTAATGAAACAAATAAATATACAAAAAAAATTGATTGTCTCACGACAACCAATCTTTATTAACCTTAATAATCTAATACCATGAAAAACACAATGCAAATTTATGGATTTCCTTTCAATCTGCAAGTTTTTCGCCTTAAAAAGTTTCAGTATTAAACATTATTTAAAAGTTTTTCCATCCCAATTAAGGTTTGTTTGCCTTAACAGGGCCTGAAAATCCTCTTTTTCATCACTTGTAAGCAATGGAATACCAAGACTTATTCTTAACAAATTATCGGCAGGTGAAAAGTGATATTCCATCAGTTTCATCTCTACCGATGCCAGCAAATCGCGATAACGAGCTTCAGTCATCGCTTCAGGCTTGGCAATCATGCTTTCCGGGCTGGGCCACTTAACGGGGTCAACAGCAACGGGGTTCCATTCCATGTCATAGAAAGACAGCATGCTCTGAGCCACCGGTCCGCGATAAGTGCGCACCAAAGCCACCACCTTGCCTCTCTCCACGTGTGGCAGTATCTTCATCTCCATTTCTGAAGCAGCCGACAATTTAATCCGCATAAAGTTGTCTGTCAAGGTGTCTATCTCCGTTTTCTCTTTCAGCAGGTTGGTGACGACGGCCGGTGCCTTCATCTCGACATAATCAGCAAGTTCCGTGCGCATACTCTTGTTCAGATATGTCGTCAGCGAATCGGGCATGTCTATCCACAACTGACGCATGTTTTGGGCATGCAGGGCTGACACTGAAACAGCCAGCAACATCAACATAATCGTCTTCTTCATATCCTATTTCTTTATTTTTGCATGCAATATTACTGCTTTTTCAAGAAAAATCCAAATGAAACGAAAACAAAATCAATCGATAAAGAAAACAAGTAGTGCAAGTTTTATATCGAAAATATCTTTTCGCTTTGCTTACTTTATCGATTTTTTGTACCTTTGCAGCCATTATCGCGCGAACATTATATAAAAAGATATTGCAAACATGGAATTAGCAACAAAGTATGACCCCAAAGAGGTAGAAGCCAAATGGTATCAGTATTGGCTTGACAACAAACTCTTCAGTAGTAACCCCGACGGACGCGAGCCCTACACGGTGGTGATACCACCACCTAACGTAACGGGTGTGCTGCACATGGGACACATGCTGAACAACACAATACAGGACATCCTCGTCCGACGTGCACGCATGGAAGGCAAGAACGCCTGCTGGGTGCCTGGAACCGACCATGCCAGCATCGCTACCGAGGCGAAGGTAGTGAAGAAACTTGCCGAGCAGGGCATCAAGAAGAGCGACCTTACGCGTGAAGAGTTCCTCAAGCATGCGTGGGACTGGACTCACGAACATGGCGGCATCATCCTGAAACAGCTGCGCCGATTGGGTGCAAGCTGCGACTGGGACCGCACGGCGTTCACGATGGACGAGAAGCGAAGCGAGAGCGTCATCAAAGTGTTCGTTGACCTCTATAACAAAGGACTCATCTACCGCGGACTGCGCATGGTGAACTGGGATCCGAAGGCTCAGACGGCACTCTCCAACGAGGAGGTCATCTACCACGAAGAGAAGAGCCACCTCTACCACCTGAAATACTATGTAGCCCATGAGGACGGTTCCGTTTGTTGTGACGGTATTGCAACAGACACGACAGAAGGTAACGTTATCCACAAAGATGATCACGGCTATTACGCCGTTGTCGCTACGACACGTCCAGAGACCATCATGGGCGATACCGCTATGTGCATCAATCCCAAAGACCCGAAGAACCAGTGGCTGAAAGGACGTAAAGTTATCGTACCGCTCGTGGGGCGTGTCATCCCCGTCATCGAAGACCGCTATGTAGACATCGAGTTCGGAACAGGCTGTCTGAAAGTGACCCCTGCCCACGATACCAACGACTACATGCTGGGCAAGACGCACAATCTGGAGACCATCGACATCTTCAATGCCGACGGCACCATCAGCGACCAGAGTCCACTCTACGTGGGCATGGACCGCATGGACTGCCGCAAGCAGATAGCCAAGGACTTGCAAGAGGCTGGACTCATGGAACGCGTTGAAGACTACGACAACAAGGTGGGCTACTCCGAACGCAACAGCGACACCGCCGTAGAGCCGCGCCTCTGCATGCAGTGGTTCCTGAAGATGCAGCACTTTGCCGACATCGCCCTGCCGCCTGTCATGAACGACGAACTGAAGTTCTATCCTGCTAAATACAAGACCACTTACAAGAACTGGCTGGAGAACATCCAAGACTGGTGCATCAGCCGACAGCTGTGGTGGGGACACCGCATTCCTGCCTATTACGTGAAGACGGAACTATGTGATGCCGACAGCATCAAGGACATGGAGAAAACAGAGAACGGTGAGATATTCGTCGTAGCAGAGACTGCGGAGAAAGCACTTGAACTGGCTCGACAGAAGAGCGGAAACGCCAGCCTTCAACTGTCAGACCTTCGTCAGGACGAAGATGCCCTCGACACTTGGTTCTCCTCTTGGTTGTGGCCGATATCCCTCTTCGACGGCATCAACACTCCCGACAACGAGCAAATCAACTACTACTACCCTACTGCCGACCTCGTAACCGGTCCGGACATCATATTCTTCTGGGTAGCACGTATGATTATGGCAGGCTACGAATACCGTAAAGACATGCCGTTCCGCAACGTCTACTTCACCGGTATCGTTCGCGACAAGCTGGGCCGTAAGATGTCAAAGTCGCTCGGCAACTCACCCGACCCCATCGAACTTATCGACCGTTTCGGTGCCGACGGTGTGCGCATGGGCATGATGCTCTCTGCACCTGCCGGCAATGACATCCTCTTCGACGAAGCATTGTGTGAGCAGGGACGTAACTTCAACAACAAGATATGGAATGCCTTCCGTCTCGTCAAGGGATGGGAAGTTGCCGACATGGAGCAGACTGGAGCTTCAAAGCTGGCAGTGAGATGGTTTGAAGCCAAGCTGAAGGAAGCTAATGCTGAACTCAACGATCACTTCTCCAAATATCGCATCTCCGATGCGCTGATGGTGGTCTACAAACTGTTCTGGGACGAGTTCTCAAGCTGGTACTTAGAGATGGTGAAGCCGGCATACGTCGACGGCAAGGCTCAGCCCATCGACCGTGAAACTTTCGAAGCCACCCTGCGCTTCTTCGACATCCTGCTGAAGATGCTGCATCCCTTCATGCCGTTCATCACCGAAGAACTGTGGCAAGCTCTCTATGAGCGCAAGCAGGGAGAGAGTATCATGCGTGAGTGTCTGAAGCTTGATGCTCCTGATGATGAAGACAAGTCTTTCCTTGACAACGTGGAGATCGTGAAGCAGGTTGTCAGCGGAGTACGTACCATCCGTGCACAGAAGAACATCCCGCCAAAGCAAAAACTTGCTCTCCAGATTGTCAATTCGCAACTGCTTGGTACATACAGTGAAGCTGTCATGAAGATGGCAAACCTTGAGAGCATCACCACCGTCAACGAGAAGGCTGCAACAGCCAGCACATTCATGGTGGGTACTCACGAATATGCCGTTCCCCTTGGCGACATGATTGACATCGAGGCAGAGATTGCCAAGGCTGAAGCCCAGTTGCAACACCTCGAAGGCTTCCTTAACGGTGTACGCAAGAAGTTGAGCAACGAACGTTTCGTTGCCAACGCACCTGAAGCTGTCGTCACTATGGAGCGTAAGAAGGAAAGCGACTCATTGGAGAAAATAGCCGCGCTGAAGGAAACGATAGCTGAACTGAAGAAAAAGTAAAAAGGCAAACAAGAAAAGACAAAAAGGGGGATGTGCCGTTTTGACACATCCCCCTTGATGTTTTGCTATAGTCGTGAGAACGACTTCAAGGTTATTCGTAATCTGCTATCACGGCATTGACAAAGTAGTTGAGCGACTTACCCACCTTGAACATCTTGGAAACATCATCCAACCACTTGCCGTCATCGAAGAAATCGTCGTCAACCCTGTGCCAGACGGCATAGTCTTTCATGCGCAGGTATTGCACAAACTCATAGTCGCGGGGGAAGTCTTTCGGACAAGTCTTCAAGTGAGCCAGTCCGAAACCCTTTGGTGACAGTTCCTCATCGGTCATCACCCCCTCGGCAGGATAGCCGTAAAGTTTGACAAATTGCCCATTCTCCACACACTTGCGCCAGTCACCGATGTTAGCCATGATATCGTTACGGCAAGCCGTCAGGATGTTTGTCGGCAACCAGTAGGCACCGCATGAGATGAAACAGCGTCCTGGCTGCAAGTGGATATAATAACCTGCACGCAGACTCTTCTTCCCTCCTTCACAGATATATGCACCGAAATGCCGCTTATAAGGCGACTTGTCTTCCGAGAATCGGATGTCACGATAGAAGCGGTAACAACAGTCTTTTGCCGTCAAGTGGGCTACGTTGGGATCGAAGAGGGCTATTCTCAGTATCAGTTCATTGACCGTCTTTTCGAAATCTTCCTTACAAGCCAGATATTCACTTTTGTGCTCAGCAAACCATTCACGGTTGTTGTTTGCAGCAACGTCTTTTAAAAACTTCAATATTCTTTTTGCATCCATGAGAGGGGAAGGTTGAAGGTTGAGGGTTGGGGTTATGAATTCATTCTGCTTCCTTCAAGCAGTTTCGGACAGATGTCGTTCAAGTCACACTTGGCACATTTCGGACGCTGGCTCGTACAGACATACCTGCCATGTAACAGCAACCAGTGGTGGGCATTAGGCACTACCTCGTCAGGGATGTTGCGCATCAACTCCTGTTCCACCTTGTAGGGAGTATTTGCCTTTGCGGAGACCAGTCCCAGCCGGTGGCTGACACGATAGACATGGGTGTCAACAGCCATAGCTGCACGACCGAACCACACCGCCTGCATCACGTTAGCAGTCTTGCGCCCTACCCCCGGCAACTTCACCAGGTCGTCCATCGATGAAGGAACCTCACCTCCGAAGTCATCGACCAGCATGCGTGACAATTCCACCAGATGTTTCGCCTTAGAATTGGGATAAGACACGCTCTTCACATATTCCAAGACCTCCTCCACCTGCGCCTGTGCCATCTCTGCAGCTGTGGGAAAACGTCGGAAGAGTGCCGGAGTTACCTGATTGATGCGTTTGTCCGTACACTGTGCACTAAGCACCACGGCACACAACAACTGGAAGGCACTGCCAAACTCCAGTTCCGTCGTCACCTCCGGCATCTTCTCGCGGAAATAGCCGATGATATACTGATATCTTTCTTTGCGCGTCATGACCATACAGGATGAAGAAAAATGTACCCCGTGGGGCAAAAAAGGCATCAGAGCCAATGTCCGATGCCTGTCACCTTATTATATATAAGGGAGTTATTTCTCGTTTTTCATTCCCTTGTATGCCTTGTTCATGCCCTTGACCACCTCGTCGGTGATGTCAAGCGACTTGTCGGCATAGAGGATGTTGTCACCCTGCTTGGCAAGAATCATGGCATACTTCTTGTCTTTGTTGAAAGCCTCAAGGAAGTGGTGAATACTGTCGGTGAGTGCCTTGTTGTACTTGGCGATCTCCTGCTGGTACTCATTGCCGAGACGCTGCTGCAGAGCATCAGCATCTTGAGCCTGTTTCTGCAGGTTTGCCTGAATACCTTGAGCCTGCTCCTGCGTATACTTGTTGCTCTGAATGCCCTGCTGGAAGTTCTGCGCAGCCTGTTGCAGGTTCTTCTGCTTGGCAGCCAGCGTGCTCTGGATGTTGCGTTCCTTCTGCTCCATGAGCTTGGTCACCTCTTTCCAGTAGGTATACTGCGTCATGATGGAGTCAACCTCCACATAGGCAATCTTTGCCTCTCCCTTCTGAGCGCCGGCAGCACCACCCTTCGTGTCGTTCTGTTGCGGCTGGTTGTTGCATGATGTCATGGCGAAAGCTGCAAAGGCAGCTACAGCCATCGTTGAAAAAATTGTTTTCTTCATATTCTTTATCTGTTATCTATTCGTTATGTCGCTATGCCAGAGGCATCATCCTTTAATACGATCCCCCCTTTTCACGTGCCTCCCTGTCCTGATCGAGCACACAATGAATTCCTCTTTCCTGCATGGCCTCACTGTCGTGGATGTGTATAGATGAGAAACTTCCGTTCTTCTTCAGCAGCACCTTCACGCTCAACAAAGCGATGGCGATAGCAATTATTAACACGGTTAAGAGCAATGTTTCTATCATTTTTCCTAATTTTGCAGGAAATTACTGACCAACGGTCGAGTCTACCCTGTCGTTATACGGGCGACAAAGTTAATATAAAAATTAGAAATACCAAATAAAAAGAAAAACAAAATGGCAAATGTAGAACTGAAACCTGCTCGTGTGTTCGAGCAGTTTGCGAAAATCAACACGATTCCGCGTCCTTCAAAGAAGGAAGAAAAGATGATTGAATACCTGAAAACATTCGGCGAAAGTCACGGGCTGGAAACGAAGGTCGACGAGGTGGGCAACGTACTCATCCGTAAGGCTGCCACTCCAGGCTATGAAAACAAGCCCGTCGTTGTCTTGCAGAGCCACATGGACATGGTGTGTGAGCACCTGCCGGAAGTGAATATCGATTTTGAGAACGACCCCATTCAGACCTATGTCGACGGCGAATGGATGAAAGCCAAGGGGACCACGCTGGGGGCTGACGACGGCATAGGCTGTGCCATAGAGCTTGCCGTCCTCGACAGCGACGACATTGAACACGGTCCCATCGAGTGTGTCTTCACCCGTGACGAAGAGACAGGACTGACGGGAGCCGAAGGCATGAAGCCTGGATTCATGTCCGGCGACATGCTCATCAACCTCGACTCTGAGGACGAAGGACAGATATTCGTTTCGTGTGCCGGCGGTCGCAACACCACTGCCACCTTCCACTACCAGAAGGAAGCAGCCCCCGCAGGCTATTTCTTCCTGAAGGCATCGCTGAAAGGACTCATCGGAGGTCACTCCGGTGACGACATCAACAAGAAACGCGCCAACTCGCTGAAGGTTCTCGCACGGTTCCTCTATCAGACACAGGAGCGCTACGGCCTGCGCCTCGCCAGTTTCAATGCCGGCCGTCTGCACAATGCCATTCCGCGCGACGGCATCATCGTCTTTGCCGTTCCGTCAGACAAGAAAGAGAACGTGAGAGCCGACTGGAATGTCTTTGCATCCGAGGTGGAAGAAGAATACCACGTCACCGAGAAGACGATGGAGTTCCACATGGAGAGCTCCGAGGCTGAGGACGTGCTGCCTGTAGAGACCAGCACCAAGCTCATTCAGGCGCTGCAGGCCGCCGACAACGGCGTCTTCGCCATGTGTCAGGACGAAGAGATAGCCTGGCTGGTAGAGACATCGAGCAACCTGGCAAGCATCACCACCAGCGACGACAAGGTAGTCATCGTGGCTTCGCAGCGTTCCAACGTGATGAGTGCCCTCGACAACATGGCAGCCACCATCAAGGCGGTGTTCCAGTTGGCTGGTGCCGAAGTGGTACAGGGTGAAGGCTATCCGGCATGGAAGATGAACCCCGACAGCAGGCTGACGAAGATTACCGTCGAGGCTTACCAGCAGCTCTTCCACAAAGACCCGCTGGTCATCGGCATCCATGCCGGTTTGGAGTGCGGTCTGTTCTCAGAGAAATATCCCCACCTCGACATGGTATCCTTCGGCCCTACCCTGCGTGGTGTCCACTCTCCCGACGAGCGTCTGCACATCCCTACCGTACAGATGGTGTGGGATCACCTCTTGGAGATTCTGAAGAAGGTATAGGAAAAAGACACACTCCCCCGTCCTTCCCCTTCCGGGATGGACGGGGGAGATGATAACGATACTATTTATGAATTACAGACACCTATTTATATTTATAGGACTTCTTACCCTTGCTTCTTGCGGACCTAAGCAAGAGGCAAAGAAGACTATCAAAGACTTTGTAGATCAGAACGTCAAGACAGAGACCGACTATTCGTTCTCCGACTTCGGCAAGCTCGACTCCACGCGCTACGTCACCGACTCCCTGATCACGGTGATGCGACAGAACGCAAACAGGAATGCTGCCTTCAACGGAGCCATCGGCTACGGCAAACGTACTGCCGACAAGCAGTTGAAGTACCTGCCCGTGAAGATGAGCGTCAACGGCAGCGACACCACCTTCACTTTCTACCTCACCAACGACTTGCAGCAGGTGGTCTCCTTCAAATAGCCGCAACCCTCCCACGTTCCCGTCTGTTGTGGCATCGCCACAACCCTCCCCAACTTTGGCACACTATTTGCAGATGCTTCAGCAACAAGACAAAACAACAACATCATAAAAAAAGAAACAAGCATGAAGCAGAAAGGCAACATCGGGGTTACGACAGAGAACATCTTCCCCGTCATCAAAAAGTTCTTGTATTCCGACCATGAGATATTCTTGCGCGAGATGGTCAGCAACGCCGTCGATGCCACACAGAAGTTGAAGACTCTCGCCCAGAAAGGCGACTTCACGGGTGAGCTGGGCGACCTGACGGTACGCGTCAGCCTGGACGAGAAAGCGGGTACGCTGACCTTCAGCGACCGTGGCATCGGAATGACCGAAGAAGAAATAGACAAGTATATCAACCAGATAGCCTTCTCTGGCGTCACCGACTTCCTCGACAAGTATAAAGACAACGCCAACGCCATCATCGGACACTTCGGCCTGGGCTTCTATTCGTCGTTTATGGTGTCGAAGAAGGTAGACATCATCACGCGCAGCTATCAGGACGGAGCCAAGGCTGTGAAGTGGTCGTGCGACGGCAGTCCTGAATTCACCATCGAGGATGCCGACAAGGAGGACCGCGGTACGGACATCGTACTCCACATCGATGACGACTGCAAGGAGTTCCTGGAGAAGCAGAAGATTCAAGACCTGCTCAACAAGTACTGCAAGTTCATGGCAGTGCCCGTAGCCTTCGGCAAGAAGCAGGAGTGGTCGAGCGAGGAGAAGAAGATGGTGGACACCGCCGAAGACAACATCGTCAACAACGTGGAACCGCTGTGGACAAAGGCTCCGAGTTCGCTCAAGGACGACGACTACAAGTCGTTCTACCGCACCCTCTACCCCATGCAGGACGAGCCGCTGTTCTGGATTCACCTCAACGTTGACTACCCCTTCAACCTCACGGGCATACTCTACTTCCCACGCATCAAGTCGAACATCGAGCTGCAACGCAACAAGATTCAGCTCTACTGCAACCAGGTCTTCGTCACCGACCAGGTAGAAGGCATCGTGCCGGAGTTCCTCACCCTGCTCCACGGTGTCATCGACTCGCCCGACATCCCTCTGAACGTCAGCCGCAGCTACCTGCAGAGCGATGCCAACGTGAAGAAGATTTCCACCTACATCACCAAGAAGGTGGCAGACCGGCTGGCAGCCATCTTCAAGGAAGACCGCAAGGACTATGAGGCGAAGTGGGACGACCTGAAGATATTCATCAACTACGGTATGCTCTCCGACGAGGCTTTCTACGACCGTGCCAAGGACTTCGCCCTCTTCAAGGACGTAGACGGCAAGTACTTCACCTTCGACGAGTACAAGACGCTCATCAAGGACAATCAGACCGACAAGGACGGCAACCTCGTCTACCTCTACGCCACCGACAAGGAGGAACAGTATTCCTACATCGAGGCAGCCAAGCAGAAGGGCTACAGCGTGCTGCTCTTCGACGGACAGCTCGACGTTCCCTCGGTGGGCATGTACGAACAGAAGTTCGAGAAGTCGCGCTTCACACGTGTCGACGGCGACATCATCGACCGACTGATTGTCAAGGAAGAGGTGAAGGCAGCCGAGCTGACCGACGACGAGCGTGACAGCCTGTCAGAGACTTTCCGTTCGCAGATGCCGAAGACGGGCAAGGCGGAGTTCAACGTCGAGGTGCAGGCATTGGGCGAGAGCAGCCAGCCCGTGCTCATCACCCAGAGCGAATACATGCGACGCATGAAGGAGATGAGCCGCTTCCAGCCCGGTATGAGCTTCTACGGACAGATGCCCGACAGCTACAACATCGTGCTCAATGCCGACCATCCGCTCATCAAGGGCGTGCTCACCGATGCACGTGCCAACACCGACGAGGCGCTGAAACCCGTGCTCAGCGAACTCAAGGGGCTCAACGCACGCTTGCAGGTACTGAACCAGGAGCAGTCTAAGAAGAAGTATGACGAATTGACACAAGAGGAGAAAGACGACAAGACGAACACGCAGAAGGCCATCGACGAGCAGCGCAAGAAGAAGAACCAGATCATTGCCGACTATGCCAAGGGCAACAACATCGTTCACCAGCTCATCGACCTCGCACTCCTGCAGAACGGAATGCTCAAGGGCGAAGCCCTCGACAAATTCCTCAAGCGAAGCGTCGACCTCATCAAATAGAGAATACGTATTTAGGAACAGGGTATGGACTTCCATGCCCTGTTTCTTTATACCCTAATTTTTCATCTTTCACCTCTCCAAAACCATAGGTTTTACGTTGCAAAAGCATAGGTCTTTTGGTAAAACCAAAAAACACGCTCAAACAGTGCTTTTTTCGGCGATTTCTTTCTGCTATTTGCCGAAATTTTCCGAACTTTGCATATAATATGCAAATAAGAGATAACTGAAAACCTATATGAGCACAGATAATATTCAACAACAGACAACCGTTAACGTACAAGAAAAAGCCAACCTGATTTGGGCGATTGCCGATAAACTGGTAGGTGTATATAAACCACATGAATACGGCAACGTGATACTGCCGATGTGTGTGGTGAAACGTTTCGAGGACACATTGGCACCAACCAAGCAGAAGGTGCTTGACATGAACAAGCAACTTGACGAGGATGGCATCACCGTGAAACAGGGTTTCCTGGAGAAGGCTGCTGGTCAGAAGTTCTATAACCTCTCGCCCTTCACTTTCGAAACGCTACTCAGCGACCCAGAGAATATCCGTGAAAATTTCGAGTCGTACCTGAACCACTTCTCTGAGAATGTCATAGATGTGATTCACCGCATGAAATTCCAGCAGGAGATAGAGACGATGGCTGAGAATGGTCTGCTTTATCTAGTCATTAAGGAGTTCTGCACGGAGAAGGCTTACTTAGGTGCTGACAAGGTGAGTTCAGTAGATATGGGCTACATCTTCGAGGAACTGGTACGCAAGTTCTCTGAGAGTTACGACGAACATGCTGGAGCACACTTCACCGCCCGTGACATCATCAATTTGATGACAGAACTATTAGTGGGTGAAGACGAAGAGCGTCTGGAAGAGGACGGCATCACCGCCACCATCTACGATATGGCGATGGGCACAAGTCAGATGCTGGGCTGTATGAGCGACCGTCTGTTGGAGATTGACCCCGATGCTGACATCACCACCTATGGACAGGAGTTGAACGAACAGACCTTTGCCATTGCCAAGGCAGACACACTCATCAAGGGCGGCAACGCTGACAATATGCGACAGGGCGACACCTTGGGCGATGACAAGTTCGACGGCTATAAGTTCGACTATATCATCTCCAACCCGCCGTTTGGCATTGAGTGGAAAACCAGTAGAGCTGCTGTAGAGGCAGAGCACAAGAAAGGAGCTGCAGGGCGATTTGAACCAGGACTACCCGCCATCGGTGATGGTCAGCAACTGTTCCTGCTCAATGGTGTGGCAAAGCTGAAAGACACGGGCCGTATGGCTATCATTCAGAATGGCAGTCCGTTGTTCAAGGGAGACGCAGGTAGTGGCGAAAGTAACATTCGTGGCTACCTTTTGGAGAATGACTGGCTGGAAGCCATCGTACAACTGCCCAACGACCTGTTTTACAACACGGGCATTGCCACCTATATCTGGGTCATCACGCGCAATAAGTCGACTGAGCGCCGGGGCAAGGTGCAGCTCATTGATGCCAGCCAGTGCTACGAGAAGCGCCGTAAACCGCTTGGCAACAAGCGTGTGGAGATTTCTGAGACTGCCCGCCGACTCATCATGAAGGCCTATCACGAATTTACCGATGGTGAAGTAACACAGACCGCTGCTGACGGCACGGAGATTCGTGTGGAGAGCAAGGTGCGCGAGAACGACTATTTCAAATACAGCAAACTGTTCATCATGAACCCTGAGCGCGATGAAGACGGCAACGTGAAACGTGACAAGAAAGGAAAGCCTGTCATTGACAAGTCGCTCAATGACACGGAGATTATTCCTTGGTTGACCGACCGCGACGAATACCTACAGAAGAACGTGGCTCCATACTCTCCTGACTTCATCGTTGACGAGAAGAAAACGAAGATAGGCTATGAGATTCCTTTCACCCGTGAATTCTATAAATATACACCGCTGAAGCCTTCTGCCGACATCTTCGAGGAACTGAAGACCCTCGAACAGCAGGAAGCTGAGATTATGAACAAAATATTGCATTGATAATGAAGAAGGAAAAACAGCTACGTTGCGTAGCAGTTTTAACTAGACAATGATTATGGCAAATAACGATATAGCACTACAAAGTCAGACATTTATCAGCGATGTCAGAACAATCATAGAGCAAGGCCGGAAAGCAGCTTATGCGGCAGCAGGTCAGGCAGCAATAGCAACATTTTGGAATGTCGGACGCCGTATTGTCGAAGAAGAGCAAAGCGGTAAGGCAAGAGCTGAATATGGCAGACAACTCATCCCCATGCTGGCCAAAGAACTTACTATAGAATACGGCTCTGGTTATGGCAAACGTAATCTGGCTTATTACCGCCAGTTTTACCTGACATTCCCCAAATGGGATATTTTGCACGACCTCGTGCAAAATCTCACATGGACGCATATACGTCGTATGTTGTCGGTGTCAAATCCTGAAGCAAGAATTTGGTACATGAGGGCCGCTGCTGAAAATATGTGGAGCACAACAACACTTGACCGCAACATCGCTACGCAATATTACGAACGTCGGTTGGCAGCACAACTACCCGCCAACACCGCCGACCTTCCACAAGTTCAGAAGGCAGACCCGTTGGAGTATATCAAAAATCCCGTTGTCGCAGAGTTCATGGGGTTCCGTCGTGATTCCTGCTATTCAGAGTCCGAACTGGAACAAGCCCTCATTGATAATTTGGAAAAGTTTATTATGGAACTCGGACGAGGTTTCGCTTTCGTGGAGCGCCAGCAGCATATCGTTACTGACACAGATGATTTTTATATCGACTTGGTGTTCTATAATTTCAAGATGAAGCGATTCGTCATCTTCGAGTTGAAGACTCACCGCCTAACCCATCAAGACATCGGACAGCTTGATATGTATGTACGTATGTATGACGACCTGATGCGTGGTGAAGATGACCAGCCAACCGTGGGAGTGCTGCTCTGTACTGATACAGACAAGACCATCGCTCGCTATTCTGTGCTACACGACAGTGACCAACTCTATGCTGCAAAGTATATGACTTATATGCCGACGGAAGAGGAATTGAGCCGCGAAATTGAACAACAGAAACAGTTCTTCTTAGAGCAACAAAAGAACAAGGAGGAAGAGGCATGAGAGAATATAGAGATAGCGGGATAGAGTGGATTGGGAAGATTCCTGAGAACTGGGAGGTATGCAAATTGAACTATATTTATCGCTTTCAAACTGGAGCAACCCCACCTTCAAAGGTGGAGAATTATTTTGATGGCGATATAAAATGGGCTAATATCGCTGATTTGAAATCTCAAGTAGTATATGATACAAATAAGCATTTAAGTGAAGCAGGCGTTTCAAAATGCAATATGAATATATCCCCTAAAGGTAGTCTTATGTATTCTTTCAAACTATCCGTAGGTGCCGTAGCTTTTTGTGGATGTGATATGTACACCAATGAAGCTATTGCGACTTTTTTACAAGGGTATGGAAACTTACATTACCTTTATTATATGTCACAGGTTGCCATAATTAATAACGCAAACTACAATATTTATGGTGCACCCATCCTAAATCAAGATTTGATACAAAACGCTCTTATTATAAATCCTCCAGTTTCCGACCAGCAGCGCATTGCCGATTATCTTGACTCGAAGTGTGGGGAGATAGATTCGCTCATTGGGCTGCAAGAGCAGATGATTGAGAAACTGAAAGCATATAAGCAAAGCGTTATTACTGAGGTCGTCACAAAGGGTCTTGACCCTAACGCCAAACTCGTACCCTCCGGCATCGACTGGATTGGCGAGATTCCTGATGGATGGAAAGAAGTCCCCTTGAAATCTATCCTTCAAAGAAGATCTGAAAAGAACAATCCAGTAAAAACGAAAGAACGTTTGTCGCTTTCAATAGATAAAGGTGTTACACTTTATGCTGAGAAAACAACGAATCTTGACAGATTCAAAGATGACTTTACTCAATATCAGTTAGCTTATCCCAATGACATCGTGCTTAATAGCATGAATATGATAGTTGGTGCAGTTGGACTATCATATTATTTTGGATGTGTTAGTCCCGTTTATTATGTTGTTTATAGCAAATCTGATGATATAGATATTAAGTATTACTCCTATTTGCTAAATACACAGCGAATAAGAGATGTCTATCATTCTCTTGGACAAGGTATTTATGCTATTGAAAGAGGAGAAGGAAGGGTGAATACATGTAGACTTAAAGTCTCGTATGATGATTTCGGCGTTATACGTCTTCCTGTCCCTCCTATAATGGAGCAAAGAGCCATTGTCTCCCACCTCGACGAGAAGTGCGCCGACATTGACCGCTTGATTAGCTTGAAGCAACAGAAGATAGAGGCGCTGAAGGACTACAAGAAGAGCGTCATCTACGAAGCAGTGACCGGTAAAACCATCATTGAATAAATACAAACAAGATATGGACAACAACGACTTGAAAGAACGGGATTTTGAAGCCTACATAGAGCATTGGCTGACGACTGAGGGCGGTTACTCAAAAGGCAACCAAGCAACATACGATAAGGAACGTGCCATCGACCTGAAGACGCTGATCAAGTTTCTCCGTCTGACCCAGACCAAGAAATGGGAACTGTATGAGAAGAAATACGGTGCCCAAACGGAAGAACGTCTTTACAATGTGCTGCAGGACAAGATTCATGAGCGTGGACTGATATGGGTACTACGCAATGGCATCGATGATCTGGGCTTTAAGTTCAAGTTGGTCTATTTCGAACCGGCCAGTCCGCTGAATGAGGAGCTGAACCTGCACTACCAGCAGAACATCATGGAGTGTACGAGGCAGTTCGCTTACTCCACTCAAAACCATAACACCATCGACATGGTGCTATCTGTGAACGGTATCCCCGTGGTTGCTCTGGAACTGAAGAACCAACTGACTGGACAGAACGTGGAGAACTCACGCCATCAGTGGATGAACGATCGTGACCAAAGGGAAGAGTTGTTCCAGTTCAACCACCGCATACTTGCTTATTTTGGCGTGGATCTCTACGAGGCCATCATGGCCACCGAGCTACGGGGAGAGAAGACGTTCTTCATGCCCTTCAACCAGGGCAGCAACGGTGCAGGTAACGTTGGTGGAAAAGGTAACCCGGAAGCTCCGGAAGGAAAGTACACCACTTGCTACCTGTGGGAGCGTGTGCTCAACCGCCGTATGTTGCTTTGTATCTTACAGCGTTACATCTCTCGTCAGGAAGAGGAGCGCATTAGCATTTACAAGACAAAGGATGGTACGATAAAACAGGAAAAGAAGAAGAGCGTGAAGATTATCTTCCCACGATACCATCAACTTGACGTGGTGGAAAAGCTGTTGGCTGACACTGCGGAACATGGTTCTGGCAAGAACTACCTCATACAACATTCGGCAGGATCCGGTAAGTCGAACTCCATCGCCTGGGTGGCTTATCGCTTGGGAGCATTGCAAAATAAAGAGTTGAAACCAATGTTCAACTGTGTATTCGTCATTACCGACCGCCGTGTGCTGAACTCCCAGCTACAGAATACCATTCTTGGCTTCGACCATGTGGACGGTACAGTAGATACGGTGAAGGACTCTGACCCTTCTACAAAACTGAAGAATCTGATCAATGATGATAATTCACGTATCATCATCTGTACGCTCCACCGTTTCCCACTCATCTATAAGGAGGTGAACAAGAACACTGGTAAGCGCTATGCACTTATTGTAGATGAAGCCCACTCCTCTCAGACCGGTAAGGCTGCTGAGAAGATGAAGGCTGCACTGGCAGATACCGACGAGGCACTGCGCGAGATGGCAGCTATGCAGGACATCGCTGAAGAGGAACTGGAGAAGCAGCGCGATGAGATCATGGACACGCTGCTGGCTCAGGGACAGCACAGTAACCTGTCGTTCTATGCCTTTACCGCAACGCCCAAACCCAAGACGCTACGTACATTCGGCATCTGTACCCACCAGGACATCGATCCGACGAAGTGCCGTTACGAAGCTTTCCATACCTATTCAATGCTACAAGCCATCGAGGAAGGCTTTATCAAGGATGTGTTGTTGAGTTATACGCCGTACAGCGTCAGTTACGAGATAACCAAGCGCATCTCCGATGACCCGGAATATGAAGAGACACCTGCTACACGGGCAGTAAAGGCTTTCCATGACAACCACCAGCATGTCATCGACAAGAAGTGCGCGATTATCGTAGAGAAGTTCCGAGAGGTGACGCTTCCTGCCATGCAAGGTAAGGCAAAGGCCATGGTGGTGACTGCCAGCCGTGCACATGCTGTACGCTACTTTATGGCCATCAAAGCCTACTGTGAGTTGCAGGGCTATAACGATGTGCACCCGTTGGTAGCTTTCTCCGGCAAGGTGCTGTATCAAGATCATGAATACACCGAAACAGCCATGAACTCAACGCCTGACTATAAGATTAGTGAGGCAGGACTACCGCTGTTCTTCGCTTCCGACCTTTATAACGTGCTGGTCGTGGCCGATAAATATCAGACAGGATTCGACGAGCCTTTGCTACATACGATGTTTGTTGACAAGAAACTGCGTGATGTGAAGGCAGTGCAGACATTGAGCCGTTTGAACCGTGCCCATCCTGACAAGGTGGACACCTACGTACTCGACTTCGTAAACGATCCTGAAGATATTAAGAAGAGTTTTGAGCCGTTCTACACAGGTACCGAACTTATCAAACCTATGGATTTGAATTCGGTCTTTACTTTACGCGATAATATCCGTGAACTGAACTTATGGACTGACCTGGATGAACAACGGGTGGAAGACATTGTGAAGACGGTGAAAAAGGATGATCCGACACGACTGGGTAAGCTGTCGAACGCCTTTAAGGGTGTTGTGGACCGCATCAACCAACTTGACGAAGAGACGTTCTACACTATACGTGGACAAATCAAGCAGTTCGTGCGTTTCTACAATTATCTGGCACAGGTGGAGCGAACTTATAACCGTGACCTCTATCGGACCTACGTTTTCTGCGACTTGCTCTTGAAACTCATCAAGACCAAGCATCATGAGCGTATCGACCTGAATAAGCAACTGATGCTGGTTAACTCACGCATTGAGGCAGGAGAGACACAAAGCATCCAGCTTGACAAGAATGCGGGAGGATTAACAACACCTAAACCAGGTGCCGGTGGTGGTCCCGACGGCAAACGCGATTTGCTCTCTAACATCATTGACAAGGTGAATGTGATGTTCCGGGGTAATTTCACTAAGGAAGATCGTGTGTTGGTTGAGAGCATCTATGACAAGCTAAACCAGCCTAAGGTTCGTAGGAAACTGACCAAGCAGGCAAAGAACAATGACCCGAAGCAGTTTGCCGAGAGTATCTTCCCGGAGATTTTTGCCGAAGCAGCCCAGGAGTGCTATGGTGACCAGATGGAGGCTTTCCGTCGGTTGTTCCAGAATCATGACCTTTACAATAGCATTATGTCACAAATGGGTAGCATGATGTATGCCAACTTCCGTGCTCAGGACGAAGCGGTTTATAATCCTGAGAGGTTTAAGACGAAAATCCTCCCAACTATCGAACGCGAATTCTCTGTGTTTAGGATGTTGCCAAAGGCCAAAGAACAGATTGCTGATGACCTGGTTACACTTGTAGCAGCCAAGACGACCGATGATATTGACGGGGCAAACGATGTCATTCAGAATGCGTTCAACCGTTTGTATTGCAGTCCGACAAAAGTTTCCTTTGTGGATAAGAAGCAACATTTCAATACACTTGTCAGCCGATTCGAAGTGTTCCTAAAAAAGGTGTATTATCTGAAAAACCATACTGAGATTGTCAGTACGAAACCAGGACAGGAAGGAATGAAAGCTACGCTGGCAGACTGCATTTTCCAGACTCCATGCCTGAAACGGTTGAAATATTCAGAAGACGAAGCTGATAAAAAGTTCAGTGAGTATCTGGGCATGGTACGCGACTGGCGAAACGACAATGCGCATAAAGCACCAACGGCTACAGAACAGGAATGCGATGCAGCCATCAACGTGCTTGCAACCATGTATCTATATGTCGTAGCCTTTGGAATCCGCAGCCATGAACTGTTCCATACTGCAAATGAAGTTTCCATGCAGTCAGAGTCTATGCAGATGGTAGCAGAAGGTCCGGTTGGAATCGATACCGAAAAGTAACCAGTTGGCAAAGAAATAT
>DEJO01000041.1 GCA_002353555.1 Prevotella sp. UBA2746 | reverse complement strand
AATCCTCCGCAAAGTTAGAGTGCAAATCTGTGCCTCTGCGTGAGAAATCATCTCGTGCAGAGAAGGTACTATCGCTCGGAAAAGTCCAAATAAATTTGGCTTTTCCCTCGCTTAATCGTACCTTTGCCAACAAAATGGGAACACACAACATCATCCGGCAAGCCTTCAAGGTGATACTGCCCCTGCTCTTGGGCGGTGCCATCCTGTATTGGATGTACCGCAACTTCGACTTCGGGAGCATCCGCCATGTGCTGCTGTACGAAATGGACTGGACATGGATGCTGTTGTCGTTTCCGTTCGGTATCCTGGCACAGATGTTTCGCGGCTGGCGGTGGAAGCAGGCACTGGAGCCTGTCGACGAACATCCGCGCACGTCGGTCTGCATCAACAGCATCTTCATGTCGTATGCCGTCAGCCTCGTCATCCCCCGTGTGGGAGAATTTGCACGGTGCGGCGTACTCAAACGCTACGACGACGTGTCGTTCCCCAAGGCTATCGGTACCGTCGTGACAGAACGGGCTGTCGACACGCTGCTGATGCTGGGCATCACGGCACTGGCTTTCATCATGCAAGTGCATGTCTTCGGTACGTTCTTTTCCACGACAGGCACCCGCTTCAACGACATCATCGGCAAGTTCACGACAGCAGGATGGATGGTGACCGCCATCTGCGGCATTGCCGTGCTGGTCCTGCTCTACTTCGTGCTGCGCCGGCTCACTATATATAATAAGGTAAAAGAGGCTGTACACAGCATCTGGCAAGGCATCATGTCGGTCAGGAAGGTGAAGAGTATTCCTCTCTTCTGTTTCTATTCCGTAGCCATATGGGTGAGCTATTTCCTGCACTACTACCTCACTTTCTTCTGCTTCGACTTCACGGCTCACCTGGGGCTGACCTGTGCGCTGGTCACCTTCGTGGTAGGCAGCATCGCCGTCATCGTCCCTACTCCTAACGGAGCAGGTCCCTGGCACTTCGCCGTAAAGACGATGCTCATCCTCTACGGAGTGGCAGAGCCGCAAGCGCTCTACTTCGTCCTCATCGTCCACACCGTCCAGACCCTCCTTGTCGTACTCTTAGGAGTCTATGCCTGGATTGCATTGACGGGGACGAGGGTCAAAGGTTGAAGGTCTAAAATCAGGGAACGAATAATAAAAAAGATAATAATCGGAAAAAACAAAAACCATGAACGAAATTAAGAACCTACAACCAACGTGCATCTGGAAGAACTTCCATGCATTGACACAAGTGCCGAGACCAAGCGGGCACTTAGAGAAAATCCAGCAGTTCCTGCTCGACTTCGCCAAGGAAGTGGGCGTGGAAGCCTTCAAAGACCCTGCCGGCAACATCGTGATGCGCAAGGCTGCAACACCAGGAATGGAGGACCGCAAGGGCGTCATCCTGCAGGCACACATGGACATGGTGCCGCAGAAGACACCGGAGAGTACACATCACTTCGAGACTGACCCCATCGAGACATGGATTGACGGCGAATGGGTGAAGGCGAAAGGCACCACCCTCGGCGCCGACAACGGAATGGGCGTGGCTGCTATCATGGCTGTCATGGAAGCTAAGGACATGCAGCACGGTCCCGTAGAAGCACTCATCACCGCCGACGAAGAGACGGGCATGTTTGGTGCCAACGCCCTGCCTGAAGGTGAGCTGAACGGCGACTACCTTCTGAACCTCGACTCCGAGACGTGGGGCAAGTTCGTCATTGGCTCTGCCGGAGGCATCAACGTCACTGCTACCCTCGACTACAAAGAGGTGGAGACTGATGCAGAGGATGTTGCCATCAAGGTGACCCTGAAAGGTCTGCGCGGCGGACACTCCGGACTGGAGATTCACGAAGGACGCGCCAACGCCAACAAGCTGATGGTGCGCTTCGTGCGCGAAGCCATCGAAGACTGCGAGGCACGGCTGGCAGCATGGCACGGAGGCAACATGCGCAACGCCATCCCCTTCAAGGCTGAGGTGGTGCTGACGCTGCCCAAAGAGAATGTAGAAGCCCTGAAAGAACTCGTCAACGACTGGAAAGAGGACTTCACCGATGAGTACAAAGGCATTGAGACGGGCATTGAGTTCTATGCCGAGAACGTGGAGACACCTGCCACGGAGGTGCCGGAAGAGATACAGGACAACCTCGTCAGCGCCATCTATGCCTGCCACGACGGTGTGGTACGCATGATTCCTGCCTATCCTGACGTGGTGGAGACCTCCAGCAACCTCGCCATCATCGACATCGAAGCCGGAAAAGCTACTTTCAAGGTGCTGCCGCGTTCCAGTCGTGAAGACATGAAAGACTACATCGTGCAGATGCTGGAAAGCTGCTTCAACATGGCGGGCATGAAAGTGGAGACCAACGGCAGCTACGGCGGATGGGATCCCAACCCCGACAGTCCGCTGCTGCACCACCTGCTGCGCGTCTACAAGGAGCAGAACCATACGGAGGGGTCTGTAGAGGTGGACCATGCGGGCTTGGAGTGCTCGATCATCCTCGGCAAGTACCCTCACCTCGACGTGGTATCGATGGGACCGACGATAAGGAGTCCGCACACAACCACCGAGCGGTGCCTCATCGCCACCATAGAACCTTTCTGGAAACTGCTCCGTCAGGCATTGGAAGAGATTCCTGCCAAGTAAAAAGAACTAATGCCCTCCCTGTAAGGAGTAGAGGGCATTAGGGCTAAGGCATGAAAGTGGAAACATGAGACGAATAGTAAGATTCATATTCTTTAGCCTCGTCCTGGCATTGGCTTGTCAGGACGGGGTCTTCATGTACCCGCAGCAAGACGGCAGCGGACAGCCGTCAGCATGCCAGCGAAGCAGGAACGACCGACTGCGCCATGAAAGCATCGCGGAGCAGCCGTCGCCAGTGGCGATGCTCTCCAACGGTCAGAATAACTACCGCTTCAGCAGTTCACGTCCGCAAAGACTCATACCAGCCTACGGCTGCAAACAACAACGCGGCAACGGCAAGTTGCCTTTCTCCTACCTTTTCAGCCACCATCAAAACCACACCAACGGTCAAGTTCCAGCCTGCGTGCAGGCAGCATTCGTGCCGTTTGTCTCGTGCAAAGACCTTTTCCTTGCATTGAGACACATCATCCGTTGACGCTTTTCTATTCTTTCAACAGCCCCACATGTGAGGGCTTACCATCGTCGTCATGCCATCGCCGTAGGGTCTTTGCCTGTCTGAGACCGTAGGTTTGTGGCATACACTCCTATCATATCCATTAACAAATCAACAAAACAAAAGAATAGAAAAAATATGGCTAGTATAAAGAAACTGGAGATGGCTAAAGTCCTCTCCAACGATTCACGTATCCAGTTCACCAAGTCATGCTTCGGACTCGTCCAGCATGCTGTCTATACACCCACCAACAGCCGCCTGCAAGCCTTCCAGGACGAATATGCTACGGACAAGGGCGAGTTGCTGAAGCAACTGCTGGCGTGTCCTTCCGACAAGTTGGAGGCGTTTGTCAAGAGCCACGCTGCACCTGAGAAGGCTGCTATGGGACCGGCACGTCTGGAGGGATGCATCTCTGAAGACCACCAGTTTGCAGCCCTGCAGCTGCTCGGCTATTCCGACTTCGACTATCGTCCGCTCACGGAGGTGAAGACCTACGAAGGCCGTGATGCAGAAATCATCAGTAGTTACCTATCTTAATAAAAAGAAAATATCATGAGTACTCTAACACTTGCGATTGTTATCGTGTTTGTCATCGGTTACGCCTGCATTGCCTTGGAGAGCGTAACCAGAGTGAACAAGGCAGCCATTGCCTTGCTGATGCTTGTTGTATGCTGGACGCTGTTCATGTTTGACCCGGGTGCCTACCTGACGGGCTACAGTGGTGATGCCCTCTACGAGAAGGTGAACGATGTCATCGGCATGCACTTAGGTTCAACGTCTACCACCCTGTTCTTCCTCATGGGTGCCATGACGATTGTGGAGATTGTAGACCAGTACGGCGGCTTCAACTTCGTGCGCGACACACTGAAGACCACCAGCAAGCGGTCGCTGCTCTGGCGCATCGCCTTCATGAGCTTCTTCCTCTCTGCCATCCTCGACAATATGACCACCAGCATCGTCATGGTGATGATCTTGCGCAAGCTGGTCAGGGAGAAAGCCGACCGCATCGTCTACGCCTCGCTGGTCATCATCGCTGCCAACTCTGGTGGTGCTTTCTCGCCCATCGGCGATGTGACCACCATCATGCTGTGGAACACCAACCTCATCACTGCCGCCGGAGTCATCAAGGAGCTGCTGCTGCCATCGCTCATCTCAATGGTGGTGCCTGCCTTCCTGTTGCAGTTCACCCTGAAAGGTGAACTTGCCGCAGAGACGGACAGTGTAGCTGTGACCACTACCGACGAGTTTACTTCATGGCAACGCAAGACCATCTTCTTCCTCGGCGTGGGCGGTCTGATGTTCGTTCCGGTATTCAAGAGCCTCACCCAGCTGCCACCTTATCTCGGCATCCTGCTCGTGTTGGGCATCCTCTGGACGGTGACGGAAATTTTCTGTGCGCACCTGAAACACCCGGAACAGGGCGACAGCATGCAGAAACGTGTCAGCAACCTGCTCTCACGCATCGACATCTCCACCATCCTGTTCTTTCTGGGCATACTCATGGCTGTGAGCTGTCTGGAAGAGGTGGGCGTGCTGACGGCTCTCGGATCATGGCTCAACACCGCCAGCGGTGGTAACCACTATCTGGTGACGGGTGCCATAGGTATCTTGTCAAGCATCGTCGACAACGTGCCACTCGTGGCAGGCTGTATGGGTATGTACCCGTTAGCTCCTACCGGCGACATGGCTGTAGACGGCATCTTCTGGCAACTGCTTGCCTACTGTGCCGGTGTCGGCGGCTCACTGCTCATCATCGGTAGTGCTGCTGGCGTCGTCGTCATGGGCTTGGAGAAGATTACCTTCGGATGGTACATGCGCCACATCACGCCTGTAGCCTTTATCGGCTATCTTGCCGGCATCGCCTGCTACTGGCTGTTGCGCACGTTCATATTCTAAAAATCTCACACTCAACAATGCAAAACAAAAAAATGCGCTTTTTTGTTTTGCATTGTCTTTGAATTACACTACCTTTGCAGCGCAAAACCAAAGAATTATAACATTATGGACGATTACCCGGCGGAAAATTACAAACAGTAAGGCGGGGGATATGGCACGGCAAAGCTGCTAATCCCTTTGCCGAAATGATCAATTGCCAATTAAGAAATTGTCAATTAAAAAAGGATTAGCACCAATGAAGACATACTGGAACACAACCAACGGCTTGAAGACACTCCAGGAGTGGGAGCCGAATTGCTGGATACAGGTCACCTGCCCCACCGATGAGGACAGGCAGTATCTGGAGGAGACTTTCAACATTCCCGACTATTTCATGAGCGACATCAGCGATACCGATGAGCGTGCCCGCTACGAATACGACGACGGCTGGATGCTCATCATCCTGCGTATCCCCTATGTCAAGGAAATCCGGTCACGCACACCCTATACTACCGTGCCGCTGGGTATCATCCACAAGCGCGATGTCACCATCACCGTCTGCTACTACGAGACGAACATGATGCTCGACTTCGTGAGCTACCAGCAGAAGCGTGGCGAGGGATTCGTCGACTACGTGGATATGATTTTCCGACTCTTCCTCTCCTCTGCTGTATGGTACCTGAAGCGACTCAAGCAAATCAGTACGCTGATAGAGAAGGCGAAACGCAACTTAGACAAGGAGGTGAACAACGAGAGCCTGATAGGTCTGTCAAGACTGCAAGACTCACTCACCTACTTCATCACGTCTATCCGTGGCAACGAGAACTTGCTGCAGAAACTGAAGTTCAAACTTCAGGTGGACGAATTGGATGCCGACCTTATCGAAGACGTCAACATCGAGATGTCACAGGCACGTGAGACGACAAACATCTATTCCAACATCCTGGAATCGACGATGGACACCTATACGAGCGTCATCAACAACAACATGAATACCGTGATGCGTACCCTCACCTCCGTCAGCATCATCATGATGTTCCCCACCCTCATCGCCTCTCTCTTTGGCATGAACCTCATCAACGGTATGGAGACCAGCCGCTTTGGTTTCATTTTGGCACTCGTCATCTCATTCTTCGTCTCGGCAGGTTCATGGTGGATATTGCGCCATAAGCGACTGATATAAAGAAAAGAGACCCTCCTATAAGCACCAAACCGTAAAAAAAGTTTGGAAAAATTAGGCAGTTACAATTTTTTTAACTAAGTTTGCAACTTGTAATACTTTGTTGACCCTATCTCAGGCTGTGGTCAACAGTCTAATGAATAACCTAAATATCAGTAAAATGATGGACTCTCAAGAGAAGACCCTCGAACAGGGCGTAGAAGAAATGAAGCAGACGGTGGAAACGCCGGCAGTAGAAAACGTAGAAGAAAAGGCTGAGCAGGTAACTGAAGAGGTGAAAGCCGAGGAAACAACAGCTGAGGCAACAGAAGAAGCTACAGCTGACACAACCGAGGATGCGCCGGCTGAAGCTCCCATATGCAGCGGCTCCGCCACTGCCCCCGAAGCTGAAGAGAAGCCTGCCAAGGTCTACAACACCAAGCAGGAGGTTTTGGAGCGATTGAAGGAAATCGCCCACAGCGACGAGACTCCGCTCAAGAGCGAGGTTGAACTGCTGAAAACCGTCTTCTATAAACTCCACTTTGCCGAGCGTGACGCACAACAGAAAGCTTACCTGGAAGCCGGGGGCGACCCTGCCACCTATCAGGTGCTGCCCGATGCCGACGAAGAGGTCTTCAAGGCAGAGATGATCGTCATTAAAGAGAAACGCCAAAAGGCTTTCCTCGAGCTGGAAGCCGAGAAGCAAGAGAACCTGAAGAAGAAACTCGACATCATAGAGAAAATCAAGTCGATGGTGACCTCGCCAGAGGAAGCCAACAAGGCATTCCCGGAATTCAAGGCACTGCAACAGCAATGGAAGGAAATTAAAGCTGTGCCGGCAGAAAAAGCCAACGAACTGTGGCGCAACTACCAGTTGTACGTAGAACAGTTCTACGATTTGCTTCGCCTGAACAGCATCGCCCGCGACGAAGACTTCAAGAAGAATCTCGAAGCCAAGACCAAGCTCTGCGAGATTGCCGAGAAACTGGCTGACGAGGAAGATGTCATCAGCGCCTTCCACCAGTTGCAAGACCTGCACCAGCAGTACCGCGAGATTGGACCTGTTGCCAAGGAGTTGCGCGAAGAGATTTGGACTCGCTTCAAGGCTGCCTCTACCGTCATCAACAAGCGCCACCAACAGCACTTCGAAGGTCTGCGTGCACGCGAAGAGGAGAACCTCGCCAAGAAGACAGCTCTCTGCGAGAAGGTGGAAGCCATCGCCAAGGAAGAGGTGAAGGGCAGTGCCGGATGGGAGAAGCTGACCAAGGAAATCATTGAGATACAGCAAGAGTGGAAGACCATCGGTTTTGCTCCGCAGAAGATGAACGTGAAGATCTTTGAACGCTTCCGCGCTGCCTGCGACGACTTCTTCAACCGCAAAGGTGAATACTTCAAGGAGATGAAGGAACGCTTCGCCGAGAATGCCGAGAAGAAAAAGGCACTCGTTGAGCGGGCACAGGCACTCGCTGACTCTACCGAATGGCGCTCTACCAGCGACAAGCTCATCGCCCTGCAGAAGGAGTGGAAGACCATCGGAATGGTACCCAAGAAGTTGGGTGACCAGTTGTGGAACGACTTCCTCACCGCTTGCAACAAGTTCTTCGAGGCACGCAATGCTGCCACAGCAGGTACACGCAACGAGGAACGTGAGAACTTAGAGAAAAAGAAGAGCATCATCGAACAACTCAAGGCTCTTGCTGAGGAGGCTGGCGACGACCTACAGGAGAAGGTTCAGGCACTGACCGAGGAGTTCAACCAGACGGGACATGTACCCTTCAAGGAGAAAGACAAGGTATTCAAGGAGTACCACGCCATCCTCGACAAACTCTACAAAGAACTGAACGTCAAGACGGCACGCCGCCGACTCGACAACTTCAAGAGCAACCTGAAAAACGTAGCTGAGCGCGGTGCCAACGCCCTCGACAGTGAGCGCAGCAAACTCATGCGCCGCTACGAACAGTTGAAGCAGGAAATCAACACCTACGAGAACAACATCGGCTTCCTCAATGCTTCTTCGAAGAAAGGCAACAGCCTCATCGACGAAATGAACCGCAAGGTACAGAAACTCAAAGACGACCTCCAGCTTACCCGCGACAAAATCAAGGCTATTGATGCTGAGAACGAATAACCATCCCACATGACAACCACATGTACCCAAGAGGATGTGTCAATTGACACATCCTCTTTTCTTTTTTATACCAACCATGCCAGGTTCTTGAACGTATCGTCAATCGTCTCGATAATAGCCATAGCGTATATCGTATAACGTATAATGAAAATTAAAATTGGACGCGGAGAAAAAACAACTTACCATTATATAATGTACGCGCGAATTATTTATTAAAATGACTACTACTTTTTTTGAGTCCGTTATACGTTATACGATATACGCATATACGGTTTTGATGACAGAACGCCCCTTTTGCACCAGAAGCGGAACTTTACGTTTTCATCAGATTTTTGTAAAGAAAATTAAAAATATTCTCCATGATACGGAATAATACAGAAAAGCACTTGCAAAAGGAGCATCGAAAGTTGTACCTTTGCAGTAATATAATTCATATATTGCCAACTTATAAAAAAGTGGAAACGATTTGGAGAATAGTACTAAAATGACTACCTTTGCGGAAATAGCTATCCCAAGAAGGAGGATGTAAGAATACCAGAATATGTTTTACCCCAAAAAACGAAAAGAAATGAACCAGAGGACTACTGCAGAACGAGTGTTCGAGATATTCAAGGAACTGAACCAGATACCACGCCCTTCGCACCACGAAGAGCTTGTTGCCGACTACTTATGCCACTTTGCCGAGCGGCTGCACCTCAGCTACCGACGCGACGCACAGAACTGTGTAGTCATCAGCAAGCCAGCCACGCCCGGACATGAGGGTGCTGAGCCGGTGGTGCTGCTGAACCACATGGACATGGTGTGCGTGGGAATGGCTGACCCGCTTCGCGACTCCATCGTTGCTTATACGGAAGACGGATGGATGAAGGCACGCGGCACGTCGCTCGGTGCCGACAACGGCATCGGGCTGTCGATGGCGCTGGCTGTGCTGGAAAGTGACGATGTGGTACACGGTCCGTTGGAAGTCATCACCACCACCAACGAAGAGGACGGTATGTCGGGGGCTGCCAACCTGAGCGAAGACTTCATTCGCGGACGCAAGGTCATCAACCTGGACTCAGAAGACTACGACACCATCACCACCGGAGCTGCCGGAGCCTGCCTGCAGCTGCATCGCATCCCTGTCAGCCGCCAACAGCCACGGCAGGGAGACAGCAGTTGGTATCGCATCCGCTTCGAAGGCGGACTGGGCGGTCACTCTGGTGTCGACATCAACAAGGGGCGCTGTAGTGCGGTGACCGAAAGCCTGTTCCTGCTGGACTACCTCGACCGCCACACTGACTACGACCTGGCTGCCATCAACATTGGCGAAGCCAACGCCTCGATAGCCTCCAAGGGAGAGATGGTGGTGGTGGCATACGGTTCGGACGCTGCATTCGGCAACCTGCAAGAGTGCATGGACCAATGGGTAGTTGAGCACTATCCGCAAGACAGCGGCATGAGGTGCCTCATCGAGGCATGCAAACCCGCCGAAACCGTCATCAGCAGCAAGTCTGTCAAGGCACTGACAACCGCGTTGAAGCAGGTACCGCAGGGTGTGGTCAGGATGAGCAGCACGATGAAGGACACGGTAGAGACGTCGAACAACATCGGACGCATCGTGACTGAAGCTGACAACATCATGGTCTCTACCCATACGCGCAGCTTCATCGACAGCGAAATGGAACGGCTGAGCCAGCAGATAGCAGACAAATTCAAGGCTGGCGGCGCATCATCGGAGTTAGTGATGTCGGCACCCGCATGGCAGGAAGACCAGCAGTCGGCATTCCTGCAACTCACGTCAGACACATTCCAGGACGTGCTGGGCTGGCGGCCACGCATGGTTGCCATGCACTTCGTCTTGGAAGCGGGCTTCTTCGTTGCCAAGTATCCAGGCATTCAGATGGCAAGCATCGGTCCACGCATCGTGGAACCCCACTCCACCAGCGAACGACTGGAACTGAAGACCGTCAACGACATCTGGAAGGTGCTCCTCGTACTGCTCTGCCGATTGGCTTCCCTACAATAATTCAAACTGACAGGAAGCAATTATCCAACAGATAAAATAAAAAGCCAACCGCTTTATTATCAAGCGATTGGCTTTATTTGGTGTTGGGGTACTCGGACTCGAACCAAGAATGACAGGACCAGAATCTGTAGTGTTACCATTACACCATACCCCAATGTCCTTTGCTCAACCAAGGAATGCCCTTCCTCGTGTTTTGCGGGTGCAAAGGTAGTGTTTTTCTGTGAACCGCCAAAGAAAACAACGACTTTTTTATAAAAAATCTCAAATAAAAGACCGTTTTGAGATTTTTATTTTGTACTTAGCAACGTTTACACTACCTTTGCATACTCAAAGAAAAGGGGCATTGAAGGGAATAAAATACAGAAAACATTAAGAATGGAAGAAGCAAAGAAATTAGTAGATATTATCGTTGAAGGCATTCAAGAGAAGAAAGGAACAGACATTGTCGTTGCCGACCTCGACGGACTGGACGGCACTATCTGCCGCTATTTCGTCATCTGTCAGGGAAACTCACCCATGCAGGTCGAGGCCATTGCCGAGAGTGTCGGCGACTATGCCCGCGAGAAGGCAGGCGAGAAACCCGTACACGTGGTAGGTCTGGAGAACGCCCAATGGGTAGCGCTGGACTATGTCGACGTGATGGTACACATCTTCCTGCCCGAAACACGCAGCTACTACGACCTGGAGACGCTGTGGCAGGATGCCAAAATGGAAATGATACCCAATTTAGATTAGACTATGAATAATCAACAGCAAAACAATAATGCACCGAAGATGCCGAAGTTCAACATGAACTGGATCTACGCACTGGTGCTCATCTCGCTTGCCGTGATGTTCTTTGCAGGCAACGACAGCCTGACCAAGACATCGGGAAGCATCAAGAAAGACTATACCACCTTCGTGGACTATGTGAACAAGGGGTATGCAGCCCGCGTGGTGGTGAACAAGAAAGCAAGCAACGCACGCATGTATGTGAAGCCACAGTACATCCGCGAAATCTTCAAGGCCTCAGCCAAGCAGGTGGGCACGGAACCATGCGTCATCGTGGAAATCGGGTCGGTAGACAACCTGGAGAACTTCTTGAATACTGCCATGAAAGAAAAGAAGATTGGCAGCTACAGCTACGACAATAAGAGCGAAGACGGACTGATGGACATACTGATGAGCATCCTGCCGTGGATTATCTTTATCGGCATCTGGTTCTGGCTGATGAACAGAATGGGCGGTGGTGCAGCCGGAGGGGGCATCTTCAACGTCGGAAAGTCAAAGGCTCGCCTCTATGAGAAGACGAAGGACATCAATATCACCTTCAAGGACGTAGCTGGACAAGCTGGTGCAAAGCAGGAGGTGCAGGAGATTGTGGAGTTCCTGAAGAACCCGCAGAAGTATACCGAACTGGGCGGAAAGATTCCAAAGGGCGCCCTGCTCGTCGGCCCTCCGGGAACGGGTAAGACGCTGCTGGCAAAAGCTGTCGCAGGCGAAGCTGGCGTCCCATTCTTCTCGATGAGCGGAAGCGACTTCGTCGAGATGTTCGTGGGAGTTGGTGCCAGCCGTGTGCGTGACGTGTTCCGGCAGGCCAAGGAGAAGTCACCATGTATTATATTCATTGACGAGATTGATGCCGTGGGACGTGCACGTTCGAAGAACCCTGCCATGGGTGGCAACGACGAGCGCGAGAACACGCTGAACGCCCTGCTCACCGAGATGGACGGCTTCGGCACCAACAGCGGTGTCATCGTCTTGGCTGCTACCAACCGCGTAGACATGCTCGACTCGGCGTTGCTGCGCGCCGGACGCTTCGACCGGCAGATTCATGTAGACCTGCCTGACTTGAGCGAACGTAAGGCCATCTTCAACGTACACCTGAAAGGAAAGAAGATAGACGACAGCGTCGACGTAGACTTGTTGTCACGACAGACACCCGGATTCTCCGGTGCCGACATTGCCAACGTCTGCAACGAGGCTGCACTCATCGCTGCCCGACACGACAGCAAGAGCATCGGCAAGCAGGACTTCCTGGATGCCGTTGACCGCATCATCGGTGGTCTGGAGAAGAAGACCAAAGTGATGACAGCAGAGGAGAAACGGTCCATCGCCCTGCACGAAGCAGGCCACGCCACCATCTCATGGTTCTGCCGCTATGCCAACCCGCTCATCAAGGTAACCATCGTACCGCGAGGACAAGCACTGGGTGCCGCCTGGTATCTGCCCGAAGAACGCCAGATTACGACGAAAGAACAGATGCTCGACGAGATGTGCTCACTCTTGGGAGGACGTGCCGCAGAAGAACTCTTTACGGGACATATCTCTACTGGTGCCATGAACGACCTGGAGCGTGCCACGAAGAGTGCGTTCGGCATGATAGCCTACGCCGGCATGAGCGACAAGCTGCCTAACATCTGCTACTATAACAACCAGGAATACCAGTTCCAGCGTCCGTATTCAGAGACTACGGCAAAGCTCATCGACGATGAGGTGCTGAAGATGATCAACGAACAATATGCACGTGCCAAGGAGATTCTGTTGGAGCACAAGGAGGGGCACAACCAGTTGGCAGAGCTGCTCATCACCCGTGAGGTCATCTTTGCCGAAGACGTCGAAGCCATCTTCGGCAAGCGTCCGTGGGTGAGCCGTTCACAGGAGATCATGGAAGCCAACGCCGAGGCTGAAAAGAAAGAGGAGCCGAAGCTGGAAGATATGCCGGAAGCCGTAAAGCAGGCGCAGGCAGAGTTTGAGCAGTCGGAAAAGTCAGAATTATCAGACCAGTCCGAATTGTCCGACAAATCTGACAAGTCAGACAAATCCGCCCCGTCAGAACAATAAAAAAGAAAGTCCTTATGAGCGAGAAAATGAAAAACTTCATCACCCGCACCATATTCGGTGCCCTGTTTGTCATCGTCATGGTGGGCGGCATCGTGTGGCGTCCCGACAGTTTCATCCTGTTGTTCGCCATCATCACAGGACTCACGGTGTGGGAGTATACGGGACTGGTCAACGATATGGAACAGGTACAGGTGAACCGCTTCATCTCCACCGTAGCGGGTGTATACTTTTTCCTTGCCATGTCTGCCCAAAGCATCGGACTGACAGAGGGGTTCATCGTCTTCATCCCATACGTCCTGACGATGCTCTACCTGATGGTGAGCGAACTGTTCCTGAAGCAGCCCCACCCCATCAATGACTGGGCATACACCATGCTGGGACAGATGTATATCGCCATTCCCTTTTCGCTCATCAACGTGCTGGCGTTCCAAAACTGGTCATACAACTACCTCTACCCGCTGAGCATATTCATCTTCCTGTGGGTAAACGACAGCGGTGCCTACTGTGTAGGTTCGCTTCTCGGCAAGCATAAGTTGTTTCCGCGCGTCAGTCCTGGCAAGAGTTGGGAGGGCAGCATCGGTGGTGCCATTCTCGTGATACTCATAGCATACGCCATCGGGGTTGTTAACAACATGACACTACTTGATGCAGAAGAGCAACCTACACTTTTTTCTGCCTCATTGAGTATAGCTGAATGGATAGGCATGGGACTCGTCGTCGTTGTCTTCGGAACTTTGGGAGATTTGGTTGAAAGTTTGTTCAAGCGCACGCTCGGCATCAAAGACAGCGGCAACATCCTGCCCGGTCACGGTGGCATGCTCGACCGCTTCGACTCATCGATTCTTGCCATCCCCGCTGCTGTGGTCTATCTCTATACGCTTTCGCTGATGTAAGAGTGAAGTAAAGGATAAATGATCAATTAGGAGTTGGATGTTAAGAGTTGTACCATGATGCGGGCAGCATTGGCCGGCGCCACATCAGAGCCTAACTTCTGGACTACCTCTTCATATCCCTGCAACATCTTGTCACGTCCAGGCTGTCCCGGTAAGACGCGGTACAATTCGTTGGCGATGCGATATACACGGAAGCGGTCAGCAAAAAGTTCCTTCACCACTTCTCGGTCGGCAATAAGGTTAACGAGTGATATGAACGGTACCTTGATAATATGGTTGAAAGCGAAACGGATGAGCTTGGGCAGTGGTGTCTCGTAGCATACCACCTGCGGCACACGGAACAATGCCGTTTCTAACGTTGCCGTTCCACTGGTAACTAATGCCGCCGTTGCATGCGACAACAGTTCGTAAGTTTGGTCCTTCACCAGTTGCACACGAGTACCTTTTATAAACTTCTCATAATAAGCATCATCAATAGAAGGTGCCCCTGCCAATACCAACTGATAGTCTTCAAAACGCTTCGCCGCCTCTATCATTGCAGGCAGGTTGTCTTTGATTTCTTGCTTACGGCTGCCAGCCAGTAACGCGATGACTGGGCGGAAATCCATCCTGCAAGTACCGCTCCCATTCTGGCGCACAACAAACTGCTCAAAGCTCTCATGATAGTTGGCACGAAACGCCGCCACTTCTTCTGCCGTCGGATTTCCTACATAATGGATGGGATAGCGATGCTTCTTTTCGTAAAATTCTTTCTCAAACGGAAGAATGGAAAACATCTCCTTCACATCACGCTTGATGTTCTTGATGCGCCACTCCTTCCATGCCCAAATCTTGGGAGAGATATAGTAATAGACTGGTATGGGGCGAACGCTCACCCGTTCCGTCTTCGCTCCGTCCCCCTGTTTCCACTTTCCCTCATTATAGCGACGGACAAACTTGGCAATATTGAGGTTAAAACCAGGATAGTCGACGAGAATGACCACATCGGGTTGCCACCTGACAATGTCTTCCTTACACATTTTCATGTTCTTGAAAATGGTATTCAGATGCAAGAGAACAGGCACAAAGCCCATATATGCCAAGTCCTTGTAATGCTTCACCAGCGTACCGCCAACGGCTGCCATCTGGTCGCCGCCGAAGAAACGAAACTCCGATTCTTCGTCATAATATTTCAAAGCCTTCATCAGGCGCGATGCATGCAAGTCACCGCTCGCCTCACCTACTATCAGATAATATCTCATGCTCTTGACTTTTCACCATCGGCAAAGTTGCCATAACACTACACCCTCCATTCTCATTCCTCGGTATTCCACTCCTGAGCCATCCGCTCCATCACGCTGTAAGCCGTGACATCCATCTGTGTCGGTGTCACGCTGATGTATCCGTTCGCCAACGCCCAACGGTCTGTATCGGTAGCTTCAGGTTCGTCATTCTGATACTGTCCTACCATCCAGTAGAAGTCGTACCCGTGGGGATGTCGTTCTTTCACCACCTCGTTTACCCACCTGCCGAAGCTCATCCGGCACACCTTGATGCCAGCAAACTCCTCCCGACGGGGGAAGTTGATGTTCAGGCAGATGCCTTTTGGCATACCTTCATTGAGCACCCGCTTGACAAACATCCGCACATAGCTACGCAGATGGGACAGGTTTGCCTCCGGATTGTAGTCACACGACGAGAAGGCTATGCTCGGAATATATTTCATGCAGCCCTCCATGGCGACTCCCATCGTACCACTATAGTGCGTGTTCACTGTGGAGTTGTCGCCGTGGTTGATGCCCCCGATGATCAGGTCTGGCGTCCTGCCGTCGAGCAGTTGGTCCAGGGCAAGCTTCACACAGTCGACTGGCGTACCCGTACACGACCACACCTCGGCACCGGCAATGTCTTTCCGACGTTTCAGATACAACGGAGGAACGGCAGAGAAGGCACAGGCAAAGCCTGAACGCGCCGCTTCGGGCGCACAGACGATGATTTCAGCCATGTCCTTCAGGAATTCACACAGGTAGCGAAGCCCTCCAGAATGGTAGCCGTCATCGTTGGAAATCAGTATTAAAGGTCTCTTCTTTTCTTTCTCCATGGGTTGGGTTACTATAATTTTGCCCACAAAAGTACGAAAAAAGGTTTAAAAGCACGTCATCTAAAATAAAATTCGTAATTTTGTCCCCTAATTATTTTTTAAGAAGAATGAGTCAAATGGGAAAAATCATCGCATTAGCAAATCAGAAAGGTGGCGTAGGCAAGACGACAACATCCATCAACCTGGCTGCTTCACTGGCAACACTGGAGAAGACGGTACTGGTTGTTGACGCTGACCCGCAGGCCAACGCATCAAGTGGCTTGGGCGTAGACATCAAGGAAGTAGAGTGCTCACTCTACGAATGTATCATAGACCATGCTGACGTGCGCGATGCCATCTATACAACAGATATTGACGGACTGGACATCATCCCCAGCCACATCGACCTGGTCGGTGCAGAGATAGAGATGTTGAACCTGGAAAACCGCGAAAAGGTGGTCAGCGACCTGCTGGCTCCTATCCGAGACGAATATGACTACATCCTGATAGACTGTTCGCCATCGCTCGGACTGATTACCGTCAACGCACTCACGGCTGCCGAATCGGTCATCATCCCCGTACAGTGTGAGTACTTTGCATTGGAAGGCATCAGCAAGTTGCTGAGCACCATCAAAATCATCAAGAGCAAGCTGAACCCGAAGTTGGAGATTGAAGGTTTCCTGCTGACCATGTACGACTCGCGTCTGCGACTCGCCAACCAGATCTACGACGAGGTGAAGCGTCACTTCCAGGAACTGGTCTTCAAGACAGTCATCCAGCGCAACGTCAAGCTCAGCGAAAGTCCGAGCCACGGATTGCCCGTCATCCTCTACGATGCCGATTCCAAGGGTGCCAAGAACCACCTGGCACTTGCCAAGGAAATCATCGGAAAGAACGAGAAAGATTAGTCTAACAGGAGTTTGAGACACAAAAGAAGTTGCTTCCATTCAACTCCCTTAACATACTTAATAGATTATGGCCGTAAGAAAAAAATACAACAAGACGACGAAGATAGCCGCATTGGGACGTGGCTTAGACGCACTGATCTCTACCGATGACGTCAGCACGCAAGGTAGTTCGACCATCAATGAAGTACCCATCAGCCAGATTGAAGCCAACCCCAACCAGCCCCGACGTGAGTTCGACCAGGCTGCACTGGAGGAACTTGCCAACAGCATCAAACAACTGGGCATTGTACAACCCATCACGCTGCGACAGATGGAAGACGGAAAGTTCCAGATTATCGCCGGTGAACGGCGTTGGCGTGCATCACAGCTGGCAGGACTGACCGCCATCCCCGCATACATCCGCACCATCAAGGACGAGAACGTCATGGAGATGGCACTCGTGGAGAACATCCAGCGCGAAGACCTGAACGCCATCGAGATAGCCCTTGCCTACGAACACCTGTTGGAAAAGAGTGGCATGACACAGGAAAAGGTCAGCGAACGTGTTGGCAAGAGCCGTGCCGCCATTGCCAACTACCTGCGACTGCTCAAGCTCCCGGCACAGGTACAGATGGCGTTACAGAAGAAGGAGATAGACATGGGACACGCACGCGCGCTCTTGTCACTCACCAGTCCGTCGCTGCAGCTGAAGCTTTTCAAGGAAATCTATAAGAACGGTTACTCCGTTCGTAAGGTTGAGGAACTCTGCCACCAGCTGAACAACGGCGAGGACATCCAGACAGCCAAGAAGACTATCGCTGCCAAGGCAAAGCTGCCTGAAGAATTCAACCTGCTGAAGACACGGCTGTCGAAATTCTTCAACACGAAGGTGCAGATGAGCTGCAACGCTCAGGGCAAGGGACGCATCAGCATCCCCTTTTCCTCAGAGGAAGAACTGGAGCACATCATGAGTGTCTTCGACAAGATGAAATCATAAAAACAGAACAGGAACGTGGGTATCCGTATTCAACATATCGTACACCTTGCCGTGACGGCAGTCTTTATGTTCGTTGCCAGTGCCAACCAAGCAGTGGCACAGAACGTCGTCGTAGAAGAAGACTCACTGTTCATCGCCGAGCCGTTGCTCATCCCCGGAGAAGACAGTGCCAAGATTGTAGCAATGGCAGATACGACGATACAGAAGAAGCAGAAACGCGACTGGAACACCTGGCGGCCGGATGCCAAAAAGGCATTGTGGCTGGCACTCGTCATCCCCGGTGGCGGACAGATTTACAACCGCAAATACTGGAAGCTGCCCATCTTCTATGGAGGCATAGCAGGATGTATCTATGCACTGACCTGGAACAACCAGATGTACCACGACTACTCTCAGGCATACATAGACATCACCGACAACGACCCTAACACGCAGAGCTACAACTCGTTCCTGCACTTAGGAACAACGATAACCGACAGCAACAAGAGCTATTATCAGGAACTGTTCCGCAAGCGAAAGGACCGCTATCGCCGCTATCGCGACCTCAGCATCTTCGTCATGATTGGCATCTATGCACTATCCGTCATCGATGCATACGTCGATGCCTCGCTGTCGGAGTTTGACATCTCCGACGACCTGAGCCTGCGCGTGTCACCTACCATCATCAACGACAAGACCTCACGCAACCCCATGAAGCCTTCGGGCATAGGAGTGGGATGCAGCCTAAACTTCTAACCGTAAGCGAATGAGCATCAGACAACTGGTCATCATCCTCACAACCCTCATCATCAGCAGCACGATGCAGGCACAAAGTGAAGACTACGTGATTGTCACCGACGAACAGGGACATCGCGAAGAGATTACAGTGCCGGAATCGTTCTCGTTTGATGTCGACAAACGGCTGGAGATGTATCATGCAAAATCGCTGATGCGCGAAGACTGCAACCTGCCCAACTACGACCCGGAAACCTCGAAGGAAACCATCATCGACCGCATGCAGCGCATGCCGACGGTTATGGAGATGCCCTACAACGAGGTAGTGCGCAAATTCATCGACAGATACACCAAGCGCGGACGACGACAGGTCAGCGCCATGCTGGGTATCGCCAACTTCTACATGCCCATCTTCGAACAGGCGTTGGAGAGCTACCAACTACCGTTGGAACTGAAATACCTGCCCGTGATTGAGTCTGCACTCAACCCCAACGTCACATCGCGTGCAGGAGCATCAGGGCTGTGGCAGTTTATGCCGATAGCAGCCAAGCAATACGACCTGCAAATCAACTCACTGGTAGACGAACGGCGAGACCCCATCAAAGGGTCGTATGCCGCCGCCCACATGCTCAGCGACCTCTATAAGATATACGGTGACTGGAACCTCGTCATTGCAGCATACAACTGTGGGCCAGGAAACGTGAACAAAGCCATCCACCGAGCTGGCGGAGAGACCGACTACTGGAAGATATACCCCTACCTGCCGAAAGAGACACGCGGATATGTGCCGTCGTTCATCGCCGCCAACTACATCATGAACTACTATTGTGAGCACAACATCTGCCCCATGGACACCCGGCTGCCACTGAAGTCGGACACGGTGGTCGTCAACCGCGACCTGCACTTCGACCAGATTGCTGCCGTCATCGGCATAGATGTCGACCAGCTGAAAGAACTCAACCCTCAATATCGGCGCAACATCGTCAACGGCAGAAACCGACCTGCAGCCATCCGCATGCCGACAAAATACATCATGAAGTTCATCGACATGCAAGACTCCATCTATAACTATACCACCAGTAAATACAAACGAAAGCGCTCAGAGGTAGAAATCGGCGAAAAGACAACACCTGTACGTGCACACAGACCGCAGCAAATCGAACCAGACAGCAAGGCGGCTACAGCAGTGGAGAGTCAACCAAACCCTGTCAGGCAGCCCATTATCAACGAGAAGAGCCGCAGCAGTTCCCGACGACATGCTGACATCCCTTCGGCATCGCAGAAAAGGAAGAGAAGGAGATGAAGGATGACGGTTGAAAGATGATTGAAACAGAACCTTTTCGTCAAGCCAGATGACTAAAGCGAAGCTTGCTTCAGGTTAAGCATGGTGAGAAAAGATGCAGGAATATGAACAATAAGAATAGGAGAATACATACATGAAAGAGACACCGAATAGACCTAAAGACCCCGTGAAGCCTGAGATGACGGAAGAAGATTGGGAGAAGAAAGTAGATGAAGCGTTCGAACATCTGCTGGAAACCTACTTACAGTCACCCCACCGCAAGAAGGTGGACATCATCACCAAGGCTTTCAACTTTGCCAGACAAGCACACAAAGGAGTAAGACGCCTGTCGGGTGAACCTTACATCATGCACCCCATTTCCGTTGCACAGATTGCAGCGGAGGAGATAGGACTCGGTTCTACCAGCATCTGTTCGGCGCTCCTGCACGATGTCGTGGAAGACACAGACTTCACCACGGAAGACATCGAAAACATCTTCGGACCAAAGATAGCCCAGATTGTTGACGGACTGACCAAGATCAGCGGCGGCATCTTTGGTGAGCAGGCATCGGCACAAGCCGAGAACTTCAAGAAACTGCTGCTGACCATGAGTGATGACATTCGCGTCATACTCATCAAGATCTGCGACCGCCTGCACAACATGCGCACCTTGCAGTCACAGCCTGCCAACAAGCAATACAAGATAGCCGGTGAGACGCTATACATCTATGCTCCCCTTGCCAACCGGTTGGGACTGAACAAGATCAAGAGCGAACTGGAAGACCTCAGCTTCAGGTATGAACATCCCGACGACTACAGGGCTATCCAGAAGAAACTGGAACTGACCGAGCAGTCGCGCGACAAACTGTTCAAAGACTTCACAGACCCCATCCGCGAACAACTGGACAAGATGGGACTGCAATATGAAATCAAGGCACGCGTGAAAGCACCTTATTCAATATGGAACAAGATGCAGAACAAGCATGTCACCTTCAACGAGATATACGACATCCTGGCGGTGCGCATCATCTTCAAGCCAACGACACCGGAAACGGAAGCCAACGACTGCTTCAACATCTATCTGGCACTGAGCAAGATATACAAGAGCCACCCCGACCGGTTGCGCGACTGGGTGAGCCACCCGAAAGCCAACGGCTATCAGGCACTGCACGTCACCCTGATGTCGAAACAAGGTCAGTGGATAGAGGTGCAGATACGCTCCGAGCGCATGAACGAGATAGCAGAACAGGGCTTCGCTGCCCACTGGAAATACAAGGAAGGTGCCGACATCATCCGCGAGATTGCAGAAGACGAGGGCGAACTCAACGACTGGCTGCGCACCATCAAGGAGATTCTCGACGACCCGCAGCCCGATGCCATGGACTTCCTCGATGCCATCAAGCTCAACCTCTTTGCTTCAGAAATCTTCGTCTTCACACCGAAAGGTGAGATCAAGACCATGCCGGCAGGCTGTACAGCCCTTGACTTTGCTTTCCAGATACACACCTTCCTCGGCAGCCACTGCATAGGAGCAAAAGTCAACCATAAGCTGGTGCCGTTGAGCCATAAGCTGCAGAGCGGTGACCAGGTAGAGATACTCACTTCCAACTCACAGCACGTTCAACCCTCATGGATCAACTTCGTCAGCACAGCCAAGGCCAAGGGAAAGATACAAGCCATCCTGCGCAGAGACAGCCGCGAGATACAGAAGCGCGGAGAGGCAATCCTGGAACAATGGCTCAAGAGCAACGGCATGGAGATGAAGTCGTCGCACCTCGACCGTCTGTGCGAACTGCATGAACTACAGAAACACGAAACCTTCCTGCAGGCTCTCGGCGAGAAGAACATCCTCTTGGGCGACCGAGACCTTGACGAACTGCGCGGAAAGAAGAAAAAGCAAGGTTCCAACTGGCGCAAGTATGTGCCCTTCCTAAAGAGCGACACCTCCCAACAGACGGCTGCAAAGAAGCCTGAAGTGACAGATGAAGACCAGAAATTCATCGTTGTAGGCAAGGATTTCAACAAGAAGAAGCCCATCTTCGTCTCTGAAGACAACATCAACAAATACATCAACCCGCCGTGCTGCCACCCCATCCCCGGTGACGACATCCTCGGATACATCGACAACCAGAGCCGCATAGAAATCCACAAGCGCGCCTGTCCGGTAGCGTCAAAGCTCAAGGCAAGCTTCGGCAACCGCATCCTTGACGCCAAGTGGCAGATGCACCGCGAGATGTTCTTCGACGCAACGGTACGCATCCGAGGCATAGACCGCAAGGGGCTGCTGCGCGACGTTGCCGATGTACTTGCCGATCAGCTCAGCATCAACATCCATCGCATCGTCGTCACCAGCGACAACGGGGTCTTCGACGGCTCCATTGAGGTGCGTGTTCACGACCGTGACGACGTGAAGGTCATCATGGAGACACTCAAGAAGGTGGAAGACTTGCAGGAAATCTCACAGATTATGTAGGAGTTAGAAGGAGATAGAGGGAGATAGAAGGAGGTAGAGGGAGGTAGAGGAAGGCCGTGGGAAAAAGTTCTTTCCAAAGGAAAGCGACCGAAGGTCGAGTAGAACGAATGCAACACATGAATCAATAAAAAAATGAAACAACTGAAGAACATCCTCAAAGGACATTGGACGGCAATAGCATTGTCAATGATTATTTGCCAAATGTCCATTGGCGAAGCCGCCGCCCGCGGCAAGTACGACAACACCGACACCCTGTTTGTAGCCAACGACGGCTCCTGCGAGTTCAAGACCGTCAACGCCGCCATAGAGGTGTGCCGCGCCTTCATGGAATACAAGAAAGTCATCTTCGTCAAGAAAGGCATCTACAAAGAGAAGGTCATCGTACCCTCGTGGCTCACCAACATTGAGATTATCGGAGAAGACCGCGACAACACCATCATCACTAACGATGACCATGCCAACATCAAGATACCACGCATAGGCAGGACCGACGACGAGGAGCTGCAACCGATGGGCACCTTCCGCACCTATACGGTCAAGGTTGAAGGCTGCAACATCACCTTCCGCAACATCACCATCGAGAACAATGCGCCGCGAAAGGGACAGGCAGTGGCTCTGCACACCGAAGGCGACCGTCTGAAGTTCATCAACTGCCGCTTCCTCGGCAACCAGGACACGGTATATACCGGCATGGAGAACACCCGTCTGTACTTCAAAGACTGCTATATCGAAGGCACCACCGACTTCATCTTCGGACCGTCCACCGCCTGGTTCGAACGTTGCGAGATACGCAGTAAGGTCAACTCCTACGTCACCGCCGCCTCCACACCGAAGGATATTGAATACGGATACATCTTCAACGACTGTAAGCTGACCGCTGCCGATGGTGTCGACAAGGTATACCTCGGCCGCCCGTGGCGGCCATACGCCCACACCCTGTTCATGAACTGCGACTTAGGCAAGCATATCGTACCCGAAGGCTGGCAGAACTGGAAAGACTACCACGACCCTGCCAAGGAGGGCACCGTACGCTATCAGGAATACAACAACCGTGGCGAGGGTGCCGGCACCAAGGGCCGTGCCACCTGGAGCCATCAGCTCAGCCCGCAAGAAGCCGAGAAGATCAAGCCCGAAACCGTCTTCGGCACCATCCAATGGATAAAATAACACAAAGCGGTAGCACTTTTCAGCGCTACCGCTTTGTTTATTAGCCTTCACACGAAAAAGAGCTAATCATTTATCAGCCGATGTCGTATGACGACGATTTTCTGTACGCTCTTGATACTTAAAATACAAGGTTCCTAAAACGGCTATAAGGAAAACTATAATAGAATTTGCATAATTCGGGGGGGATGTCTATCTCTAACTCCCTCTAACTTCCTCTAACTCCTTCTAACTCCCTCTAACTCCCTCTATATAAATATGTATGCGCACGCGCGCGTAAAACCCCTTTTCAAGAACAATCGAACGTTGCGACGCAACGCCCCGTATGTCACTATGGCATAGCGACTTACAAAATCAGCGTCGCACGTTCGACTTGAACCTTTTTCACCCCCTGTAGGGGCACCCCCCATTCTTCTGCGTGCGATTCCGACACTTCTGCCTCGCTACAGCCCTGACAGCCAATGATGACAACCAAGAACCTGCAAAAAAAATATTATACTTACATTTGTTCAATTTGCTTTAATTTGAATAATTTCTGCGCTGCAAGCGCACTCCGCCAGCCTGCAGGAATGTTAAACTTTTCCTTTGATTTACCTTTTTTTATGAAAAATTTGGTTGATTCAATTATATTAATTAAATTTGCCGCAAAAATCGAAAGACTGCAAAAACGCGGAGTGAGTAGATGAAAAGACAACAAAACCAAAACTCTAATTTAATAATAACTAAAACAAAAATTTATGTATCTACACATCAAACGAGCCACGATGGCTTTGCTTCTGAGCCTGTTCTGCTTCGCCGGCTATGCGCAGCAGACGGTATCAGGTACAGTGAAAGACGCTTCGGGTGAACCGATGATTGGTGTTACGGTCCTGATGGACGGCCAGCCTGCCGCCATCACCGACTTGGACGGTAACTTCACCATCCAGAATGCCAAGCCGTCTTCAGTAATCAAGGTGACCTACGTCGGTTATTCCGACCAGCAGTTCACCGTAGGCAACAAATCACGCTTCGACATCAGCATGAAAGAGGACAACCAAGCCCTCGACGAGGTCGTTGTCGTTGGTTACGGTACGATGAAGAAGTCGGACCTGACGGGTTCTGTTTCTTCTGTCAACACCGAGCAGTTGAACGCCAAGGGTGCTTCTTCTGTCATGGGTAACCTGCAGGGTAGCAATCCTGGTGTGAACATCACCCAGGCGAGCGGCCGTGCCGGTGGCGACTTCAACATCGAGATTCGTGGTAAGTCGTCTATTAACAGCGACACGACACCGCTTTATGTTGTCGACGGTGTGATGTGTTCAGACATCCAGTGGCTGAACCCGCAGGATATCGAGAAGATTGACATCTTGAAGGATGCTTCTTCTACCGCTATCTATGGTTCACGTGCTACGGCAGGTGTCGTCATGGTAACGACGAAGAGTGGTGCCGGCGTGAACAAGGAGCAGAAGCCGACCATCAGCTACGACGGATACTTCGGCTGGACCAAGACCGCCCGCATGCCTGAGTTCCAGGATGCCGGACAGTTCTACAGCTACCGTATGCGCAAGTTCACCGAATTTGCCGGTGACATTGATGCTATGCCTGTTTCCCATCCTGTCTATGGCTTCTCTCAGGCTTCCTTCTATCAGGGCAAGTTGGCAGAGCATGCTACCAGTGGAGAACTTATTCTGGACAAGCTATATAGGGAAGGGCGCAACGTGAACTGGCCTGACATGGTGACACAGACCGGTCGTCAGCAGAACCACTTCCTCGCAGTCAGCGGCGGTAGTGCCAGTGTCAACTACCACTTCGGTGTAGGTTTCAACCAGGAGAAAGGTATCTACATCGGTGATGAGCAGAAGCGCTACAACTTCAAGGGTAGTGTTGACGCTAAGATCAACAAGGTCATCAGTGCCGGCTTCAGCGTAAACGTTGCCAGCATCAACAACCATTATGCCGATGACTATGCCATTCAGCAGGCTTTCCGTGCCAACCCGTTCATGGCAGCCTACGATGCTGAGGGCAACGTCATCCACAACCCAGGTCTGAACACGGCCTTCGGTACCGAAGGAAACCAGTTTACGTCAAGCATCAGCCCGCTCGACTTGATGAAGAGTTCCAAGACCAAGCGCGAGACATGGCGCATCCTGGGTAACTTCTACTTGAAGTTCGACATCCTGAAAGGTCTCGACTTCAAGACTACGTTCTCTCCGAACTACACCTCTTACCGTCACGGCTATTTCGACGGTTATACAAATCCTGTTACAGGAAAGCCCTATAATGACGATACCAACAACGGTTATGACGGTACGGATAAAATCAACCAAGCCAACGTGACCAACTATCGCAACTTCTCATGGACGTGGGATAACGTCATCACCTACAACACCACGATTGCCCATGACCACAACCTGAACCTCATGGGTCTGTTCTCTATGGAGAAAGGTAACACGGAGGAGAACTACTGGGCTGCTACCAACGTCATGGCTGGAACAGACTGGTGGAACATGAATACTGGTACGTATGACGGTGACAACTCTAAGACATCATATTCTGAGTCGAGCATGATTTCTTATGCACTGCGTGCCAACTACAACTGGAAGAACCGCTACTACCTGACAGGTACAGTGCGTTGGGATGGCTCTTCCAAGTTTGCCAAGGGCAACCGCTGGGGCTGCTTCCCCTCTGTAGCTGCAGCATGGCGTATTACCGAGGAACCGTTCATGAAGTCGGTTGACTGGATTAGCAACTTGAAGCTCCGCCTCTCTTACGGTATCACCGGTAACAACGACGGTATCGGCAGCTATGCTACCCAACAGACCGTTTCCGGTCCTGTCTACTATCCGTTTGGAACTGTCTACAGCAACGGCTACTATCCCTCAAGCGTTGTCAACAAGGAACTGAAGTGGGAGAAGTCTCATGAGTACAACATCGGCTTCGACTTCGGATTCCTCCGCGACCGCATCCGTGGTAGCTTCGACTGGTACAACAAGAAGTCTGTAGACCTGCTCTACAAGGTACAGCTCCCGCTCGAAGCTGGTGGCGGCACCATGACGACCAACATCGGTTCCGTGCGCAACACCGGTATCGAGTTCAGCCTGACCACCGTCAACGTGAAGACCAAGGACTGGAACTGGGAGACCACCTTGTCGTTCTCTCACAACAAGAACAAGGTGCTCGAAATCAATGGTACCGGCGACCGTGTAACAGGTTCTAACATTACAACGCAGAGCCTCTTCATCGGTTCACCAGTCAACAATGTCTATGCTTACGAGGTAGGCGGCATCGTTTCTGACCGCAACATGACCGTGCCCAACAACCAGGCTGCCATCAGCAAGGGCCTTGAGCCGGGTACGACCATGAAGGAGTACGACTACTACTATAAGGTATATGGACAGAAGGAAGGACAGCCTTGGATTGTCGACCAGAACGGCGACGGTACCATCAACGACTCCGACCGCCGCATCATGCGTGCAGACCCGACATGGATTGGAAGCTTCACCTCCAACCTGTCATGGAAGAACTGGGATTTCTCCTTCTCTATGTATGCCAAGCTGGGCGGAAAGGCTTATTCTAACTTCCTCAACCAGTATGAAGATGTTTCAGACCGTGGACGTATGCGTCTGAACGCTGACTACTACATCCCCGCAGGACAAATCATCGATGCTGAAGACGTATTGGCTGACGGTACTTACGTTAACCCCGTTTTCCAGGAGACCACACACTACGGCGACTTCCCCATCGCTACACGTGCCGACAACAACGGTCTCGGTACTATGGCTGACTACTGGAACAACGCACGCTGCGTGGTTAACACCAGCTACCTGAAGGTACAGAACATCACCTTGGGATATACCTTCCCGAAGTCCTGGATCAACAAGTTCGGTTGCAACCACCTGCGTCTCTACTTCACCATCACCAACCCCTTCGTCTTCACCAAGTACAAGGGATTCGATCCAGAGTGGGCTAACGCAAGTCTGAAGAATGACGGTCCAAGCACTGTAACCTATCAGGTGGGTGCAAGCATTAAGTTCTAAAAACAATAAAAACAAGACAATAATGAAAACATATATTTATAAATCAGTAATTGTTGCCCTCTTTGCCGGGGTTGCGCTCACCAGCTGCAGCGACTTCCTCGATGCAGAAAACAAGTCGGCGGGCGGACAGACTGCCGACGACTACTTAGGCAACAACCCGCAGGCGATGCTTACTTCTGCCTATGAGAGCATGAAGGATATCGTATTCATACCTGAGATTTACAGCCAGGGTACTGACCTCTACATCAATACACGTGGACATGACGGCGGTGACTTCAACACCTATTACCTCACTGCCGACAACGACAAAGTCTCCGACTTCTATGCGAATGTTTACAAGATGATTAACTATGCAAACGCTTCTCTTAGCTATGCAGGTGAGGCATCGACCATTGCACAGGAAGCTCGTTTCATCCGTGCTTATGGCTATTACATTCTGACACAGCAGTTTGGTGCCGTACCTTACGTCACCACCTACATCAACAATGCAAGTACCAACTATCCACGTACTCCGCTCGATGAAATCTATCCGGCTTTGATCCTCGACCTCACCGATCTCTATGAGAACTCGGCACTGGCAGCGCAAAGCCACGACGGACATGCCAGCAAGCAAGCTGTTGCTGCACTCTTGGCAAAGGTGAACCTCGCTGCAGGTTGGGATCTTGAAACTGAATATGTTGATGTAGCCAAAGGAACTTATACCACGAAGGGTACAAACTATTTCAACGAGGCTGCTAAATGGGCTGAAACAGCTTGCAGCGCAGGCGGCTTCAGCGGTGATCTGACCATGTCGTTTGCAGAAAAGTGGTCGCCCACCAACGAAAACAATGCTGAGGAAATCTTCTCCGTTCAATATGAGCGCAATGGATATCCTGGTGACGTTGGTACGGGTGGACACAGCATGCAGAACAACTTTGGCGGCTACTACGGCGAGTGTACGAAGACCGGTTGCAAGCAGGTGGGCAGCGACAACCAGCAGTCTGAGAAGTCTATGTTGCTCTTTGAGCAGGCTGATCATCGTTGGCATGATACCTTTATGCATACGTTCTATAACTATAATGGAAGCGATTGGGGACCTAATGGAACCGGTTATTATTCATACTATGGTCCTGATGGTCCAAAGGGCATCCAACTTGAGTTCTTCCCCTATTATTGGACTGAAGCAATGGCTGAGTCATACTTCAAATCATTCAAGAACAAATTCATGAAGGGCTCCTACATCAATCAAGTGAAGGCTGCTATCCTCTCTGTTCCTAACGTGATTACCTATACATTCGACGCTGATGGTAATTTCAAGAAGAGCACCATGTCTGTTGAGCAGTTCAATGCTACTACAGAGAATGGTGTCTGCGTGAAGAAGTTCGACGATCCCAACTCTGCACAGCTGGGTTCAAAGAACGACTATCGCGACATCGTCCTGCTGCACGTCAGCGACCTTTATTTGGTGGCTGCTGAGGCTTACTTCATGGCAGGTCAGACCGATAAGGCTCTTGAGAAGGTCAATCAGGTGCGCAAGCGCGCCGGCTTGGTAGCTTTGGGTAGCTTCGATGAGTATCTGCAGAACAACATCAATTACAGCATGAGCACTTCTTTCGAGGCTTCGCTGACACCGCTTGACGTCATTCTCGACGAGCGTGCTCGTGAGCTCTATGCTGAAGGACAGCGCTGGATGGACCTCCGCCGTACCAAGCAGCTCGTTCGCTACAATGTAGAGTTCAACAAGTATGTCACCACAGCTACCCAGATGATGGATGCCGCACGGGTCAACTACAAGCTCTATCGCCCGATTCCTACCAACGAGATTTCCAGCAACACGGGTATCTCTAACGAAGACCAGAACCCTGGCTATGTAGTGATCACAGCTAAGGCAGCTGAGTCTGAGACAGAAAAGTAATAACAACATTTTAACGTAAAAACAAAATGATGAAGAAATATATTTTAGGCTTGTTCGCTTGCTTGGCATTGACGGCTTTTGTCAGCTGTGGCAGCGACGATGAAGGTCCTATCCACCACGATACGACGGCTGAAATCGAGTCGGAAGGAACTTACTCTGGTACGTTCAATGTCTCTTGGAGTGACAAACAAGGCGCTCACGAGGGCAGTTATGCCGGTACCATCACCATGACGGCTACCGAGACGGCTGGCATCAGCAAGGTGGACATCGTCTGCCCGGAAATGCAATTGACGGTTAACATTCCGGCTGCCAACGTATGGTTTGCGGCAAAAGGATTCCTCTTCAGTGTCACAGGACCTGCTTCTGTGAACGGTACGACAACGAATCTGAAGATTTACGGTCGTAGCGACGACGGCATCATGCTCTCTACTGCGTTCGTCGTCAACGTGAAGGTCGGACGTTCTACCACCTCCTACATGTATAGGTGTGAAGCCGCAAAGGTCGGTGGGTAACATTTGTTGAGACACCACAGGGGCTGATGCCCCTTCTTCCCCCTGCGCCAGGGGGACTTATCCTCCCCCTGGCGCAGAAATACAAAAAAGGAAACAACGCGCACTAAAGGCGCACTGAAAATTCATTTATTAATTATTTTAAAATTTACAATTATGAAAAAAAGTTTACTTTTCGTAGCTGCCATGACCATGTCTATGGGAGCTTTCGCACAGGAAAGTGCATTCGTTGACTGTTCAACCTTGTTCGCAGGGATGGAGATGACTGTAGTAGGTCAGGACAGCAAGGGAAATGACGTTCAGGGTTACAACCTTCCCGCAGGTTCTGTTTTGTGCGAGTCTGCAAGCGTTAAGATGGTAACTCCGTATGACAACATCGGTTACAAAGAGACTGCACTGGCAGGTGAAGCTGACAATGCTAAGTCTGTTACCATCGGTACCACTTCCTATGACGCTGTAAAGGGTCTTCAGGGTCAGATGAACCCGAATCCAGCTCCTACGGTTTCACCGGTTTCTTGCCCTACTTCTGGTGCTGTCGTCCAGTTTGATGTTACCAAGAACGGTTACATCTATGCTATCTGCAAGCTGTCTTCCAACAAGCAGTACTATGTATGGGAGGGAACAGCCGTTTCTAATCCTTCCGTTATGGCTTACACCTACAACCAGCACCTGCTGAAGGCTGCTGCTGATGGTTCTATGGACATCAACTATACGCTTCCTGGTAACGCTGATGGCTATTTCACAGGTGCTGAGGATGCAGACCAGAAGTATTGGGACGGTGCTGGTCTCCGTTGGCCTGAGAAGATTGCCTTTGGTGCATCTTCTGCAGACCAGAAAATCAACGGTCTGGGTGTAATCTCTTTCCCGGTATACGCAGAGGCAGGTACATACCTTCTCCACGCTCAGGGTTCTAAGGTGACCATCGACGGTTTCGTATTCTCTGAGACCGAACTGCCTGTAACCATCAACGCAACTACTGGCATCAACGGCATCACCGCTGACGCTGTTGCAGCTGCTCCCGCAGTGAAGAAGGTTGTTGAGAACGGACAGGTTGTCATCGTCAAGGGTGGCAAGAAGTTCAACGTTGCTGGTGCACAGCTGAAATAAGCAACCCCTCTGACTCCCCCAAAGGGAGAAAGACCCACCTAACCTCCCCCTGTAGGGGGGAGGGATATAATAAAAGCAGCGACCATCGAGGTCGCTGCTTTTCTTATGCTATAAAAAAAATAATATAAAATAAAAAGAGTT
>DEJO01000022.1:3496-11743 GCA_002353555.1 Prevotella sp. UBA2746 | reverse complement strand
GTGCAAAGGTACGAATAATTCTTGAACAACCAAAGAATTTCCTTAGAAATATTAAGTATTTCGCGAATTTTTAACGTTTATACCCTGAGCTTCCCAATAGGTATCAATGATTTCAAGCATTTTGTCTGGACCACTTAACTTTTTCACAATTGTACTTTCCTCTGTATTCGCAAATGGCTCCGCAAAAACCTCTTTAATGAAATCGACACAAGCTTTGTTGTCTTCCCCAATCAAATAAAGAGCACTACAAATCTCAATAATACGACTATGGCTATATAGCTTATTCTTTTGAACAACAACTGTCGGCGGCGAAAATTTTCCTTCTTTCACGAATTCTATCGCATAAGCTTTTATGGCATTTCTCTCTCCTTCACCATATTGATTTAACTGATCCAAGAACCAAGGCATCACTTTCCCAATAAGTTCTTCCTGTCGTTCGGAAAATTCCAAATAAATTTGGCATTTCGCTTACTTAATAGTACCTTTGCTCCCGAAATGGCAGTGTTCCGGCTTGTCGCTGGCACCCAGAAGCCCTTCGGGACGGATGGGTGCGGGAGGAAAGTCCGGGCAGCACAGGGTGCCCCACTTCCGAAAATAGAAGCTGTTGGTGACAGCAGGTGTAGGCAGAAGAGAATGACCGCCGTCCCGTCTTCGTGCGGGCGGTAAGGGTGAGAAGGTGGTGTAAGAGACCACCAGCCGGCGGGTGATCGTCGGGCTGTGCCATCTGGGGGCTGCAAGTTCATGTAAACCGTCGCTTGAGGGTTGCCCGCCCGAGACGGAGGGTAGAACGCTGAAGCCGTAGGGTGACCTGCGGATTAGATAAATGACAGGCACTTCCCCTTTCCGGGGGAAGCACAGAACCCGGCTTATAGGGGCACTGCGTTTTTTTTAGTGAGGTATTAAAAGATGGACAATAGGCTTTTTACGATGAGCGAGTTTGTCACGGAAGGACAGCTCGACGACTTCCAGCACCAGGTGGAACGGCGTATAGAGAAGTATAAGGATTGCGACGACTTCCCCCGGCTGGAACAGTACAAGACGACGCAGGAAGAGTTGGACAACTATCTGTTCGACTATCAGGCGATACTCGACAGCGACGGTACGGAGCGCAGCCGCTACACCACGGCTGGCCTGATTATCATCATCCCTGTGGTCATCCTGGCTTTCATGTACCCCGTGAACGACATGCCGTTAGGCCAGTGGACGCTGCTGGTCGCCATCCTTGCCGGGCTGGTGCTGTGGCTGTTGGTGAGAGCCGTCCAGAAGTTGCTCATGAAGTCGCGCATCCAAAGGCTGAACCGTCAGCAGCCTTCCGTCTGCGATTATGTCAGGGCAGTCATGAAATACGAACAAACCAGAAGATAGAAGCATGGAATTAGCAGACATCCTTAAATATAAAGACCGTTTCTCCAAGACGGGATTCATGGAGAAAATCAGTCGCGTGGCAAAGCGTGCCGGAGCCAAGTTGGTATATGCTTCGCTCATCTTGTACTACACCCTTGAGAGCAGTCAGATCTCGCTGAAGGAGAAAGCTGCCATCATCGGTGCCCTGGGCTATCTCATCAGTCCGCTCGACGTCGTTCCCGATGCCATCCCCATCGCCGGACTTGGCGACGACCTTGCCGTGCTGGTCTTCGTGTTGAACATGGTGTGGGGAGATGTCAGCGACGAGGTGAAGGAGAAGGCACGCAAGAAGCTCTCTACCTGGTTCGACGAAGACGAGCTGGCTGGTGCCGACGACCTGTTCAAGGACAATCCCGACAGCAACCCAGTATGATGACCTCCCTTTCGGCTGCCGGCGTGCAGTGGGTGGTGGTAGCCGTCGTGCTGGCTGTCTCCGTTGTCTACGCCCTTTGGCGCATCGTCCGTGCGTTGAAGTCTGCCCGTCATCCGTGTGCCGGATGTGAAGGCTGTGCGCTGAAGGAGCTGAGGATGCAGCAGCGTCAATCGCATCGTACGCACGAAAAACCAGAATGCTTTCATAAAAAGTAATCGAAAAATTTGGATGTATGGAATAAAACACGTACCTTTGCATCCGCAAAAACAAATTGGTGCCTTGGATGAGTGGCTTAGTCAACGGTCTGCAAAACCGTCTACGGCGGTTCGAATCCGCCAGGCACCTCTCTTTTTCATAGGCTTAGTACCACGTTTCGGGGTGTAGCGCAGCCCGGTAGCGCTCCTGGTTTGGGACCAGGCGGCCGCAGGTTCGAATCCTGTCGCCCCGACAGAAGAGAGACAGACGGTGACGTTAGTCTCTCTTTTCGTTTTGTCCTGTTCCTTCTCTTTTCGTTGCTCATGCAATAATGCGCTACCTTTTGCGTTATCATATAAATAAGGTATCAATGCAACGCATGAAATCAAAAATTCTATATATCCTCTTTCTGGTGATGGCAGCCACGCTGACGGCTTGCCAGGATAACGACTCGTTTACCACTTCGCCCAACAACCTGCTCACCTTCTCGACAGAAGAGGTGCGCATGGACACCACCTTCTCGACGGTGCCGACGGTGACAAAGACCTTCTGGGTATACAACCGGTCGGGCAGTGGACTGACTGGCATCAACGTGCGGCTGAAGAACGGCAACCAGACGGGCTTCCGGGTCAACGTCGATGGCATCTACCTGAGCAAGGAACAAGGCTTTCAGGTCAACGACATCGAGGTGCGCGACAAGGACTCCATCCGTGTCTTCGTCGAGCTGACACCCACCATGAACGGTCAGGACGTGCCCGTGAAAGTCGAAGACGAAATCCTCTTCACCCTGCAGAGCGGTGTGCAGCAGAAGATGCCGCTCTTAGGCTGGTCGTGGGATGCCGAGCTGTGGCGTGATGTAGAGATCAATGAAGACCGCACGATAGCAAGCACCAAGCCCATCGTCATCTATGGCGGCATGACCGTGAACGAGGGTGCCACGCTGACGCTCGGAGCCGGAACGACGCTCTACTTCCATCAGGATGCCTCTCTGCATGTCTACGGCACGCTGCTTTCTCAGGGCACGGCAGAGAAGAATGTAGTCCTTCGCGGCGACCGCATCGACCACATGTTCGACTATCTGCCCTACGACCTGGTGCCCGGACAGTGGATGGGCGTCTACTTCGGAGAGAAATCCTACCATAACGAGCTCAACTATACCGACATACACAGTACTTACGACGGTGTTGTCTGCGATTCCGACAATGTGGAGATTCCTAAACTCACCATCGCCAACAGCGTCATACACAACTGTCAGGGCTATGGCTTGGCAACGTATAGCAGTCAGGTAGACATCACCAACACGCAGATTACCAACACCCTCTACGACTGCCTGTTTGTCGCAGGAGGCATGGTGACGCTGAAGTATTGCACGCTGGCACAGTTCTATCCCTTCGATGCCAACCGTGGTGCAGCCATTCGCTTCACCAATATGCTCGAAGGTGAGAAATATCCGCTGACGAAGCTGGATGTACGCAACTCCATCATCACCGGATATGTAGACGATGTGCTGATGCGCGACAGTCAGGAAGGGGTGACGGAGAACTTCCTCTTCGACCACTGTCTCATCCGTACACCGAAGGTGGAGGGCGACGAGCGCATGAAGGACATCATCTACGAAGACGTGGAAAACCGGGAAATCGGCAGTGAGCACAACTTCAAGCGCATAGACATCGACAGCCTGCGCTATGACTTCCGCCTTGCCAAGGAGTCGCAAGCCATCCATGCCGGCGTGCCGATGAGCGGCATCACCACCGACCGCCTGGGAGTGGTGCGTCCCGAAACGCCCAGCCTGGGAGCCTATGAGTATGTTGCGACGAAGGAAGAGGAGGAGGAAAAGAAAACGGAATAGTAACCTTATCTTAATACAATCACGCACATGAAGACCATTGACATTCACATCAGCATGGAGTTCAGCCCGTTGGAGGAACTCAGCAGCGATGACCAGCGGCTCGTGCAGAAGGCCGTCGATGCCACCAACCATTCGTATGCACCGTATAGCGGATTCCATGTCGGAGCCGCCTTGCGGTTAGGAAACGGGCTGGAGGTGACGGGTGCCAACCAGGAGAATGCCGCCTTCCCGTCAGGACTTTGTGCCGAGCGCACCGCCATCTTTGCCGCACAAGCCCAGCACCCCGACCAGCCTGTTGTGGCTTTGGCGATAGCTGCCCGCAACCAGAACGGCATGCTGAAAGATCCTGTCACGCCCTGCGGTGCCTGTCGGCAGGTGATGATTGAAGTCGAAGACCGCTACCGGCAACCGATGCGCATCCTGCTCTATGGCACGAACGGTGTCTATGTGGTCAGCAGCGCGAAAGACCTGATGCCGCTGAGCTTCGTCGATGCCAACCTGCGGGCATAAGCTGTCCGTTAGGATGCTGTCGGCGGCGATGGTGTCTTTCGGTTCTATGTACAGGTCGCTTTCAGGCATTTGTTTCTCACATCCTTTGATCATGTTTGTCAGTTGCGCCAACCGTCCTTCCAGGTCGGGTGTGTTGCGGAACTTCACGTAGTAGCTCTGTGATGACTGGAAGTTGTCGCGGGCGTTTGCCCATTGTCCTAAGAACATGTAGCAGAAGCCCAGCCGGTAGAAGGCATCACCCTTCTCACGGTCGAAGCATACGCCCAGCACCTTCTCGTAGTAGGGTATCGCCTCGGCATATTGTTGCAGGTTGAAGTGGCTCTCGGCGGCAGCATAGTAATAGACGCTGCGCTCGTGGGGAGCCAGCGGGTCGAGTTGCGGAATCAGTTCGTCAAGGTATTGGCACGCCTTCTTGTAATCCCATTCGTGGTAGTAGCACAGCCCGATGTATGCGCGGAAGCGTGCGTTCAGCTTGTAGTCGCGGTCCAGTCGCTGAAAGAGCAGCAACGCCTCGTGATACTTGCCGGAGGCGAAGTATTCGAGTGCCATGCCCAGCTTCTCTGTGTCTGCATGCTTCTGCTGGGCAGAGACAGGCAGTACAAGAAGTAGCATCAGCAGCAGGGCGTAGATGGTTCGTTTGGGCATGGCGGTTGTTGTTATTCTTCTGACTGGTCCGACGAGTCGGGTTCTGTGTAAAACTTAATCAGTTTGGTGAGGGCTTCGCGGCAGACAGCGCAGAACTCCGGGTTCACGTTGCTGCGCATGCGGCAGTCTTGTACGCCGCGATAGACACCCTTCAGGCTGTAGCCGGCACCTTCGTAGACGCCTATCTTCTTCTCATCCTCCGACGGTGGGGTGGGGATGGGTGTCTTTGGGTTGAGCATGTGCTCCCACTTACCGTGGAAGTCGGCGAGGGTGGTAATGTTCGGTTCCCACGGTTCAACGTCGTGCGGATACATGGGGATGGCTTCGTTCTCGTAGGCATACTCGTCGGCGAGTCCTCCGAAGGAGTGCCCGAACTCATGCACGACGACGGGCTTGAACATCTTGTGGTGCGCCATCGCCAGGTTGTAGGAGTTCAGGATGCCGCCACCTCCATATTGTTCTGTGTTCACCAGTACGATGATGTGTTCATAGGGGATGCCTGCCAGCCAGTCGTGCAGGTCCTTCAGGTGGAGTGTCGTCAGGTACCGGTCCATGTAGAACGTATCGAAGTGGGAGTGCAGGGCGGTGTTCTTCCAGATGCCTTTCGCCGGCTCCGACGTTCCGCTCTCCTTGGACGGTGCCTTCACCGCCACCACTTGGAAGCGGTCCTTCAACGACCTGAAGGGCTCGTGTGCGAACATGGCTTTGTTGGCTACCTTCACGTCGTTCATGAAGACGGACATTTCTTTCTCTGTATAGCCTTCGGCGATGTAGGCGATGCGGATGCAGCGCGACGTGTCGGCAGGAGCCTGAACGATCTCGTAGGGTGTAAGGTTTCGCTCTCCGATGTGTCGGATGAGGATGTCGCTTGGTGCTACGGTGTGTGTCAGCGTCGTCGTTGTCTCGTGGCGGTTGTTGCGAAGGTCGATGGTGATGTCTATGGTATCTTTCGGAAACGGCACGAGGAACACGTTCTCGAAAGCTTTCGTCTCCGTCTTCGACTCGTCGTTGCTCAGCCACTCCTGGAAGAGCGACGAGAAGGAGTTGCGGTAGACAACGGAGCCGTCGCGGTGGCTGCGCACGGTAATCTGTCCGTTGCCTTTCACCGGCAGCTCAGCCATCCGTTGCCGCTTGCCAAACCAGCGTGGCGATGTGCTCATCTGGTCTACGGCGATGTGCTGCTCCTGCTGGTTGCCGGAGAAGATGTAGTCGATGCGCAGCGTGCGGTCTTCAAAGTATTTGTCGAAGCTCTGCGCGTTAACAAGCTGACATACAGTCAATAACAGTAATATGCTCTTAATCGTTTTCATCTATTATATTATTATGCACTATGAACTATGCACTATGAACTAACTCCTGTATATAGGGTCGTTTCCAGTCTTCTTTCTTGAGCATGGCGGTGCCATATTGCAGCAGGTCGATGTCGATACAGACTACACCCTCTTGCCGTTGTTCCTTGGTGTTGCCCAGTTTGCGTTCTATCTGTTTCAGCCTGACCTGCAACTCTTCTTGCGCCAGCGTAGTATAGCCGGTGGCAAGGGCGTTGAGGAAGCGGTCGCTGTCGATGCCGATCGGTTGCGTCCACAGCTCCTGTGTAAACCGGCAATCCTCCAAAAGGCTTGCAACCATCAGCTTAGCCTTGCCGATGTTTTCTTCCTGTCGGGTGTTGGAACCGAGTGCTACGATGGCTTTTGTCCGTTTCATGGCTGCAAAGGTAAATAAAAGTTAGGAGTTAGGAGTTAGGAGTTAGGAGTTTTTTATTACCTTTGCAGCATCTTAGACGATTGATTATGCGAAAGAAATCAGTATTACTTGTAATAGGTATGTTGGTTCTGCACCTCTCTGCAACGGCACAGATGAAGTGGAACCAGACATATCAAGACTACATAGACCAATATAAGGACATCGCCATCAGGGAGATGCTCTCCTACAACATTCCTGCCAGCATCACGCTTGCGCAAGGGCTGCTGGAGAGCGGGGCGGGACGCAGCGAACTGGCGCGCAAGGGCAACAACCACTTCGGCATCAAGTGTCACGGATGGACGGGCAGGAAGACCTATCACGACGATGACGAGTCGGGCGAGTGCTTCCGTGCCTACAACCATGTCCTGGAGAGCTATGAGGACCACAGCAGGTTCCTCATGGAGGGAAGCCGCTACCGAAGCCTGTTCAGCCTGGGGCGCACCGACTACAAGGGCTGGGCATACGGGCTGAAACGGGCTGGCTACGCCACCAGTCCTACCTATGCTCAGAAGCTCATCGGCATCATCGAGCTCTACCGCCTGCACGAACTGGACCATGCTACGTCATACAACAAGTTCGTCAGCCGTCACAGCGATGTGAAGAAGCCCGGCAAGAGCAGTGCCAAGACCGTCGGCGGCAAGCTCCACCCCATACACATCAACAACAAGAACTACTACCTCGTGGCACGTCAGGGCGACACCTTCCGCTCCATCGGCGAGGAGGTGGGCATCAGCTGGCGCAAACTGGCACGATACAACGAGCGCGACAAGCACGACGTACTCAGCGAGGGCGACCTTGTCTACCTGAAGAAGAAGCGCAAGAAGGCTGACAAGATGTACAAGCGGCGTCCGCATATCGTCAAGCCTGGCGAGAGCATGTACTCCATCGCCCAGTACTATGGAATCAGGCTGAAGAGTTTGTACAAAATGAACAAGTTGAGCCCTGACTATCAGCTGCGTGTTGGTGATTTGCTGCGTTTAAGATAGCATTTCTTTCAAATAAATTTACCGTAAAAAAGTGCAAGAATTTTTTTCCATTTTAGAAGTCCGATAGCTTCCGATTTAGTGAAAAATCCGTTCGTCATTAACGGATTTTTCTTCTCGATTTTCAAAATGGACCGTTTTACATCGCAAAATGGTCCATTTTGCTTTTCAAAAAGAATCATTTTGAGCAGTAAAAATGCTCATTTTCGAGTGTAAAATGAGCCATTTTGAAAGCTGTTGTTTTGTAAAGAAAATACAAGTGCTTTCTTTTCAGCCGGTTGGAAGTCCCGCGAGATTCGCGTGTACGCGTCCGTCGGATTTTTATTTTGAAATGATGGCCTTCACAAAGGCTTAAAATCGACTTTTTGTCCGCTTTTTTCAAACACCATACTCTTGTCTGTTCAATCAGATTGCGATTAGTACGAGTAGGCGTTCGTGGTGCTGAATGTTGGTGGATGATTTGGTTTTGCTATCCGGAAAAATGAAACTCTGCTTGAAATGAAAGGAGTGGGCAAAAAAAATAAAGCGACAGGCTTCACAGCTGG
>DEJO01000022.1:0-3448 GCA_002353555.1 Prevotella sp. UBA2746 | reverse complement strand
CAGGATAACGTTGCAAAGATACCAATCTTTTTTATAATATCCAAAACATTTTCTTACATTTTTTAGTGTTTTGACTTGTGTGGGTGCACAATTGTGTTTTTTAAGGTTTGTTAGTACTTTTGACCGTGCAAACGTTTGTATTTTATGCCTTTTATTCACAAAAGAAGTGAAAAGAATGAGCTCTGCTTCTTCATTTCGTGGTAAAGAAATATCGTTTTTTCCAAAATAATGTGTATTTTTGCGGGCAAAAAAGAAAAAGTTATGAAAAATAGATTATTTCTGCTCTTTGCATTGTTTGCTTCCACTTCAACGCTTTTCGGACAGTCTCGGAAGGTGTTGACACTGAGTGATGGTTGGATGTTTTCCCGAGACGGGATGGCTTGGACGCAAGTCCGTGTACCTCATGACTGGGCAATCGAAGGCCCTTTTGATAAGAAGTGGGATTTACAGTATGTAGCTATTGAGCAGAACGGCGAAAAACACGCGACTGAAAAATCTGGTCGCTCGGGTGCCTTGCCATGGATCGGAGAGGGTGTTTATTCGTTGAAAATGCCGTTGCAGCAACGCTATGGCCGCGCAGAGCTGGTTTTCGACGGCGCCATGAGTGAACCTGTCATTTGGGGCAATGGTAAGAAGGCCGGCGAGTGGGCGTACGGATATAATACTTTTCGTTTGGATGTCACACCGTTCTTGGCTTTCGACGGATCTGACAATGAGATTGAGGTCCGTCTGAAGAACGTTGAGGAGAGCAGCCGCTGGTATCCGGGAGCAGGGCTATACCGTCCTGTAAAACTGGTGCTGACAAACGAAAGGAACATAGATGACTGGAAAACATTCGTCAGGACCTCATCGCTTGAGAAAGAGATGGCAATCGTGAATGTAGATACCAGGTTGAGGGGTGTCAAAGCAGGTGAAATGAACGCTGTAGAAGTCTCGATGGAAGATCATTCAGGGAGGATTGTTGCCAACGAGCATGTCGACGTAGACGACGATGGATGTGCCGCTGTGAAACTGATGGTGCGGCGTCCTCATGTGTGGACCCCAGAAACACCTTACTTATATAATGTTCGCATACGCGCGTTTTATAATAATAAGGTGGAAGATGAGCTGTGTGTGAAAACAGGAATCAGAACAATAGCACTCTCTGCAAGCAAAGGTTTCCAGCTCAACGGTGTCACAAGAAAGATAAAAGGTGTTTGTCTCCATCATGATCTGGGGCCGTTGGGCGCCGCCGTCAACAAGGCGGCCTTGGTTCGTCAGATTCGTATCATGAAGGACATGGGTGCCGATGCCATACGAACAAGCCACAACATGCCCTCGCAGATGCAGATGGAGGTGTGCGATTCAATGGGAATGATGGTGATGGCAGAAAGCTTTGACATGTGGCAATACCCAAAGTGCAAGAACGGGTATTCGCGTTTCTTCAATGATTGGAGCGAACGTGACATCACCAATCTCATTGAAGCTCACCGTAACCATCCCTGCATTGTTATGTGGAGCATAGGCAACGAGATTCCTGAACAGAGCAGTGAAAAGGGCCGGGAGATGTCCGCTTCGTTGCAAGACTTATGTCACAGACTCGATCCCACGCGTCCGGTGACACAGGGTCTGGACCGTGCAGAGGCCGCACTGAAGAACGGTATGGCACAGCTGATGGATGTTCCTGGCTTCAATTACCGTGTGCATAAATACGCCAAAAGCATCGAACAATTGCCACAAGGTTTTCTCTTAGGGTCAGAAACCGCTTCGACGGTCAGTAGCCGTGGCGTGTACAAGTTTCCGGTAGTCGTGTCGAATAAAGCAGTTTATCCTGATGGACAGTGCTCAAGCTACGATACGGAGTATTGTTCGTGGAGCAATCTTCCCGAAGACGATTTTATTGCACAGGATGATTTGCCTTATACCATCGGACAGTTCGTATGGACTGGTTTCGACTATCTTGGTGAACCCACGCCGTACGACGAGTATTGGCCGAGCCGAAGCAGCTATTTTGGAATCTGCGATCTCGCTGGGTTGCCCAAAGACCGATATTACCTTTATCGCTGCATTTGGAACACACAGGACCACACCATCCATCTTCTGCCGCACTGGAACTGGCCAAATCGTAAAGGAAAGACGACCCCAGTCTACTGCTATACTGATTATCCGACGGCAGAACTGTTTGTCAACGGAAAAAGTCAGGGACGCATCTCAAAGAATAAGAACGACAAGATGGACCGATATCGTCTTCGTTGGAATGACGTAAAATATGCTCCTGGCGAACTGAAAGTGATTGTTTACGACGAGAATGGCAAGCCAAGCGGCGAAAAAACCGTTCTTACAGCAGGTAAACCGGTTTCATTACGACTGGAACCTGACAAACTTGTACTTCGTCCCGATGGCGAAGACATGGCTTTTGTGACGGTGAGTCTCGTCGATGCTAATGGGACCGTGTGTCCTGATGCTGACTGTCTGTTGACGTTCGATGTTGAAGGCGCGGGCGTGTTCCAGGCCGTTTGTAATGGCGATGCCACATCTTTGGAATCTTTTGTGGAGCCGAGAATGAAACTGTTCAACGGAAAGTTGGTTGTGTTGGTTCGTTCTGCTAAAAAGAAGGGTTCTTTGAGACTGAGCGTACGGGACGAAAAGCATGGCCTGGAATCGAGTGTGCAAATGACAGTTGAATAAAATAGCGGTCTTCTTTGTTCCCTGAAAAAAGATGAGTTTATGAAAAAAAACAATATTGTAAGACTTGTTCTTTGCGTTATCTTTATGGTCAGTGCCGGCAAAGGGGTGGCACAAGTCACCATGAAGGATTTATGGTTGGCGATGCCGGATTCTGTTCTTCCCTATTTAAACGAAAGTATGCGTAGGGATCATATTGATTTTATCACGATGAACTTAGATTCTGAGGTGAAAAATCTTCTGGAAGGGAAGGGCGTGATGGATACGTTGTCTGTAGACTACTGTCATGTCAGGCTGAATGAAAAGCTAACGTGGCAATTGATGTTGCTTCCTTTGGAGGGACAAAACGATTCGGTTATTTGCTCAGTAAAGACGTATCATACGAACTGCCCTGAGAGTGAGGTCTCGTTTTATAATCTTAGTTGGAAGAAAATTGAAGATTCCTTCGGTTTGCCTTCAATATCGAATCCGGACAAACTGATTAGCGATATGACGCAAAAGCCTGACACGATGAGCCTTCAGCTGTTTGCACAAATGAAGGAACTGCTGCTCCCGGTGATGGTCGAGGCCGTTTGTCGTCCTCTTGACAAAACTATTGTATTCAGGCTCAGCGGACACATGACACGTGTTGACGTGGACAAGAGTCTGGATGCAATCATCGTTCCTAAAAAATACAAATGGAATGGAAAAGAATTTATAGAATGTTAAAAATAAGAGGGCGTAGGACGGGATGTTTTGTAAATTAAAATTAAATAAGTAATTTTGCAAAGTGTTTTTCATGGTA
>DEJO01000009.1 GCA_002353555.1 Prevotella sp. UBA2746 | reverse complement strand
CCACAAACAAATGTACAAGTATGAACAGCAGTTTTCTATATCATGCCTGGGGTCTTTACACCCTTGAATGCACCCGTGAAGAGTACAAAGGTAATACAATTATTTTGCATGTCCAAACAAAAGAGCGAATAAAATCATGTCCTAAGTGCGGTAAGCTTCACTTGGTGAGGAACGGCTACCGTATGCGTGACTTCTTCGGCCTTCCCATAGGCGGCAAGAAGGTGGTTATCCGCATGAAGGTGCAGCGCTACAAGTGTAGGGATTGCGACTACGACCAGCAGGAGAGGATACCCTTTGCCACAGGCAGCCGCAGCTACACCCACCGTTTCGCAAAGTATGTCGTGGAGCTGCTTCGCGGAATGACCCTGCAGGATGTGTCCAACCATCTCGGAGTGTCGTGGGACACGGTTAAGGAGATACACTCCACCTATCTTGAGCGTCACTACAGCCCTCCTTCGCTCAAAGGCGTGGAGAACATCGGCATTGACGAGTTCGCAGTCAGGAAAGGGCATGTGTATAAGACCATCGTCGTGGATCTGGACAGCGGCAGGGTGCTGCACGTGGGTGAGGGCAAAGGCGCGGATGCCCTGAACGGGTTCTGGAGAAAGGTCAGGCGCAAGGGTGTAAGGATAAGGCATGTGGCAACGGACTTGTCTGCGGCCTTCATCGCCTCTGTCCTGGAGAACTGCCCGGGTGCGGTACACGTGTTCGACCATTTCCATGTGGTCAAGCTGATGAACGAGAAGCTTGACGACATCAGGCGCAAGGTCTACAGCATGGAGAAGGACGTGAACAAGCGCAAGGTGCTCAAAGGCACAAGGTACCTGCTACTAGGTAACGGTGCGGACATCTTTGACAAGCAGCACAAGACCAGGCTTGACAACGCCCTGGCCATGAACGAGCCGCTCTCGAAGGCATACTACCTGAAGGAGCAACTGCGACAGATATGGATGCAGCCTGTCAAGTCGATGGGAGAAAGTGTGTTTGACGACTGGGTGAGGCAGGCAGAACAGAGCAAGATACCACAGCTGCAGAAAATGGCAGTTACGATGAGAGCATACAAAGCGGGTATACTTGCATGGTATGACTGCCACCTGTCAACAGGTAAAGTCGAGGGCATCAACAACAAGATAAAGGTCATGAAACGAAATGCATACGGATTCAGAGATGACAGGTATTTTACACTCAGGCTCTATGCTCTACATGACTGCCGCATCACTCGAAATGTCGGATGAACCAAAAGTAAGAGGGAGAAGCCCCACCCCAGCCCTCCCCGAAGGAGAGGGAGAAGGAAAAAAACAAGAGGGAGATGGGAAAAAGAAAGTGGAGAGTGCAAACTTTCCACTTTCTTTTTTTCCACTATCCACTATCAACAATCTACTATCAACGATGTAGTATGAACTACCAATTATCAACTGTCCACTATCAACGGTGAACGATGAACTTCCAATTATCAACTGTCCACTATCAACGGTGAACTATGAACTGTAAAGCCTCCAGGTCGTTTTCGGTCGTGGCCCAGCTGGTGACGAAGCGGCAGACGGTGTGCCCGGCGTCGTACGGCCCCCAGTGGGTGAACAGCACCTTCTGCTCCAGTTCGCGCACGCGATCGTTGTCAATGATGACGAACTGCTGGTTGGTGGGCGAATCGATGTACAGCCGGAAACCATTCTGCTGCAGAAGGGCCTTCAGTCGCATGGCCATGTCGATGGCATGGCGTGAGATGGAAAGATAGAGCGGCTCACCCTCGTCGTGCGGTCGGTTGCCGACGCTGTCGGCCGAATGCAGGGAAGAACGGTCGATGGCTGACGAAGACGACGGGTCGGCAGCGGAAACGCTGAAAAGCGCGTCGAACTGCACGCCGGTCAGCCGTCCCTTGGCCAGCAGGGCACCGTGTTGCTTGACGATGCTGAAAAAGCAGCGGGGCGCATTGCCGCGCGGGAACACCACGGCCTCGCCGCACAGGGCACCCACCTTCGTGCCACCTATATAGAAAGCGTCGCAGTGGCGGGCCAGCCAAGGCAGCGTCACGTCGGGGGAGGCAGCCAGTCCGTAGCCCAGACGAGCCCCGTCGATGAAGAGTTGCAGTCCGTAGGTCTGGCAGGTGGCGTAGATGCGTTCGATCTCCTCAGTCGAATAGAGAGTGCCGTACTCCGTGGGGAACGAGATGTAGACCATGCCCGGCTGGGCCAGATGGTCGCGGCTCTCGTCGGCCGAGAACCACTCCATATAGGCGCGCAAGTCGTCGGCCCGCAGTTTACCCTGCTCCTCTTTCAGAGCAATCACCTTGTGGCCTCTGGCCTCGATGGCACCAGCTTCGTGGATGGCGATGTGGCCCGTGTCGACGGTGATGACGGCCTCGAAGCTGCGCAGCATGCCGTCGATGACGGTGGCGTTGGCCTGCGTTCCGCCGACGAGGAAGAACACGTCGGCTTCGGGGCATCCGCACGCCCGGCGGATCTTCTCCTTGGCGTTGTCGCTGTAGACGTCGAAGCCGTAGGTGAGCGTCTGCTCACCGTTTGTCTCCATGAGATGCCTCATCACCTGCGGATGGGCACCGTTGTTGTAGTCGCATTCGAATGAAATCATTATATCTTTATGCTTATTGTTGTTTTCTTGTCGTGACATGATCGAGAGACAACATCCCTCCGGACTGCAAAGGTACGATTAAGTGAGCAAAGAGCAAAGGAAAGTCATGCTTTTCTTTACACTTTCAAACGCAAGAATCTCCAAACGTTCCATTTTTTTACTTCTCCGCCTGACAGAGTTGCATCATGCAAACGACACGCAACGCTGAGAAGCAGAACAAATCTTTACAACAGAAACAACCCTTCTCACCTCTTTCTGACAAGGAAACATGTGGTTTTATATATAATATTGTATACATTATTATAAATATTTCGGATCCTTGTCCACGAAAAAACACACTCGACGGAGGTTGAAAAAAGGCAGGAAAACGATTAGTGTACATTTAACAACCATGAAGGAAAAGGAAGGATTTTTTGCGTTTTCCGCCCATCATGACGCCATGAAAGCCAAAAAAAGCAAGAAAACATAAAAATAAAGCAAGAAAGTATTATCATTTCAAAAAAATATCGTTTACCTTTGCAACTTGAAAAAGTGTTTGAACAACGGTTCTACACGAATGCTCTGAACCTATAACCGACTAATTGCAGCAAAGCAGACATTACTAATGCTAATGCTAACGATAATGAAGAATACGACATGACGAAGCGCGACCGGTTGTCTTCCCCCTGAAGACAGCCACGAAGACGGAGCGTTCCCCCCTTAGTCGGACAATTGAAAGCAAGAAACTTTAATCATATATAACCTAAGAAGTACTTAAGTATGAATCAAAACNNTTAGAAAAACAGCCTTGATGGTGGGCGCAGTGGCGATCTCCGGATTGTTCTGTCCCCCTCAGGCAATGGCTGAGTCTACTGTGAATGCTGTTCAGGCAGTGCAGCAAGACCGCAGAGTGACAGGTACTGTTGTCGACGCCATGGGTCCGGTGATCGGAGCCTCGGTGATTGAGAAGGGTACAAGTAATGGTGCGGTTACCGATTTCGACGGTAATTTCTCTCTCAATGTGAAGCCCGGCGCCACGCTGGTCGTCAGCTACATCGGTTACACGACGCAGGAAATCGTCGTTGGCAACCAGAGCGCGCTGAGAATCACTCTTCAGGAAGACGACCAGAC
>DEJO01000021.1:1999-8453 GCA_002353555.1 Prevotella sp. UBA2746 | reverse complement strand
TGGTTGGTAATATGGCCCATATTACTTTGCGGAAGCTTGTAGAGCAAGGCTCGTCTCGGCTTCAGCTAAGGACAATTGTCAATATGTTGCTGCAATTAAGGCTTGCAAGGCACTATGCACAATGCCCTGCAAGCAATCCGGACGGTGCACCCTGTCATGCGAACTCTATGTTTTCGTGCCCGAAGAGCATACGCATAATCTGGTATTTCTTTTCCTTTGTGAGCTTGATTTGCAGGATAGCCTCGGTCTGGTCCTCTTCTTTTTGCGAGAGCTTCACGTACTTGTCAGGATAGGTGAACAAGTCCACGGGCGAGATGCCAAGTACATTTGAGATTATCTTAAGTTCTTTGACCCTCAAGTCGCGCTTTCCGTTCTCGATGTTACTCACTACCGCCACGTCAAGATTTAGTGCATCGGCTATAACTTGTTGGTTTATTGACTTCTGAAGGCGGATGATTTTGATTGCTTCGAGTACTTCCATAAGTTAAAGTTAGCAATTTATAAAGTTGTCGTAATTGTTAAAATAACCTAATAAATGATATTTTCTCAATCATAAAATGAAACAAACTCAAATATTTTATATCTTTGCAACGATAAAAGTTATAAATGTATAAAAATTAAATTCATTAGGTTCGGTGAGCTGATGTGAATCATCTCAACCGCAGAAAAGGCATCACATACAGACGTGAGTCTGTTGGCCGGGGCGTTATCTGCAGCATATCGACTTTGCCTGCTTCATCATTTTGGCTAAAAAGAGTCGGCTCAGGAGCGCCTTTTATTTTGAAAACAACAACAAAACATAAAAACCTGTATTTCAATAACCTAATAATTAAAAACAAACAAAATGAAACAAGTAGAATTCAAGATGCCATTAAGAATGTTGGCGGCATTGTGCTTCCTCCTTCTTTCTGCTTCTGCCATTGCGCAGCAAATAGCTGTCAATGGGCATGTTAAGGATGCTACCGGCGAGCCGATTATCGGTGCCACTGTACTTGTTCAGGGAACGAGCAATGGCGCGGCAACTGACATCGACGGTAACTTTACGCTTAACTGTAATCAAGGCGACAAACTGCAAGTGAGCTACGTAGGCTATACCACGCAGGTTGTTACAGCTTCCTCAAACGTAGTGGTGACTCTTCAGGAAGATTCTAAAGTGCTCACCGACGTTGTCGTAATCGGTTATGGCCGTGCAAAAAAGAACGACCTCACCGGTTCGGTCACGGCTATCAAGCCCGACGACATGAACCACGGTCTGCAGACCAACGCTCAGGACATGATCAGCGGTAAGATAGCCGGTGTTAGCGTTATCTCTAACGACGGTACTCCTGGTGGTGGCGCACAGATTCGTATCCGTGGTGGTTCGTCGCTTAACGCATCCAATGACCCTCTGATCGTTATTGACGGTCTGGCTATGGACAACTATGGTGTGCAGGGACTTGCCAACCCGCTGTCGATGGTTAACCCTAACGATATCGAGAGCTTCACCGTGCTGAAGGATGCTTCGGCTACCGCCATCTACGGTTCGCGTGCATCTAACGGTGTGATTATCATCACAACCAAGAAGGGCCGCTCGGGACAGAAACCGAAGATCACCTATAACGGAAACATTTCTATCTCTACTAAGAAGAAGACCATTCCATCGATGAACGGTGCCGAGTATCGTGAGTTCGTGAAGAACCTCTATGGCGAGGACAGCGAGGCTTACAAGGCTCTGGGATGGTATCCTATGACACAGTCTACAGATCAGTACTACTACAACAATGGCGACCCCGTTGAGGTTCCTGGTGTTGAGGCAATTTACGACAAGGACGGAAACTTCAAGACCTTTAAGGGACATTATGAAATAGGTGAGCAGCAGTTTGCAGATACCGACTGGCAAAAGCAAATCTACCGCACGGCGGTTTCTACTGACCATAATGTAACGATTTCAGGAGGCTTCAAGAATATGCCTTACCGCGTATCGTTGGGCTACACCAACAATCAGGGTATCGTGAAGACTTCAAAGTTTGAGCGTTATACAGCCAGCCTGAACCTCTCTCCGTCGCTCTTTGCTGACCATCTGAAGCTTAACATCAACGGTAAAGGAATGATTGCCAAGAACCGTTATGCTGATGGAGGAGCTATCGGAGCAGCACGCTATATGGATCCGACCAAGCCTGTGACAGCTACAGACAATGTTATATACAACCAGATGTTTGGCGGATATGCCCAATGGTATGCTGACGCTACATACACCGACCCGACATGGGTGCAGACCAACAACCGTAACGCCACAACAAACCCTGTTTCAATGCTTGAGCTCAAGGACGACAGAGCTACCTCTAAGACATTCGTGGGCAACTTTGAAGCCGACTACTCTATCCACGGACTCGAAGACCTGCACTTGCACGTTAACCTCGGTGCCGACGTTTCTACAGGTAAGCAGACCACCGAAATCAGCAAGTACTCGACTGGCAACAACTACTTCGGATGGAACAACTGGACGAAGCAGAACACCTACAACCTCTCGTTCAACGCATACGCTCAGTACATGAAGGACTTCAGCGAAGCCCATCACTTCGACGTTATGGCAGGTTACGAGTGGCAGCACTTCCACAAGAAGACCGACTGGTACGGCTCTGGCGTGTATCCAATGACGAGCAAGGCCACCCAGGACATCCTCAATCCTGACGGTACGGTAAAGGAAAAAATCAATCTGGCTGGCACAGAGTATAATGCTCCTACCACCGAGACCAAGTATGAGACTGAGAACTACCTCGTTTCGTTCTTCGGACGTCTGAACTACTCGCTCCTCGACCGCTATCTCCTCACCTTTACCATGCGTGCCGACGGTTCTTCACGCTTCTCGAAAGGCCACAAGTGGGGTACATTCCCATCTGTAGCTCTTGCATGGAAGATGAAGGAAGAGAGCTTCCTGAAGGATGTTGAGCCTATCAACGACATGAAACTGCGTCTGGGTTGGGGTATCACTGGTCAGCAGGAAGGTATCGGCGACTTCACCTATATACCTACCTATACTCCTAACACTGACCACGCATACTATGACATAGCACTCGCCAACGGTACAACCTATCGTCCGGATGCCAACAATCCCGAACTTACCTGGGAGAAGACCACTACTTGGAACGCCGGTCTCGACCTGAGCTTCCTGCGCGACCGTCTGATGTTCAACTTCGACTGGTACTACCGCAAGACCAAGGACTTGATAAATACAGTATATATACCTGCCGGAAGCAACTTCCGTAATAAGCTGACGAGCAACATCGGCTCACTGCATAACACCGGTTTCGAGTTTGCTGCAACGGTACGACCTGTTCAGACAACTGACTTCCGCTGGGAACTTACTTACAACTTCACATATAACAAGAATAAAATCGACGAGCTTGTTGGCAGCAACGATGACAACTACTACGTAGAGACAGGAGGTATTTCAGCTGGAACGGGTGGCAACATCCAGGCTCACGCCGTCGGTCATGCCGCCAACTCATTCTACGTATATCAGCAGGCATACGATCAGAGTGGCAATCCCATTCCTAATACATACGTTGACCGCAACGGCAACGGACGCATCGACAGCGGCGACCGCTACTTCTACTACAAGCCGGCAGCTGACGTGACGATGGGACTGGGTTCAAAGTTCTTATATAAGAACTGGGACTTGAGTTTCTCGATGCGTGCCAGTCTGGGCAACTACGTCTACAATGACAATCAGGCAGGTCCGTCCAATGTAGGCCCCGGAGCCATCTATGCACTGAAGTATCTTGGAAACCGTCCCGTTGAGTCTGTTGAACTCGGTTTTACTAATCCTCTTACCGAGCAGTACTATTCAGACTACTTTGTTCAGAACGCTTCATTCCTGAAGATGGACAACATCACACTGGGCTATTCTTTCTCTGGATTGTTCAAAGGTGCAAGCTATGGCGGTATCAGTGGCCGTGTATATGCAACCGTGCAGAATGTGTTTACTATCACGAAGTATAAGGGTATTGACCCGGAAATACCGAGCGGTATAGACAATAACCTCTACCCGCGTCCATTCACAACCGTCCTCGGTCTGAACCTGAACTTCTAAATTGCTCAATCAACGATTAAAAAATAATTCGACTTATGAAATTCAAAAACATAATACCGGCTGCCGTCGCACTTCTGTCACTGGGCTTTGCCTCATGTGTAGGCGATTTGGATGTTGAGAACATCAACCCGCAGCAGGTTCCAGATTTGAACAGCGACGCATTGTTAAACAAGATATATGCCAACTTGGTTGTCACAGGACAGAGTGGTCCTGCTGGCAATGGCGATATCGACGATATTGATGAGGGTACATCAAACCTCGTGCGTCAGTTGTGGAATGCCAATGAGCTCACCACCGATGAGGCTCATTGTGTATGGGGTGACCCAGGTATTCCTGAGTTCAACCATAACGCATGGAGCGACACCCATCCAATGATGCAGGCACTCTACTACCGTTTCTATTTCGGTATCACTCTGGCCAACGAATATCTTGCTCAGGTGTCTGACGATTCACAGAAGCGTGCCGAGGCTCGTTTCATGCGCGCCCTGTACTACTCTTATCTGATGGACCTCTTCGGAAACGTGCCGTTTATGACAACCGTTTCTATCGAGAAGGCTCCACAGTACACTCGTGCCGAGATTTTCAACTTTGTTGAGAGCGAGCTCAAGGCTATCATCGGAGAGGCTGAGAGTGCCGACGTGCTGCCTGAAACACGCGCCGCCTACGGACGTGCCGACAAGGTTGCTGCCGAGATGCTGCTTGCCCGTATCTATCTGAATGCTCAGGTTTATACAGGCTCTCCTCGCTGGCAGGATGCCAAGGACTATGCCGAAAAGGTTATCAACAGCAGCTACAGCCTCGTAACAGCTGGCAAGGGTGCCTACTCTGCTTATCAGTTGCTCTTCATGGGCGACAACGATGCCAACGGAGCTCAGAACGAAATCATCCTTCCCGCAATCCACGACGGTGTGCGCACGCAGACATGGGGTGGCAGCCTGTTCCTCATCGCTTCTACCAACAATGGTGACTATTCTACGGGTACATCTGAGAACTGGGGCGGCAACCGCGCACGTCCACAGTTCGTTCAGCAGTTCTTCCCTGGCGGTGGAGCCCCAACGTCAAACGACCCAGTTGCTGTAGCAGCCGCTGCGGGTGACGACCGTGCCTTGTTCTATACGGACGGACGTACACTTCACATCACCAAGGAGAGCGACTTCAAAAAAGGCTTCTCTTACATCAAGTTCCTCAACTTCCATGCTGATGGTAGTGCAGCCCACCACACACAGTTCGTAGACACCGACTTCCCGGTAATGCGTGTTGCTGAGGCTTACCTGACATACGCAGAGGCTGATGCCCGACTGAACGGTGGTTCATGCACAAGCGACGGCATAGAGAAAGTGAAGGCTGTGCAGGAGCGTGCCCATAAGTCTACGAGTAGCCTGACGTCTGTAGATCTGGATTATCTCTGTAACGAGTGGAGCCGCGAGTTTGGATTTGAGGGCCGCCGTCGCATGGATCTCATCCGCTTCGGCAAATATGGCGGTCAGTCTACTTACAAATGGGAATGGATGGGTGGCGTTGAGTCTGGCTCTGCCTTCGACTCTCATCTTAACATCTTCCCTATACCAAACAGCGACCTCAATGCCAATGGCAACCTGAAGCAGAATCCAGGTTATTAACTATAATGATAACATTTAATTAAGGTAAAGATATGAAAAAGCTAAATATAATGGCAGCATTGCTGATGGGGCTTGTGGTATTTTCTTCGTGCCAGAGCGACCGTGACGACAACCCCACGCTCATTGTGCCAAATGGTTTCACTTTGCTGGCTCCAGAGATTGGCGAGAATGTCATAGATCTGGAAAACAGCTCATCTATACAGTTCAAGGCTCAGGCTGCGCCCAACTATTCTTTCCCTACAGAAACGTCTTACTGGATGGAAATGACTTTGGCGGATGACTTTGAGAATGTTGCCGAAGATGAAATCTTCACGCTCGAGACAAAGGGCAACAGCATCACATACAACGCTTTGGGCACAGAACTTGACCTTGGCGTGATGAAGCTCAAGGGCTGGAGCACGCCAGAAGACGTTGACAAGACTACTCCCGTGCCTGTTACGGTGCGTATGGTGGCCAACCTGTCACATGCCGAGAGTATGGCAACAGCCGTACGCTCTAACACTCAGAAGATCTATGTCTATCCTTACTACCTCAAGGAGAGCCTGCCGCAGTTCTGGTATCTCACAGGTGCCAATATTGCTACCAATCACTGGAAGAACTCTCTTGACGACGTTGGTACTGGTATGGTACCTATGTATGTTAAGAAGGGTGAGACCTACAACAAATTCACTGGTGACGGTACAATCGAGTATGTAGGCTATTTCCTCTCTGGCGAATTCAAGATTATCGCTCCTAAGGGTCTTGAGAACTGGCTTTATGGTAT
>DEJO01000021.1:0-1972 GCA_002353555.1 Prevotella sp. UBA2746 | reverse complement strand
CAACATTGTCTGCTCTGAGTCTGGCTTCTATCGTCTGACTCTCAACACCGCTGAGCATGAGCTCAAGGCTGAGAAGTACGAACAAGACAATCCTATAGTAGTCTACGCATCAATGAGTATTGGTGAAACAGCTATGGATCCTGTATCTTCTGAGCATGAGAACCATGACTGGTATGCTGCTAACGTTACCGTAAGTGCAAATACAGCTATGAACTTCAAGGCTGGCGATGGCACTACATGGGGCACCGAGGCCTTCCCGTACGGTATTTCTACTGTTGGCGGAGCTGCCATCAAAGTTACTCCTGGCACCTATAAGGTGTTCTTCAACGACATCACTGGTGCTTACCACTTTGTAGAGGTTGAATAAGCCGACTAAGAATTTAAAACAATAATCGCGGGGAAGGGGAGCTTCTCCTTCCCCCACCTTAAAACATTACAACGATTATGAAATTAAAATCATATTTATTTGCCGGACTTGCAATGCTGGCACTGTCGGCTTGCAACGAGGACTTCGGCGACTGGAAGCAGCAGGCTACCAATACCCAGGGAGCTACCGTTACATTTGGCGAAGGTAGCGTGTCAGCTGTTGACGTCATTGATTTCGCTGAGATTGAAGAGGGAACCCAGCTCGTTCAGGTTTGTACACTGGTTGCTCCTACCACTTCGATTGAGGCAAGCAAACTGAAGTATACAATCAATCTTGATGGCACTGAGTTCCCTCTCAATGACGATGGAACAATGTCTTATCCCGACTTCAAGGCTTTCGTAGAGTCTACCTACGGAAAAGCTCCTAAGGTTAATGACATTATTGCTAAGGTTAATGCGTTCATAGGTAACGAGTCTACCAAGGTGCGCTATACTTCTGAAGGCTTCTTTGTAAAGGCTAAGCCCGATGCACCGTTCATTGATGCCGGTGGCTACTACCTTGTTGGTGACTTCTATAAGACAAGCGACGAGCACAGTGGATGGGATGTAGTAGGTGCCCACAAGTTCAGCCAGATTGGCGGCGGTGACGTTTACAAGAACCCGACATTCACTATTACTGTAGAGGTTAAGGCAACCGAAGAAAAAACATCTGACTGGTATTGGAAGATTATTCCTGCCAACAACTACGAAGGTGACTTCTGGAAGGAAGGCAAAGACGGTGTCGTAGGTACAATAGAGAATGGCGACCCAAGCTTCGAGGGTGCATTGACTACGTCAAGTCCTCAGGCTGGACGCATCAAGGAGCCCGGACTCTACAAGTTCACTATCGACATGATGAACTACAAGTATACCATCGAGGCTGTAAACTATGCTACCTATATCTGGCAGGCTGGTAATGGCAACGGATGGGGCTCACCAGCAAATCCGCTCGTTCTTACTGATGACAATACTGGTACCTACGAAGGCTTCATGTATCTCAATGGAGGATTCAAGTTCCGTTCACAGGAAACCAACTGGGATGCTCCCGATTGGGGTGACGGAGGTACACCGGGTACACTTAAGCCTCAGTCTAGTGACCTTAATGCCGATGAAGGCTTCTATGCAGCAAAGGTTGTTCTGTCAGCACTTACCTACGAGCTTACTCCGATTACCACTGTGGGCATTATTGGCTCTGCCACAGAACAAGGCTGGGATGCCAGCACTCCAATGGAATGGGATACCACTGAGAAATGCTGGGTAATTACCACAACCTTGAAGGGTGGTGCAGGCTATGAGCTGAAGTTCCGTGGCAATGACGACTGGGATGATGCAACAGGAAACTGGGGCGGTAGCTGGGACAACATCATTAACGGTTCAAACACCAACTTACCGGTTGAGAAGGCAGGTACTGCAACTATCAAGTTCTATCCTACTTGCAACGGCAAGAGCTATGCAACAATCACCTACCAAGACTAAACACCGTGTCTAACGGACAGTAAATAATCTCAAGGCGAGGCACAACCACTGTGGTTGTGCCTCGCTTTTATATGCACAAAAGATTGTTAGT
>DEJO01000002.1:3677-4120 GCA_002353555.1 Prevotella sp. UBA2746 | reverse complement strand
TTCGACTTCATCTTTGCCGATCCTCCATACGCACTGAAGGAGCTGCCGACCCTGCCAGATCTTATCTTTGGGAGAGCAAGGGAAGAAGAGAAAAAAGGAACAGAGGAAGAAGAATCGAAGGGAAAGATTCTCGCTCCTGATGGAGTCTTTGTACTGGAACATGGCAAGGACTACGACTTTTCGCAACATCCGCACTTCGTGGAACACCGTCACTACGGTAGTGTCAACTTCAGCATCTTCCGATAGAATGAAGAATCATTAAAAAAAGGTCGTTATTGAACGACCTTTTTGTTTCCTTTGATGACGATGCCTTTATAACTGCTATCTACCCGCTGTCCTGAAAGGTTGTAAACCGGAGTGTCAGTTGCCTGTTCCTTATCTGCGGTCAGCTGGCGGATACCCGTAGAGATGGGGTTGTTGTAGAAACCTACTAACTTCGACTT
>DEJO01000002.1:1918-3651 GCA_002353555.1 Prevotella sp. UBA2746 | reverse complement strand
AACGTCCACGCAAAGTCTCCCTTTTGGCAACGGCCTGCACCATATTGTCCCGTTACCGCAGCAGGAACATCCTCTGTAGCAAGTGGTGTGCATGCATAGAACTCACCGTCGGTCGTATCGAAGTTGCTATAAGATGTTTCTCCATGCAAAGTGGTAAAGCCTGCAGGAATCTTTTCTTCACGCGAAGAAACGACATAAGCATCAAAATCATTGGTATTACTACTACTCTGAGAAATAAACGAACCGGCACCTTCAACGTGGTTATTCCAGAATTTGCAAATACCACCATTCTCCTTAGACATGAATCCTTTCTTATGCTTCACGCCATTAATTCCGATTTCAATACCAATTCTATCAATCCCTTGATAAGAAGAGATGACTGGATATAAGCAATTACGGAACCAGTTGTTTTCAGCAAACGAACTCGACCCACAAGCCATACCTATGCCATAGAGTCCATTACCATCATAGTAATTGTTATAGACATGGAATGCATGACCATGACGGCAACGCGGCAGACGCTGGTCGGCATGGTCNNTCGAACCAGTTGCCACAGTAGGTCAGGTTGTCGCCATAGAATGTGCCCTTATTATCACCCGCATCAATCAAACAACACTTTCCACAGTCGAAGAAGTGGTTGGCAGAAACCGTGCAATAGCGTGAGTCCTTAATATCGATAGCACCGTCGCCTTTCACCTTGTCTGACTCTCCACCCGTCTGTCCATAGAACAAATCCATGTTGTGAATCCAGATATTGGTGTTGTAGCGGGATATTTCCACACCATCGTCAAGACAGAGCAGGATTCCAAGGTTACGAACTTCAACACCTATAGCGTTGCTAATCTGCATTCCGAAGTTATACAAAGTAGCATCATTTCCTACTCCTTCCAACGTCAGCGGCATTTCAAATCGTTGATCATTTTGTGCTTGAGTCTTGATATGCAATCCTTGACCTGAAGCCATCTTATCGCAGTCATCCTTCTTGACGGTTCCCACAACACGGATGCAAAGTGGTTTTTTCATTCCTCCGCCATCAAGACATTTGCGATAACCATCAATAATGTTGTTTAAACCCGTCCAAGTTACCGGTTCTCTTCCCTCATAACGAGTCCAATTGACGGTGATGTTCTTGGCATTTTGGGATGTAACATACAGCACGACGGCATCGTCTTTCAGCGTACCATCGTTCTTATAAGCGCCTACGCCCTCTGTCCAGCCGCTGGTAGGACGGTTCATGTGGGCGAAGCCCTGACGGTTGTGGGCACGGACATCAAGGTTCTGCGTCGTTGACGCCTCATCGGTCATCTCCACGCCTTTAGAATTGACGGGGACTACCTTCAGCTGNNGGCACGTCCGTACGTTCCGTAGTTGCGCACCAGCTCGTTGTCGAGTCTTGTCCATGAATCCTGACCGGCAGGACTTACATATACGTTGTAAGCCTGTGCACCACTCATGTTGGTCCACTCCACCCATGCTGTCTCCAACCAGCCTTCTGCCGACTGGATGGTGACGGCAGCTGCCGACTGTAAGGTGGAAACAAACAGCAATAACGCTGTCATGATGAGGCTATTCCTCATAATCTTACCCTTCTGAAAACACATAATTCGTTATTTAATAGATTAGTATAAATAGTTACGGTTGCAAAGATAGCACTTTTTGTAAGCGCACACAAATAAAAAGCTGACTATTTTTATAACAGGGGCGACAATAAGCGCACCAACGACTCCCACAAC
>DEJO01000002.1:1420-1802 GCA_002353555.1 Prevotella sp. UBA2746 | reverse complement strand
CGGAAATCGACGTTCGTAGAACCCACCGATGCCAAGAAATCGTCGCAGACCAGCAGCTTGGAGTGGTTGAAACCGGGCTGGTAGAGATACACCTTCACGCCTGCCTCGACAATTTCCGTCACATAGGAGCGCGATGCCCACTCCACCAGCTTCGCATCGATGTGCATGGGAATGAGCAACCTCACGTCCACACCTGCCAATGCTGCCGTGCGCATGGCAAAGAGTACGGGCTCGGTAGGCAGGAAATAAGGCGTTTCCAAATACACATAGCTGCGTGCCTCCAGCAAGATACGCACATACCCCTGCTCTATCTCCGGCCAGGGACTGGTAGGACTGCTGGTAACGACCTGCATCAAGGCCTCACCAGCCTCACCCCCACCCC
>DEJO01000002.1:1109-1365 GCA_002353555.1 Prevotella sp. UBA2746 | reverse complement strand
AGGGGTTGGGGGTGAGGCTGTTGTTAGGATAGTACTCCCTACCCGTTATCAGGGTGCGGTCAACAAAATACCAATCGACCAGGAACGCCCGTTGGAGCCCTGCCACTACGCTGCCCGTAAGTTTCAGATGGGTGTCACGCCACTTGCTGTTCTTCTTTTTACGGATACGTGAAGCCCATCCCTTGACATATCGGTAGGCGATGTTCATGCCCCCGATGAAGCCAACGGTACCATCAATGACGCATATCTTGCGGTG
>DEJO01000002.1:666-1040 GCA_002353555.1 Prevotella sp. UBA2746 | reverse complement strand
TTCCAACAGCCCACATCGTCATAGATGAGTCGCACCTCGACACCCTCCCGTGCCTTGTCTATCAGCGCGTCTGCCACGAGATAGCCCAACGGGTCGTCCTCTATGATATAGGTGTTGAGGTGTATATGATGTCTGGCTTGCGCTATGGCTTGCAGCAAAGCTGGGAAGAACTCATAGCCGTCGGTATAGATTTCGGTTTGGTCGCTCTGAAACGGCAGGGCGAGATTCTGGTTCATGAACAACGTGATGAGCGAGAGGTATTGGTCGGGGATGGTCAGCTCACGCTGCTCGTTATACTCCAGCATCGAGCGCTTCGTCAACTGGTCGAGGCTCTGCTGGGAGATGATGCGCTCCTTGCGGGTGTTCTGTCCGAA
>DEJO01000002.1:0-660 GCA_002353555.1 Prevotella sp. UBA2746 | reverse complement strand
CCATCGTCTTGGCAGGCTGACGACGGTCGAGCAATACGGTAATCATAGTCGCGATGACAATGATGCCATAAAGCATTAATCCTATCCAGTAGATATAGTTCATACTTTTACACTATAATGTCGTTTCCCAGCCGCTTGGCAAGCAGGTTGCGGATATCTTGCATGCGTTTGATCTCGCTCATGGTCTGCATCATCTGCTCCACATTGTTGCTCATTGATGACAATTGCACCCGCAATTCTTTCAGGTGTTGCTCCACCCAGTCCATACGGAAGTCAAGCACCATGTGCATGATGGTGTCGCGAAGGCCATTCTCCCGTTGCTTCACTTGCAGGCTTTTCGAGAGTTTGAAGTCTTCAACGCTCATCTTCACCGCCAGCGTACTGATGTCTAAGTCGGGATGTTGGGTGAAATACTCCTCTGCCTTGAACCCTTCGTCTCCGCTATGTGCCACTGCCTCGTCCAGAATACGCATGTAGAGCGGATTGGAGAACTGCAAGTTATCGAGTCCGAGGTCGTAGCTGATATACTGTGCCACGTTCAGGGTCACCTTCTCACCCGTCACCTCATCCTCCACATCCTGCAAGATGACCTCCTCGCCATGACGGATGACGGCTTGGATGAGAAGGGTTTCGATGGAAGAAGCCTCACCCCCGCCCCCT
>DEJO01000014.1 GCA_002353555.1 Prevotella sp. UBA2746 | reverse complement strand
CAAAACCAAATAAAACTCTTTTTTTTTTTTATTATTACTGTACATATACTTTTTAACCACAGATCGTGCGGATTAACACAGATGAGCGATGAAGGGGAGGCTATCTGCACAGCAAGGCACAGACACGATCCTGGAAGTCACGCCCTATCTTTGCCTTGGGGATGCCCATGTTGATGATGGAGAAGCACAGACGGTGACCATTGGCGGCGGTGCAATAGCCGGCAAGGGCACTGACTCCCGTCACGGTGCCCGTCTTCGCCTGCACGTTACCTTGTGCCTTTGTACCTTTCATGCGACTCTTCAGTGTTCCATCGACACCTGCAACAGGGAGTGACGGCAGTAATTTCTCGATGATTTCGGGCTTTTTTGCAGCATAACGCAATAATTGCACCTCCATGTCGGGCGTCACATAGTTGTATAAGGACAGGCCGCTGCCGTCTGCAACATGGATGAGTTTCTGGTCTGCGCCGGCACGGGTGACGAGTCGGTCGATATAACTGCGGGCTGGTTTTACGCCAGCACCACGTCCTCCCTGCTGGTGGGCAATCTGATAGAACAACGACTCGGCATACCAGTTATCGCTGCGCTTCATCATCGGCACGAGGACATCAGCAAGGTCATGGGTACGGGTAGCGACAAGGGTGGTGGCAGCAGGTGCCGCCGACTGACCGATGCCACCAAGAACGGTGATGCCGACAGCGTTCAAAGCTGAAAGCAGACGGGAAGCAGCCTCATCCTTACCACCGACGAGCAACGGCGACAGGTTGGGGTTGTCGTCGTCCCAGCACCAGCCTTCGCCCCACTTGTCGGCATCGCGGAAGGTACGGTCTTCGTAGATGCTGCCTGTGATGGTGTCAATGCCCAACACCTTCACCGCATCAGCAAAGGCACGGATGTCGGCATCGCTAAGCAAAGGGTCCATGCCGCCAACGAGGTAGAGGGAGCCGGATAAGGTTGAAGGTTGAGGGTTGAGGGTTGAAGGTTGAAAGTTGAGGGAGGAATTGTCGGACGGGGCGGAGTTGTCAGACTGGTCGGACAATGCTGGTGGGGGGACAATGGTGCCGGAGTAGCGGAGGGCGGTCTTAAACTGATAGTTGCCGCCAAGGAGGTCGAGGGCAGCTATGGCGGTGACGACCTTCTGCGTAGAAGCAGGACGCATGCGCCAACACTCGTTGTGACGGAACAGACAGCTGTCGGCATCGAGGTCCCAGACCTCCATGCCCACCTGCGTGGTCTCAAAGAGCTTCTCCTGCACCATTATGGACAACTGCTTCGGCAGGGTGAGGGATGGGAGTTGAGGGGCGAGGGTGTCGGTCGCTATGGTGTCTGTTGCTATGGTGTCGAGAGCGGTCAACGGTAGGGTTGCCTGCTCGTGCTGCACACGGAGGGACAGCGAAGGAGCGGTCAGCAACAACGAGGTGATGACGAGGAGGAGGAGGGAGGGCTTTTTCATGTTTTCTTGCTTTTTTCTACGGTTTCATCGAGGTGGAGGGGCACTACCTCTTGTTACTACCTCTTGTCGTAGGCATGGAGGGGGTAGTCGGTAGTGAAGTGGAGGCCACGGCACTCCTTACGTTCTATCGCCCAGCGGGTGATGAGGTAGCCGACGTTGATGATGTTACGCAACTCGCAGATGTCCTTGCTTGCCTTGACACGCTTGAAGAGGGCTTCCGTCTCCTCATAGATGAGGTCGAGACGGTCCCAGGCACGCTTCAGGCGAAGGTCGGAACGGACGATGCCCACGTAGTTTGCCATGATCTCGTTGACTTCCTTGACGCTCTGTGTGATGAGCACACGCTCCTCGTTGGTCATCGTCCCCTCGTCATTCCACTCCGGAATGTCGGTGTTGAAGGTATATTCATCAATATGTTCGAGAGAATGGCGTGCCGCCGTCTCCGCATAGACCACCGCCTCGATGAGCGAGTTGGAGGCTAAGCGGTTGCCGCCATGCAGTCCTGTGCAGGAACATTCGCCGATGGCATAGAGGCGGTTAATACTGCTACAGCCGTCTAAGTCTACCTTGATGCCGCCACACATATAGTGGGCAGCCGGACGGACGGGGATATATTCCCTGGTGATGTCGATGCCGATGGACAGGCACTTATGGTAGATATTGGGGAAATGGCGCTTGGTCTCGGCAGGGTCTTTATGGGTGACGTCGAGACATACGTGGTCGATGCCGTGCACCTTCATCTCCTTGTCGATGGCACGTGCCACGATGTCACGCGGTGCCAACGAGAGACGCTCGTCATACTTCTCCATGAACGACTCGCCGGTGGGGAGCCGGAGGATGCCGCCATAGCCGCGCATCGCCTCTGTAATCAAGAAAGCAGGATGCGTCTCACCGACATGGTGGAGGACGGTGGGATGGAACTGCACGAACTCCATGTCGGCAACGGTACCTTTGGCACGGTAAACCATCGCGATGCCGTCGCCAGTGGCGATGACCGGGTTGGATGTCGTCTGATAGACCGCCCCTACTCCACCCGTACACATCACGGTGACCTTAGCCAGATAGGTGTCCACCTTCTGCGTCTTCGGGTTCAGCACGTATGCACCATAGCACTCGATGTCGGGCGTGCGTCGCGTCACCTCCATGCCGAGGTGGTGCTGGGTAATGATCTCGACGGCAAAATGGTCTTCACGGATGTCAATGTCGGGATGGTCTTTGACAGCTTCCATGAGTCCACGCTGTATCTCGGCACCGGTGTCATCGGCATGGTGGAGGATACGGAACTCCGAATGGCCGCCCTCACGGTGCAGGTCGAACTCCCCGTTCTTCTGCTTGTCGAAGTTGACCCCCCAGTGAACCAGCTCCTTAATCTGCCCGGGAGCCATGCGCACCACCTGTTCTACGGCGGCACGGTCGGAGATATAGTCTCCGGCTATCATGGTGTCCTCGATGTGCTTGTCGAAGTTGTCGAGTTTGAGGTTGGTAACACTGGCAACGCCCCCCTGTGCAAAGGAGGTGTTGGCTTCGTCGAGTGCCGTCTTACAGATGATGCAGATTCTGCCCTTGTGGGCACGCGCCACCTTCAGGGCGTAGCTCATACCGGCAATGCCTGCACCGATGATGAGAAAGTCGTATTTGTATGTCATTATATTTACGGTTTACGGTTTACAGTTTATGGTTTATTACCTTGTCAGCGACAACTTGAGGTTGAGACCGAAGTCGTAGGTAGTTGTCGGATAGCTGTTGGCAGCAAGGAGCGGCTTGTTGTTCTGCATGTCGAAGTAGAAGCTCATGGAGACGAGCCTGCTCAGGGTGTAGTCGGCTGTGAACGAGAGCTTGATGGCTGTGTTTCCGCTGCTGGCAGCACTCTGGAGAGAGGCTATGTCACGGCTGATGGCAGCCTGCCGGCGATAGCTGAGGTCGAGTCGCAAGTTCAAGTCGTGGTTCATTCCCGTCGTCTTGCGCGTGTTCTTCGTTTCTTCTTCCTTCTTCTTCTTTCCTTTCACCCGGCGATGGTTGTTACCTATGCCGAAGAGGTTGAAGTTGCTCACACGGTAGCCCATACCGATGACCCAGTCCTTGCTGAGCGCCTCGTTGAGCTGTATGCTGGTCATCGAGAGCGAGAGTACGCGCGTGGTGCGGTATTCCAACTTGGCGGTGAGGTTGTTCTGCATCGTCACGTCGATACCGAGCAGCGGCGAGAACGACTCGTTGATGCTCACCTGCGAGATGTTGTACATGGAACTGGGCACGAGATTGTTGGTGGTAGCATCGGTGATGAAACCGAGTCCGTTCATATACTCCTGCCAGGTGGTGTAGCTCTGGTAGGCTCCGACAGCAAGGATGCTCTTATAGGAGTGGTTGATGTTGACACTCTTGAAGACATCACGGAACCACGGCAACTGCGACAGTCCGCTGTAGTGTATCGTCCAGTTAGGCAACATGCTCTTCAGCTTAGGAATCAACCGCAGTCCGTTTCCGCCCATGCTGGTGTATGAGTTGAGGAACGCCGGTATCATGACATCGGCAGAATACTTGTTGACGGTGCCGATAGTGGGGTCGAAGGTTCCGCCACCCGGATACTTCGCACCGACATACTGTCCTTCCACCCTGCTGCGGTAAGCATCGAGCGAGTTGACAAACTTGTCGAACGTTGCCGAATGGTAGCCGTTGGTGGCATCGCCCATCCCCTCGAATGCCGAGCCGATGGAGATCGTCGTCATGGAGAAGGTACCGCTCTGCGTCGTCGGCCTACCTATCTGATTATACTGTATGCTCTTCGACTTCGTCTCCGTGCGGAAGGCATTGAGGTCAATCTTCAGGTTCTTCACGGGTTCGAGCGTCATCTTCAGCTGCAAGTCCTCCGTGCGGCTGACGGTAGCCGTGCTCGACATCTGACTGTTGTTGGTGAGCCAGCCGCGCTCCTGCGCCTTGTCGATATATCCTTCATCGGTGAATCCGAAGGCGAAGTCAACACCCGGTGCAAAGAGACCGTCGCGGCGGTTCTGTCCGAGGATGTCGCCTGCGGTAGGCATGAAGCCAGGCAGTCCCATCTGGAAGTGGTTGGTATAGGAGCCACTGATGTTGCGTACCATCATCAGCACACGTGCGATGCACTGTGCCGTCTTGTACCATCCCTTCTCTTCCAACGGTTCTTTCGGTGTGACGGTGAGCTTCAGCTTGATGATGGAGTCGGTCTTGTTGAAGAGTTTGATCTTGTTGTCATCGACCTTCTTCCACTTCAGTTTCACCGTCTTGCCGTCGGCATCCTTGGCAGAGACGATGAGCCTTCGCGTCTTCTTGCCGTGGCTGACGATGATGGCGGTATCAGCCTGAATGGTCACCTCCTTCTCAAAACTACGTTTGTTCTTGGGGAGTTCCTTCTTGGCTTTGTCGGACTTATCTGATTTGTCAGACTTATTGTTCTTCTTGGGTAGTGCCTTTTTCCGGGCTGCCCTGCTCGGTGTCTTGTTGAACCTGTCGTTGGTCTTCTTGAGGAACGGTATCTGGTTGTAGAGCTTCTCCATGTTGAACGTGGAGTTGATCTTCAGCATACGGTTCTGGGTGATGGTGTTACCCAGCGACGAGCCGTCCTTCAGCTTCGTTCCGCGCACCCACGTATAGGTGGATGAATAGCTGGCATCAGCATTCAGCCAGTCGAAGATAGGTATCAAGTTCAACGGCAGCTGGTAGGAAGCCTGGAACGTCTGCTGATAGTCGAGCGGCGTACCCATGTGCTTGATGCTCTGCCATACCGAGTCCTTCCACGCCTGATACTGGTCGGGATAGCGGTCTTTGTTGATAGGAGTATACGGTTCTTCTATCTCTGCATGGGTGGCACTCTGGAAGTTGAGGTGCAGGTTCTTCGTCAAGTCCCAGCGCAACGAGAAGTCACGGTTCCAAAGGAACTGCTCGTTGAAGGTCAGCGGCAGCTGTGCGCCACCGAGATCGTTCATGTCTCTTGACTGCAACTCACTGTAGTTGCGCAGCATCTCCGTATTGAACGCCACGTTCTGCGGCAGCCAGTTCAGTCCGAACCGCTTGAGGATGTCAAGCCATTTCGACTTGCTCTTGATTTTCTTGAACGGTTCCCACGCCTTATATACCGGCGACCACGAATAGTTCAGGGCACCCCGCCACTGGTCTACGTTCTCATAGACGGTGGTCTGTCCCGTGGTATGGCGGTGAGAGTGGCTATAGGAGAGTGAGAAGTTGGCAGGGTCGTAAGGCATGGGGTGTCCTTTCGTTGCGATGCCCACGCGCACGTTGGAAAGCGAGATGTTGCGGTTGAGCACTCGCGTGACGGCTATCGACTCCACGGAGTCACGCTCACGTGCCTCCATTGCATCCAGACTCTCCTTCAGTTCCATATCGGTGTCGAGCGGGTTATACTTCGGACTGGTCACCTCTTCGCCGATGCTGAAGTAGAGCGGAGCCGTCACCTTCGCCTTATCGGGGAAGAACTTGCCCAATTCGAGGTTCACGGTAGCCTTGTAGCTGCGCTGGTCTTCCTTGGCACGCTGCGCCACGCCATCCTCCAGTCCTCCGAATCCGTTCTTCACATACCTGCCTTCGAGGTCCAGCTTACCGAAGTCCGACATGTCGACGTGCAGGTTGGCTTGTGCTGCCCATCCGCCGTCGTTGGTGTACTCCTGCAGACGCAGCTCGTCAACCCACACCTCACCGCTCTTCGGATCGCCTGCAAGGTTGCGCACACCGATAATCATCGTCTTCACCTCGCCGAGCGTCGGGTTACCAAGGATGGTCACCTTGTTCTTCGGGTTGTTGCTGTCGTAGATGCTGAACTCGCGGTTGTAGGATGCCGTTCCCTGGTTCTTCGCCTGGTTACGCTGCTTCTTCAGCGAGGTGAAGATGCTCAGCGGGATGTTCAGCATGTTCTCTTCCGGCCATACGCCACGGCACCCTTCCAAGGTGAAGCGGTCGTAACGCCCCGGAGGTGTCAGCTTCAGCGGTATCTCATACTCGTAATAGTTGTTCTTGTAGTCGCTACCGAGCCTGATGAACACAGCCAACTGGTTGTCAGTGAGGTTGGTGACGTTCTGCTCCATAGCATTGGCATGGACAAACATCTGCAACCGCTTATACTGACGGAGGTCGAGGTTGCTGTTCTTGTAGACCGCCTTGGCTTCCTGCGTGCTCAGGTTGGTGAGCGTCATGGCAAGCGACTGCTCGTTGGCTTCCACCAGTTGCGGCTGTGTGGGGTCTTGCTCACGCCGTATGCCCGGAGGCAATACGTAGTTGACAGGCGTCTTGTCGTTGTTCTCCTCAATGTTGACCGCACTGACCGCCATCTTTCCGCTGTTGGCAGCCGCCGGATTCAGGTTCTGTTCGTAGACACGCCACTCTCCACGCACCAGGTCGAGGGTACCAAAGCGCATGATGACAGGCTTCTCAAAGCCCGTGAGGAACATTCGCATGAAGCGTATGCTGGAGAAGTCGGTCATGCCGGTGTTGGATTCAAACTCACGCAACGGTATGCGGAACTGATACCAAGTGACCTCTTCCTGGTTGCCGTTACGCAACTTCGGTGCCGTCACGCGCTTGTCGACGATGAAGTTCTTGCCTACCTCCATGTCCTGCGGACGGATAGACACATGGTACTGGTAGTATTTCTCGTACTCGTTGAGGGTATAGTCTTGGTTGATGTCCTCGACATCAGGCATGGTCTTGTAGCTCGTGTCGTAGCTTTCATTTCGCGAATCGCTGTCGGGAGAGTTGCCTTGCGGGTTGTTGATGCGCTTGTAGCGCAGGAGGATAGGAGCCTGCATCTGGTCCCAGTCGGAGCCACGATAGTAGTGGTAGTTGTCGTTGGCGGGGTCAGCCCAGATGGAGTCGAAGACCGCTTGGTTCACCTTTCCTTGTATCTGGGTGAGGAAGTCCTGGTAGGTTTCAAACTTTTGCTCCTCCTGGTCGTTGAGTCCGTTGAAGCCCACATCCTGCAAGCGGCGGCTTCCGGAGGTGGTGGCAAAGGCATAGGTGACCGTAGCCTGTGTCGGTATCTTACCCCACTGGGTATACTGGAAGTTGCTGGTGCCGTCGACGGGCATTCCACTCTCGTAGAACTTCTTACCATCATGAAGCACATCCTCGCTCACCTCACCCAGGTTGATATAGAAGTCACCCCCATACTTCGAGGCTTCACTCGTCTTCGACGAATAGATGAACGGGTCGAGGAGCCAGAACTCCAGGTACTCGATGTTGGCAGTCTCGAAGTCGTTGGTGTCGAGTTTACGCATCATACCACCCCATGTCTGTGAAGGCTGTGTGAGATGTCCGTTGATGTCGAGGTTGGGGTTGAAGTTATAGGGACCGCGTTCCTGCGGATAGTATGCCAGGTTAAGGATGTGCTGGCGTGAAGTGGCACCGTTGTAGTTGCTCTGGTTGCGGTTGGGGAACAGCTCGTTGACATAGACCTCGCGCACGTAGTGATTGGAAAGCTGCTCAAGGTCACTCTTGATATGTCCCGGCGTCAGCGACGACGTCGAGAGGGTGAAGAGCGGGTCTATCTCGTACCATGACAAGAGGCTTCGGTTGAAACCGCTTTGCAGTGTCGTCTTATCCCTCGACTCCGGGAACATCGACGGCACACTGGAGATGATCCATGATACCGGTGAGGTGACATCGATGGTGTTCTTCGTGTTCTCAAAGTCGTCGATATACGATGCGTTGTCCTGAGTGTTGCTGCTCTTGCCAGCTATCAACTGTGCAAACTCGGCATTGAACGAGATGAACGAGGGCTTGGTGACATGCAGGAACGGTATCTTGTCCAATATGTTCGTCAGCCACTGGCTCTCCTTCTTCCAACTCAGGTTCACACCCCACAACGTGTTGTTCAGCGGTTCAGACCCCATCGTCACCTTCGTGGTCAGCGCCTGTTCGCTGAGGTGCTGCAAGGTACCTCCGATATGGAAGTCTTTCGAGAAGTCGTACTCCCAGTTGATACCGAACATGCTCTTTCTGGCCTGTGCGTAGTCGGTGTTCGACTCCAAGGATACGTTGACAGGCGTACCGGCATCGATGATGCTCTGGTTGAGAATGGTGACCTCACCGGCATTGTAGTCTACGGTATAGTCAACACCCTCTTTCAAGTCTGCACCACCAGCCTTCACCACCACCGAGCCTTGCGGCACGTTGTAGGCACCCAGGGAGATGACGTTCGCCGACGACCCTCGATACTGTCCCACCAGAATATACTTGTTCTTCTCAGCTATCTGCTTGGCAGACGTCTTCGTCATGCTATACAGTTCGGTGAAGGCATACTTTTCCGCTGTCTGCACGCTTACGCCCTTAGAAATCAGCACATTGCGCAGGTAGCTGCCGAACGGTTCCGCCACGGGGAAGAACACTCGTCCGTTGGTGACGGTGTAGCCCGAAACATAGTCGAAGTAACCGTTGGGATGCGGTCGGTTGTTGTTGTCGAGCCGGTCGGCACCTAATATATATATAATAGAAGAGTCCTTCACCTGCGGTTCCGGGATATAGGTCAGGTAGACACCGGTGGTGTCGCTCTGATACTTCACGTCGAGTCGGAACTGGTCTTTCTCCACCGTGGTGGCAAGGTAGTAGACGTTCTTCATCATCAACCCCCAGTTGGGTTGCTGCGGGTTGTTGCTGGTGTTCTTCAACGCCTTCACAATCAGTGAGGAGTTGACATCGGTGAGGTCGGAAGCAAACTCACCCACCTGATAGCTTACGCCACCATACGTATATTCATAGGCGATGGCAAGCACCTGGTCGGGTTGCAGGGCGGTCTTCAGCGACACATATCCCAGCGCACTGTTCACCGTATACTCTGATGAGTTGAGCAGTCGTGCATTGGAAAGCTTCTCGAAATCAGCCCCACCCACATAGCCTGCACCTTCGAGAGACGTAGATGCCGCATCGATGTCACGGATGTTGGGCAGCGACTTCACGTCGTTGTAAATGCCGTTGGCCTGGTTGTGGGGCACGCCCGTAGCACTCTCGCCGAGGTTAGCCATGGCTATGATGTTACGGGTGTTGGAAGTCGTTCCCGTCTTGTTGGTCACCCATATCTCCACACGGTTGAGTGTGACTCCCGTGAGCAGGTTTGGCAGGTTGCTCATTGCCTGGTCGTAGGTGTCATGGAAGTATTTGGCAAAGAAGAAGTGACGGTTCTCTTCATAGTTGGAGACGTCCATCTCGAAGGGAGTCGTCTGCACACCGCCGCGCGAGGAGACGCTCTTGCTCGTAGACTTCTTCTGCGAAAGCACCGTCTGCAACTTCAACTTACCGAACTGCATGTCGGCACGCACGCCGAAAAGCGAACTGGCACCGCGTATCAGCGAGCCGTTGGAAGGGAAGGATACGTTTCCAGCCTCGACAAGCTTGATGATTTCGTCCTCCTTGCCTTCATATTTCAGCTTGAGGTTCTGCGAATCGAAATCGAAGGTAGCATCAGTGTTATAGTTCAGGTTCATGTTCACCTTGTCGCCCACCTTACCATTGACGTTCAAGTTCACCTTCTCGTCGAAGTTCATGGCGGTAGTCTTACGGTTACGGATAGGCAGCGACGGGTTGTCTATCTTCTTGATGGTGGCACCGAGCTTCAGTTCTGCCGTTCCCTGTGTGCGGATGCGCACACCACCGGGTCCGAAGATTTTCTCTGCCGGACCGAGGTTGAAGTGCATGTCTGTGAAGTCGAACTTCTCCTTACCTGCTTTCTGCAGAATCTCCTGGTTCTTCGAGCGGTAGTAGTCAGCCCACGACTGGCGTTCGCTCCATTTCAGGTATTCCGCCGGAGTCATCATGATGGGCGCGTTGACGTATGTGCCACCCACCTTATAGCCGATGACGTAGCGGTCGAGGGAGTCATTGTATTTCACCGTCTGCTTCATGTTCTCCGGCCGCTGGAGGTCGTAAGACCCCTGTTTCAGGTCGTCGTCGGTGAGCGGTGTGGTGCGCTGCACGGGCCATCGCGGATGGAGCAGCGAGTCGGGAATCTCTTCCTCGTCGATGATGACATCCAGCATGTTCACCTTCTTCTGCTTGGCAGTGTCCGAGGCGGCTCCCCGGTTCTGGTTGGGTGTGCGCGGATTGGGTGGCGGTGCGAATGCCGAGAGGATGGGAACATGGCGCAGGCTGAGCAGACCTGTCCCTGCCATAGCTATCAGGCTACAGCAAAGCAAGGTCATTGCCACGGTCAATATGTTCTTCCTGTTCCTCAAGAGTTTTCTATTTGATCTGTTTCAGCGCCTGCTTCACCACTTGCTCGACGGGCAGGTCGGGCTGTTGGGTGAGGATGGCGGTGACAACCTTCGCCGACGGTGCCGGCGAGAAGCCGAGCATGGTGAGTGCGCTGACCGCCTCGTCCTTCACTCCCGTGTTGATGAGTGCAGCAGCTGGCGACTTGCTGACATGCAGTTCGTCGGCAATACCCAGCGAGACAATCTTATCACGCAGGTCAACGATGATACGCTGGGCAGTCTTCAGCCCGATGCCTTTCACGCCTTTGAGCAACCGCTCGTCGCCGTTGGCGATGACGTTGCACAGCTCTGCCGGTGTCAGCGACGAGAGAATCATGCGTGCAGTGTTGGCACCGACCCCACTCACGGTGATGAGCTGTCGGTAGAGTTCCCGCTCCTGCTTGTTGAAGAAGCCGAAGAGCGTGAACGAGTCGTCGCGGCCACCCGTCGTGAGCGCCTCATGAACGTAGAGTTTCACCTCTTTTTTGCCTTGTACGGCACCATAAGTATTGAGCGAAATGTTCAAGGCATACCCTACTCCGGCTGCTTCCACAACCGCAAGCGCAGGCGTCAACTCCGTCAGTTCGCCCTTGATATATTCTATCATAGTTCCAAAAACATTGCCCCCGATAGCTGTCAGCGGGGATTGTATATATACTTTTAATGTAACGCTTCCCCCCTTCGCTTTATTGCATTGGGCGTTATTTTTTTGACCTCCATCATCTTTTATGATGATTTTAGATAAAAATATGAGCAAAATGATAGTTAATTAGCGAAAAAGATGTACTTTTGCAACCGAATAGGCATAAAACAACAACCAAATAACAAAAACGAAATGAAGAAAATCAGAGCCGCCGTAGTAGGCTACGGCAACATTGGAAAGTACGCCATCCAGGCACTTGAAGCCGCTCCCGACTTCGAGATTGCAGGTGTGGTACGCCGCAACGGAGCAGAGAACAAGCCTGCAGAGCTGGCAGACTATGCTGTAGTGAAGGACATCAAAGAGCTGAAAGACGTTGACGTAGCCATCCTCGCCACGCCGACCCGCTCCTGTGAGGAGTATGCCAAGCAGATTCTGCCCCTCGGCATCAACACTGTCGACAGCTTCGACATCCATACCAACATCTTGGACTATCGCGCCACACTCGACCCCATCAACAAGCAGTCGGGTACGGTGAGCGTCATCGCTGCCGGCTGGGATCCGGGTTCCGACTCTATCGTGCGCACCCTGATGCAGAGCCTTGCGCCGAAGGGACTGAGCTACACCAACTTCGGACCGGGTATGTCGATGGGCCACAGCGTCTGCGTGCGCTCGAAGAAGGGGGTGAAGAATGCACTATCCATGACTATTCCTCTCGGTGAGGGCATCCACCGCCGCATGGTATACGTGGAACTGGAAGAGGGTGCGAAGCTGGAAGACGTCACTGCCGACATCAAGGCAGACCCCTACTTCGCCAGTGATGAAACTCACGTCTTCGCCGTTGACTCTGTTGACGACGTGCGCGACATGGGACACGGTGTGAACCTCGTGCGCAAGGGCGTGAGCGGACAGACACAGAACCAGCGTCTGGAGTTCAACATGAGCATCAACAACCCCGCTCTGACGGGACAGGTACTGGTCAACGTGGCACGTGCCTCCATGCGTCAGCAGCCCGGTTGCTATACCATGATCGAGATTCCTGTCATCGACATGCTGGCAGGCGACCGCGAGGAGCTGATCAAGCATTTGGTATAATGCCCACCCCCTCCCAAAGAGGGGAACTAAGCCCCTTCGGGGGATAGGGGACAATTCATGAGAAACAATATAAAAATAGCCCTACCAATTTCTTATGATACAGAATTGGTGGGGCTATTTTATTTCGTGATACTGCCCACTCTGAAAGAGGGCATGACTCCCCTCCCTTTGGGAGGCGTTGGGGGTAGGCTTTTAGAACAACGGATCTTCAGGCGGCAACATGACGGGCTTGGTCTGCTCGATCTTCAGGATGTCCTTGGGAACATACTTCTTGTCGACGACCAGACGGAAGGCATACTCGTTGAACCAGCGGTTGGTCATGATGACACAACCTTTCTGCCCGGACTCCTTACCCCAAGAGTTCTCCACCTTCCACTTCAACGGCTTGCCGGCGGCATCGAGGTCTACGGCGGTGAGCGTCATGGCATGGGTAGAGCCACTGTCGAAGGTGGCGATGCGGTCGGCCTTCGTCATGGGGAACGTTGTCGAGAAGAGTGTGCCATAGTCGAAGTTGTCGAGGTCTAAGTAGCCGCGCTTGCGGTCGAACTGCTTGCCCACGTCGTAGCTGCTGTAGAGCTTCGTGCTGTCCTTGAGCGAGGCTATCGCCAGGCGTGCAATGTCTTCCATCGGCAAGTTCACGTACTTCCAGTTATGACCGTCGTAGGTATGGCGGTCGTATTCCACCTCGTAGGTCTTATAATAAGGGTGGCGAGGGTCGTTCATCAGCATGACGAACGTACCGTTGAGCGGACCTCCCACGGTGGCATCGTAGAACTGCTTCGGCGTATAGGTCTTCGCCGGAGCCACCGCCTTGCCTTTCTTGTCCCTGAAGGCATAGCTGAACTCCTTCACCGGTTCGCCCAGCGAGAGCGACAGCATGCGGTAGACGGTGGAGAGCATCTCTGCCTTGCGGCCCTGCACTGCCTTGGCAGGCTTGCCGTCGGCGACCATGCGGCGCAGCTCCAATCCGTATTCGCGCAGCTTCGACGACAACAACTTAGCCATGCGCGTCGTGTTGTCAGCCGAATAGGTCTCCGGCTGCACCTCCATAGGCACCAGCCCGTATTTCTCAGCCAGGTCTGCCACCCCGCAGAAAGTGCCGCCGTCGTTGATGGGGTGCCTGAAGAAGAATTGCACGCGCGGGTTGTCGAGGGGCAGCTTCGCATGGTCTATGACCGCCTGCAGAAAGAGGTTAGCTTTCTCCAACTGGTCGTAGAAGAAGAGGTAGGCATGGGAATACTCCACGGTGATGCTGTCCTTGTGCTGCCGTGCAAAGTTCGAGCGCAGCACGTTGAGTCCGGAAAACATCCAGCACCGCCCCGACCGTTTCTGGTCGTGAATGGTCTGCCGGGGAGTCTCCACGCTGAAGTAGGTGTCTAACCTGCCTTGCTTCTTGAAGTTCTTCGCCAGGTCATCGATGGAATTAGACGCTATGGCGTTAGACAGTGCGCGGTTGGCAGCTGTCGCCCCCACCTCTTTCTCCATTTGGTGCAACATCTCCATCGAGATGCCTCCCCCGTTCTGTGCCGTTGCCGTCCATGCCGACAGGCAACAAAGCGCAATCATGGTGTTTCTGATAGTCTTCATATTTTTAAATGCTGTGTGTTATTAGTGCCTTTGGGGTTTCAAGTGCAAATGTACAAACATTAAGCCATCCTGCAAAACTTTTCCTTGGATTTCGCTTGTCATGGGTTTTATGACGCGTGAAGAAATCAAAGGAAGAAACCTCAACGGATAAAAATTATCAATTTTCAATTACCATTTGTCAATTATATATCGTACCTTTGCACTCGAAAGTAACCATAACTGAATGGCTGAACAAGAACATTTTAGTCTGTTAAGCAAGATCAAGACCCCTGCCGACCTGCGACGCTTAGACGTAGAGCAGCTGCCGGAGGTGTGCAAGGAACTGCGCGAAGACATCGTGGAGGAGGTGGCAGTAAACCCCGGCCACCTGGCTTCCAGCCTCGGCGTGACGGAGATTACCGTTGCCCTGCACTACGTCTTCAACACGCCCGAAGACCGACTGGTGTGGGATGTGGGGCATCAGGCTTACGGACACAAGATACTGACCGGGCGTCGCGAACGCTTCTGTACCAACCGAAAACTGGGCGGACTCATGCCCTTCCCCTCTCCCTTGGAAAGCGAATACGACTCCTTCACCTGCGGACATGCGTCGAACAGCATCTCGGCAGCTCTCGGAATGGCCGTGGCTGAACGGCTGAAAATAGGGCAAGGCAAGAACCATCAACCTTCCCCACATCACGTGGTGGCAATCATCGGCGACGGAGCCATGAGCGGAGGTCTGGCTTTTGAGGGACTGAACAACGCCTCGTCGAGCCCTAACGACCTGCTCATCATCCTCAACGACAACGACATGTCGATAGATCGTGCCGTGGGAGGCATGGAGAAATACCTCCTGCGACTCGACACCAACGAAACCTACAACCGCCTGAGATTCAAGGCTTCGCAATGGCTGCACGCCAAAGGCTACCTGAGCGAGAACCGCAGGAAAGGCATCCTGCGATTCAACAACGCCCTGAAAGCGGCACTGGCTGGCCAGCAGAACATCTTCGAGGGTCTGAACATCAGGTACTTCGGACCTTACGACGGCCATGACGTGAAGGAACTGGTGCAGATTCTCCGACAAATCAAGGACATGAAAGGTCCTAAGCTGCTGCACCTACACACCATCAAGGGTAAAGGCTACAAGCCGGCTGAGGAGAGTGCCACCATCTGGCACGCACCCGGCAAGTTCGACCCTGAGACAGGTGAGCGCCTGAAAGAGAACACCAGTGACCTGCCACCCAAATACCAAGACGTGTTCGGGGAGACCTTGCTGGAGCTGGCACGCCAGAACCCGCGCATCGTGGGCGTGACACCCGCCATGCCTACCGGCTGTTCGATGAACATCATGATGAAGGAGATGCCGGAAAGAACCTTCGACGTGGGCATTGCAGAGGGACATGCCGTAACGTTCTCGGCAGGCATGGCGAAGGACGGGCTGCTGCCTTTCTGCAACATCTACAGTGCTTTTGCTCAACGTGCCTACGACAACATCATACACGATGCTGCCATACTCAACCTGCCGGTGGTATTGTGCTTAGACCGCGCAGGACTGGTAGGACAAGACGGAGCCACCCACCACGGAGCCTTCGACATGGCAGCCCTCAGACCTATCCCCCACCTCACCATCGCCTCACCGATGGACGAGCACGAGCTGCGCCACCTGATGTATACGGCACAACTCGACGGCAAGGGCACGTTCGTCATCCGATACCCACGCGGAAGAGGCACCAAGAAAGACTGGAAATGCGACATGCAGGAGATTGCCATCGGCACAGGACGGAAGCTGCACGACGGCGACGACGTGGCAGTGCTGAGCATAGGTCCCATCGGCAACAACGTTACTGCGGCTATCCGCCAGTCAAAAGCCAATGTTGCCCACTACGACATGCGCTTCCTCAAGCCGCTCGACGAAGGCATCCTGGAAGAGGTGGGCAGGAAGTTCAAGCGCATTGTCACTGTAGAAGACGGGGTGCGCAACGGCGGGCTGGGCTCTGCCGTCATGGAATGGATGGGTGACCATGGATTCACTCCTGCCATCACCCGGCTGGGACTGCCCGACGAGTTTGTGGAACACGGCACCGTTGACGAGCTGCAACACATCGTAGGCATCGATGCCGAGGGGATTCTCAAAGCAATTGACAATTCACAATTCATAATTGACCATTCATAATTAAGCGTTATGAAAATCATTATAGCCGGCGCTTACGCCATCGGAACATACTTGGCACAACTGCTCTCACGCAACAACTACGACATCACCCTGATGGACAGTGCCGAGGAGAACCTGGAGAAGCTGGGACGAGACTACGACCTGCTCACCATGCTCGCCTCGCCAACAAGCATCAAGGCGCTGAGAGAGGCTGGTGCTGGTGCTGCCGACCTGTTTATTGCCGTGACACCCAACGAGAATGAGAACATCACGGCTTGTGCCTTGGCACGCCAACTGGGTGCGAAGAAGACGGTGGCAAAGGTTGACACCTACGAATATGTGCTGGATGACAACCCGCAACTGTTCAAGCAACTGGGCATCAGCTCGATTATCTATCCGGAGATGCTGGCTGCCAAGGACATCATCAACGGACTGAAGATGTCGTGGGTGAGACAACGGTGGGACGTTCACGACGGGGCACTCGTCATGCTGGGCATCAAGTTGCGGCATGGATGTGAGATTCTCGACAAGCCCCTGCGCGAGATCAGCGGTCCTGACGACCCGTTCCATATCGTTGCCATCAAGCGCGGCATGGAAACCATCATCCCCGGAGGCAACGACGAACTGAAGTTGCACGACCTTGCCTACTTCATGACAACGAAGAACTACATCCCCTACATCCGAAAGATTGTGGGCAAAGAGAAGTATGTCGACGTGAAGAACGTCATGGTCATGGGGGGCGGCACGACAGCCGTCCGTGTGGTGAACACGATGCCGGAATACATGAACACGAAGATTATCGAGAAAAGCGAACAGCGTTGCGAAGACCTCAACGACCTCTTCGAAAAGGAAAACGCACTGGTCATCAATGGCGACGGACGCGACATGTCACTGCTCATCGAAGAGGGCATCCGCAACACCCAGGCGTTTGTGGCGCTGACCGACAACACCGAGACCAACATCCTTGCATGCCTCTCTGCCAAGCGCATGGGCGTCAGGAAGACGGTGGCAATGGTCGAGAACATCGACTACGTGAGCATGGCTGAGAGCCTGGACATTGGCACCATCGTCAACAAGAAGGTAATTGCGGCATCACATATCTACCAGATGATGCTCGATGCCAACGTACATAACGTGAAATTCCTCATGACTGCCAAGGCTGATATCGCCGAGTTCGTACCCGTACAGGGGTCGAAAATCACACAGAAGCCGGTGAAAGACCTGAACATACCACGCGGCATGACCATCGGAGGCATCGTACGCAACAACGAAGGCTTCCTCGTCTCTGGTAACACGCAGATAGAAGCCGGCGACAGCGTCGTCGTCTTCTGCCATAATGTCGATATGAAGAAGGTGGAACGGCTGTTTAATTAAAGCCCTATATTGTGTTGAACATTAAACTTATATCCAAGATATTCGGATCGCTGCTCTACTTAGAAGCAACGTTAATGGGACTGTGCCTGCTGGTGGCTATCTACTACAACGGCACCGACATCGCCTCGTTCGGACTGACGACCATCATCACCGCCCTTGTCGGACTAATCTTCAGACAATTGGGCAAGAATGCCGACAACAACATGAGCCGGCGTGATGCCTACTTCGTGGTCACGATGGCATGGATTCTGTTCTCGCTTTTCGGCATGATACCGTTTATCATCCCCAACTTCTCGTTTTCCGACATCAGCCACAGCACCATGCAGAGCTTCTCGTTTACCGATGCTTTCTTCGAGACCATGTCGGGATTCACCACTACGGGAGCCACCGTCATCGACGATGTGGAGTCGTTGCCGAAGGCATTGCTCTTCTGGCGGTCGCTGACACAATGGATAGGCGGACTGGGAATCGTGTTCTTCACCATTGCCATCCTCCCTTCGATGGTGGGTGGAAGCGTGAAAGTCTTCTCTGCCGAGGCTACCGGCCCCATCCGCAGTAAGCTACACCCCCGTCTGAGCACTGGTGCCAAGTGGATATGGCTGGTCTATCTCTTCCTGACCGTTGCCTGCATGTTCTCCTACATGGCATGCGGTATGGACTGGTTCAATGCCATCAACTACTCGATGACGAGCACGGCGACCGGCGGCTTTGCTACTACCAACGGCAGCCTGACCTCATTCCATTCGCCTGCCGAAGAGTATGTATGCACCCTCTTCTGCTTCCTTGCCGGTGTCAACTTCATGTTGCTCTATGCCAGCGTTGCCAAGTTGCGCGTCAAGCAACTGTTCATGAATTCTGAGTTCCGGTTCTATATCTTTGCCATCGTTGCTGCCACCATATTTATTATGGCAGAGTTGATGTTGCGCAACGGCTACGACTTTGAGCGTGCCTTCCGTTGCGGCATCTTCCAGGTGGTTTCCTTCCTCACCTCGACAGGACTCTTCAACGACGATGCCGGCAAGTGGCCGCACGTCACCTGGATTGTATTGGCTGTGCTGATGGTCATCGGCGGCTGTTCGGGTAGTACGAGTGGAGGCATCAAGAGCATCCGGGCGGTCATGATTCTGAAGAACATGCGCAACGAGTTCATGCAGATACTGCATCCCAATGCCGTCCTGCCACTAAAGATAGACGGTATCAACGTCCCGATGTCAAAACGTGCCACCCTCCTTTCCTTCATCTCTCTCTATGTCATCCTTGCCGGTATCTGCACGTTAGGGCTGACAGTGGCTGGCATCGACCACACGAATGCAGTCACCATCACGCTGAGTTGTTTGGGAAATACGGGTCCTACACTCGGACTGGAGATCGGACCTACGATGTCGTGGAGCATGCTCCCTGCCTTTGCTAAATGGATGTGTGCCTTCCTGATGCTCGTAGGACGTCTCGAACTGTTCACCGTCCTCGTACTCTTCACACCGGCATTCTGGAAAGGGAATTAAGCCTTCCCCCTCCCTAAAGGGAAAGAGGAAAGAGATAAAGAGAGAAAGGGAGGAAGAGAGAAAGGGAAGAAGACTATGATTTTGCGCTGAACTGACGTGAAAGGTCGGCAATGAGACGGTGGTAACAGTCCGATGATTGGAAATTGGTGTTGCGGCGGAGCATCAATGTGATGTCAGCCTTACTGTGGGTATAGCCGGAAAGTTCGTTGCGCATCTGCGTGTTGTGGACAGCATTGCGGTAGATTTCCCGTTCACGCTCCCGGATAAGCTTGTCGCACACCTTCTTCATCATGGGAACGATGACCCCGTCGAAAAGATGATGGCCTTGGATAAACATGTAGGTGAGCTGCGGCTGCACCCCCAACGTCTTCAGTTCCTCTTTCAAAGCCAGGTAACTCTCCTTGGCATCAGGATGTTTCTGCTGCAACTGCCGGACTTTGGTAAACACCTTCCTCCTCACGTTCTTGATGCTACCCATAGGATTCTCCAACGAGAAACCGCCCAACTCCACCACCCGGTTAAAGTCGGTGATGGTAAACTCACCATAGATATTTCGCCGGTAGTGCCAGATGTTCCACACAAAGAGTGGGAAGATGGCTTCGGAGTATTGCGACAGGAAACTGACAAAATCGAAAAGGACATGGTCGTTCAGCGTCACCCCCACACAGACGTTGTGCAGGCTGGGAGCGTAGCACTGCAGATTCTCGATGGCGTAGGCGTAGGTGTGGAAGACATACGGACTGTCGTTGACCTCACGCGAGACCTCTGTCGTGCCTTGCAGCAGGTAGTCGTAGTCGGCATCGACACAAGCTATCATGTGCTGCCCCACCTGCCGGTGTATCAGGTTCATCAACACCGACTTCTTACCCTTCGAGAGGTTCTTCTTCGAAGGGAGCATCACCTCAAAATAACGAGAATCATTCTCATACTGCGACAAGATGGAACGCCAAAAAAAGATGTCGTCGTAGCTCTCTACGTATGCCACGACACGCTGGCGCGCCGCCTTCGGTTTCATCCTGTTGGCAGCAGCAATATAATCGGATGCCACATTATCTTTCAGCCTGTTTGCCATCTCTTCAGTCTACTCTTTCGTAATGTCCGACACCTCCGTAACGCTGTCCATCCAGCCGTTCATGATGACTGCCGGCGAATGGGTGGTAAGGATAATCTGGACGTTAGGATTCAGTTCGATGATAAGGTCGATGAGCCGTTTCTGCCACTCGATGTGCAGCGACACTTCCGGTTCGTCCATGAAGAGCACATAAGGCTGTTGGTCTTCAACGAGGACGGTGAGCAGGATGGCAAGCATCTGCTTCTCACCACTCGACAACTGATAAGGCACCAGCGTCTCTCCTATTTGTGCGAACCGTATCTCGTTCTCTGTACGGACTATCTTCTTGCCCGTTTCCTCAAACAGGTCGTCGATGATGTCCTGAAAGCGCAACTTGGGCTTCGAGATGTCCTGAGCCCGCTGCGCAGCATCAGGCTCCCCACTTTGCAGGCATTCAATGATGCGGTTGCCGACGTTCACTTGATAGTCCAGGTATTTCCGTTGCAGATGATACAGTTGGAAATCCAATGCCGAGGTGATGCGTGCATCAACATGGTTCATGGTATCCAGGTCGAGCACCGGACTGTCTAACGACCGAATGACGTCATAGCGTATCCACTTGGCATCCTCCGGCTCCACCTTCAGGCGCACCCCCTTGAGCATGTGGCTGGGAAACTCGCCACCCTGTCTCAGTCCTTTCACCACCTTGTTCAATATGGTGCTCTTCCCCACTCCGTTGATACCACTCAGGATGTTCACCTGCCGGTCCAGATTCCACAGGATGTGCTTCTTGCCGCCCCAGAGGGAGTCTATCTCAATCTGCTTGATGTATTCTGCGTACTTTTGCATAGTTCATCGATTTACTGGTTCATCCGTGTGCAAATATACAAAAAAGTTTCATACGTAACTTCTAACTCCCAACATTTAACTACCTTTGCACCAAATTTTTTATCATGAACGATAACAGAAGACCACTTATCGCCCACCTGAGCATGTTCATGGCATGCGCTTTCTGGGGACTGATGGCACCCTTGGGCAAGGATGCCATGACACATGGCATTACTGGTATAGACATGGTCACCTTCCGTGTGACGGGTGGAGCCGTCCTGTTCTGGCTCACCTCATTTGCCATCCACCTGTTCCGTCCGTCCATGAATGAGCATGTGCCGCTGAAAGACATCGGACTGTTTGCCGGTGCTGCCATCTTCGGGCTGTTGTGCAACCAGTGTTGCTACACCATCGGTCTGAGCATCACATCACCCGTCAATGCGAGTATTGTGACCACCTCGATGCCTATCTTCGCCATGATTCTGTCGTTCTTCATCTTGAAGGAACCGTTGACACTGAAGAAAGTGGGCGGTGTCTTCATAGGATGCTGCGGTGCCGTGATGCTGATACTGACCAGTGCCGCCGCCCTCGATGCAAAGGTAGGTGACATTCGTGGCGACCTGCTCTGCCTCGGAGCACAGTTCTCCTTTGCCCTCTACCTGTCGTTGTTCAACAAGCTCATACGCCGCTACTCTGTCTTCACCATCAACAAGTGGATGTTCCTGTGGGCAACAGTGATGTTGCTGCCGTTCACCTACGGCCATGTTGCTGCCATCGACCTTCCGAATGTGCCGGAAAAGACATGGTGGGAAGTGGGTTATGTGGTATTCTTCGGCACTTACGTGGGCTACATCCTGACCATGATCGGGCAGAAGACACTGCGTCCCACCGTGGTCTCTATATATAATTATGTGCAGCCGGCAGTAGCCGTCACTGTTTCTCTGCTGACAGGCATAGGCGTACTGAAATGGAGCCAGGGCTTGGCTGTCATCCTTGTCTTCAGCGGCGTATGGCTGGTAACGAAGAGCAAGTCACGCCGCGACATAGAGAAAAGTGCTGAAATGTGAGCTTCCTACCCCTCAAAAACAGCCCCAAAAGCCCATTTTTAGCCAATATACCACAAACGTGGTATGCGAAATCACCCCTTTGTGCTATTTCCGGGTAGTGAAAACTGCCGTAACTTTGCAGTCGGAAAAAGAAACAAAAAGATTTTATTAACGACTGCATCCCAGACCTCGACACAGTGGGAATGGAAGCATAAAAGAAGAAAGGGTATAAGACATGAGTAAGAAGAACTATCGTTTTGAGACATTGCAACTCCATGTAGGACAAGAACAGGCAGATCCGGCTACCGACGCACGCGCCGTGCCTATCTACCAGACCACATCCTACGTTTTCAGGAACTCACAGCACGCAGCTGACCGCTTCGGATTGCGCGATGCCGGTAACATCTACGGCCGTCTGACCAACTCCACCCAGGGTGTCTTCGAAGACCGTGTGGCAGCTCTCGAAGGAGGTGTGGCAGGATTGGCTGTAGCCTCTGGCGCTGCCGCCATCACCTATGCGCTACAGAATGTGGCACAGAACGGAGACCACATCATCGCAGCCAACAACCTCTACGGCGGCACCTACAACCTCGTTGCCCACACGCTGACCACACAGGGCGTAGACCTGACCATAGTAGACCCTGCCAACTTCGAGGAGGTTGACGCAGCATTCAAGACCAACACTAAAGCTATTATCATAGAGACGTTCGGCAACCCGAACAGCAGTGTGACCAACATCGACAAGATAGCAGAGATTGCCCACCGCCACAACACCATCGTCATTGTAGACAACACGTTTGGCACACCTTATCTCATCCGACCGCTGGAGCACGGAGCCGACGTAGTGGTACACTCTGCTACGAAGTTCATCGGCGGTCACGGCTCAAGCCTCGGAGGTGTCATCGTTGATGGTGGCAAGTTCGACTGGAAAGCCAATGCCGACAAGTACCCCACCCTCGCCAAGCCCGACCCCAGCTACCACGGAGCCGTCTTTGCCGATGTTGCCGGTGCTGCCGCCTTCGTCACCCGCATCCGTGCCGTCATCCTGCGTGACACCGGTGCTGCCATCAGTCCCTTCAACGCATGGATTCTCCTGCAAGGACTAGAGACGCTGAGCCTGCGCGTAGAGCGTCATGCCTACAACACGCAGAAGGTAGTGGAATACCTGTCACGCCATCCGAAGGTAGCTCGAGTGAACCATCCGTTGCTGCCCTCACACCCCGACCACGAACTTTACAAGAAGCTCTTCCCCAATGGCGGCGGCAGCATCTTCACTATCGAGATCAAGGGCGGCGAGAAGGAAGCATGGGCGTTCATCGACAAGTTGGAAATCTTCTCTCTGCTGGCTAACGTTGCCGACGTGAAGTCGCTCGTCATCCACCCGGCGACAACTACCCACTCACAACTCTCGCCAGAAGAACTGGAAGAGCAACACATCTATCCTTCCACCATCCGCCTCTCCATCGGCACTGAACATATCGACGACATCATCGAAGACTTGGAACAGGCACTGCAGGCAATATAGCCCTCCAAAAGAGAGGAAGGGAGGAAGAGAAAACAAATAAACCCATCAAAAAAAACAATAGACCCGATGCCCTCGTATGGTCTCCCCCTTTTAGGGGGAATGAGGGGGGCTTCAATAATATGGCAAAGATTGCAAGACAACTGACAGAGCTCATCGGCAACACACCGTTGCTGGAGCTGAAGAAATTCTCAGAAGAGAAAGGTTTAGAAACACCGGTGATAGCCAAGGTGGAGTATTTCAATCCAGGCGGCAGTGTAAAAGACCGCATCGCACTCGCCATGATCGAGGATGCCGAGAAGAAAGGCATACTCAAGCCGGGAGCTACCATCATAGAACCCACCAGCGGAAATACGGGCGTCGGTCTGGCACTCGTCTCGGCTGTGAAAGGCTACAAGCTCATCCTGACCATGCCGGAGACGATGAGCGTCGAACGTCGCAACCTGGTGAAGGCATACGGAGCCACTGTCAAACTGACCAGTGGCAAGGACGGAATGCCGGGAGCCATCCGCGCTGCCGAGGAACTGCGCGACAGCATACCCGGCTCGGTCATCCTGCAACAGTTTGAGAATGCAGCCAACCCCGCCAAGCACTATGAGACAACGGGCGACGAGATATGGCGCGACACCGACGGCAAGGTCGACATCTTCGTGGCAGGTGTAGGAACCGGCGGCACCGTCTCCGGCGTGGGCAAGCGACTGAAGGAGCTGAACCCCAACGTGAAGATTATTGCAGTGGAACCCGCCTCGTCACCCGTGCTGAACGGTGGCTCCAGCGGTCCGCACAAGATTCAGGGCATAGGTGCCGGCTTCATACCGAAGACTTACAATCCCGAAGTCATTGATGAAGTGATTGACGTAGAGAACGATGATGCCATCCGTACCGGTCGCGAACTGGCAGCACAAGACGGTTTGCTCGTGGGAATCTCTTCCGGTGCAGCAGCTTTCGCAGCCGCCGAAGTAGCCCGCCGCCCGGAAAACAAGGGAAAGACCATCGTAGCCCTGCTGCCCGACACGGGTGAGCGCTACCTCTCCACCGTGCTCTATGCCTTCGAAGAATACCCGCTCTAAATAGCCATTCTTTATCAATAGAAATGATGCCAGCCCCGTTCCATGCTTGCGATATGGAACGGGGCTGTTCTTGCTGTTTTTTCTCTATCAATTGCCCTCACTTAATCGTACCTCTTGACCTTCAGTCGCGCTCGACGTTCAACGTCGCTTATATGAGCGTAGCGAGTCTTAAGAAGGTACGCTGCGCCTCAACAATAAAAATAAAAAAGGATTTTTATTTTGTATTGTCTTCGACTTGCAGTACCTTTGGCATCGCCGAAGGTACTCTCGTTCGACAAAGCAAAAGAAAAACCAATTTTTCTTTTGCTTTGTCCTTACTTAATCGTACCTTTGCAACAATGAACGAATACGAGAACATCATTGTTGCCGATGCGGACTACGTGGACAAGGTGGCTTTCAACCTGATTGTCAACTTCGAGAGGATGCTGATGCGGCGCATACCGCCTGCCGACATGCCGAGGTGGATTGACTGCATAGCCCTGGACGGGGGCATGAGACCCGTCGAGGACGGGAAGGCGACGCAGACTCATGTGGTGCTGGTTCACGACAAGGGAAAGGATGCGATGGAAAACTTCGTACCGGCAGACTTCAACAAGGAGCTGAACGGAAAAGCGTTCAAAGACAACCTCGGCGAGTTCACGATGAGTGCCGTCGCTGTGGAAGACATGGTTACGAAGGAGGAATTTTTCACTGACATCATAGGCACATTGGCACAAGAAAAGGCAACGAAGCGAATGATGGTCATTCCCAATGCTGAAGATGAAGCGACAATCCAACAGCTGCGCCACGTTCTTAAAACCGTTGACGACGACAAGCGTATCACCGTCTTTGCCATGCAACCCATGCCGGGCGGCAACTTCCGGCAAGAGATACTGGGCTACTCACTCATGAACGCACTGGGCATAAAGGGCGAGGAGTTGAGGGAAAGCCCCCAAGCCCCCTAAGGGGGGTGTTGTTAATTGCCTAATTGTGAATTGTCAATTGTGAATTAAGAATTGTGAATAGTGAATGGCACGAATATGGAGACTACCCCGCAACCGCTTCGACACCGTTGCCGAAGGGAAGGACGACGAACAGTCGGACGTCTTCCGCGACTACATGATTGCCGCACAAAAGAAAAGCATTAACAGAATCATTAAAGAGGAGAAAAGAAATATGAGCAGAATACTGATGATTGGCGCAGGTGGCGTGGCTACCGTAGCAGCATTCAAGATAGCACAGAATGCTGACGTGTTCAACGAATTCATGATTGCCAGCCGACGCAAGGAGAAGTGTGACAAGATTGTGGCTGACATACATGCCAAGGGTTACACCATGCCGATACAGACGGCACAGGTAGATGCCGACGACGTAGAGCAGCTGAAGGCTCTCTTCAACGACTACAAACCGGAACTGGTCGTCAACCTGGCACTGCCCTATCAGGACCTGACCATCATGGAGGCTTGCCTGGCATGTGGATGCAGCTACCTTGACACGGCTAACTATGAGCCGAAGGACGAAGCCCATTTTGAATACTCATGGCAGTGGGCATACCGTGAGCGTTTCGAGCAGGCAGGCCTGACTGCCATTCTTGGATGCGGATTCGACCCAGGAGTGACAAGCATCTTCACGGCATATGCCGCCAAGCACCACTTTGACGAGATGCAATATCTCGACATCGTAGACTGTAATGCCGGCGACCACCACAAGGCGTTCGCTACTAACTTTAACCCGGAAATCAACATCCGCGAGATTACGCAGAAAGGACTCTACTGGGAGGACGGGAAATGGGTGGAGACGGAGCCGCTGGAGATTCACAAGAGCCTGAACTACCCGAACATAGGACCGCGTGACAGCTACCTGCTCCACCATGAGGAGATAGAGTCCCTGGTCATCAACTACCCCACCATCAAGCGAGCACGCTTCTGGATGACCTTCGGACAGCAATACCTGAAACACCTTGAGGTCATTCAAAACATCGGAATGAGTCGCATCGATGAGGTGGAATACGAAGCTCAGCTGGCTGACGGCTCTGGCACAGCACGGGTGAAGATTGTGCCGTTGCAGTTCCTGAAGGCTGTGCTCCCTAACCCGCAAGACCTGGGCGAAAACTACGAGGGCGAGACCTCTATAGGCTGTCGCATCAAGGGCATCGGCAAAGACGGCAACGAACACACCTATTATATATACAACAACTGCAAACATCAGGATGCCTACCGCGAAACAGGCATGCAGGGTGTCAGCTACACTACCGGCGTACCGGCAATGATTGGCGCAATGATGTTCTGCAAAGGATTGTGGCGTAAGCCTGGAGTCTTCAATGTCGAGGAGTTCGACCCAGATCCGTTCATGGAACAACTCAACAAGCAGGGACTACCGTGGAACGAGATTCACGACGGAGACCTGGAACTTTAAGAGAGCCATCAAGTGTAACATGAACGTATATCAACTGCTGAAAATCTACCAACGGATCAAGAGCCCACGCATCAAACTGATGGGCATCCTCGCGTTGCACGTCATGCACCGCAGGTACATCAACGTGTATCTTGACCCTGTGATGGGCTGCAACATCCAGTGCCAGATGTGCTATTTCAGCATCGAAGAGAAGAGAAAAGAGCTGCATGCACGCTTCTCTGAAGACGACCTGGAGGCTATCGCCAAAGCTATCTACCACCGGGCGCTGAAACTACAGATAGGATGCGGAGCTGAACCGACCCTGTACAAAGACTTGGAAAAGCTCGTCAAGAGGGGGAAGGATGCAGGAATACCGTATGTCTCCATGACAACCAACGGCAACCTGTTGGACGAGGAAAAACTCAGAAGCCTCGTCAAGGCTGGGCTGAACGAGATTACGCTATCTACCCACGGACTCACCCGTGACACATACGAGAAGCTGATGAAATTCGGAAACTACGACAAGTTCCTCAGACTCATCGCAGCATGTAAAGCGGTGAAGGCTGACCATCCGGACTTCAAGATACGCATCAACTACACCGTCAACGAAGACAACGTGGAAGAACTGGTACAGTTTCAGGAGGTGTTCAAGGATGTCAAGCCTGACGTCGTACAGCTAAGACCCATCCAACAGCTTGGCAAAACGGCTTACAGCAACTTTTCACTTCGGAAAATCATTGAAGGATACGAACAATACATACAGCCGGTCGTGGACTACTGCCACCAGAAAGGCATTGTATGCATCTATCCTACCAGGGAGAACCTGCTGCAGTTGGAACAAGGCAGCGGCGAAAAGCCACACAACAAACTGATTGACGAACTGCCCTACTTCAACTTCTTCCCCTACAGCGGGTGGAAAGAGAACAAACTGGACCCCTATAAGGAAACATTCGAGGAATACTGCAAACGAACAAGGCGAACGACGTTCATCGTCAGAAGCATACTCGGACTGCATACCAAGGAGAGGGAGCAAAACGACAAAACCAAAAACCTGAACTATGAGGTGGGGTAAAAAAGCATACATTGTAAATCGCATAATTGTAAAATAGTAAAATAGTCAAATTGTGAAATAGAGTATGGCAAAGAAAGACGAAACACAAGAAGCCATGAGCACACAGGAAGGTAAGCTCAAGGCACTTCAGGCTGCCATGTCGAAGATTGAAAAGGACTTCGGAAAAGGCAGCATCATGCGAATGGGAGACGAAAAGACAGAGAATGTAGAGGTGATTCCTACTGGCAGCATCGGACTGGATGCAGCATTAGGAGTTGGCGGATACCCGAAAGGGCGCATCATCGAAATCTACGGTCCGGAGTCTTCAGGTAAGACGACTTTGGCTATCCATGCCATTGCCGAGGCACAAAAACAGGGAGGCATCGCAGCTTTCATCGACGCAGAACATGCGTTTGACCGCTTCTATGCAGCAAAGCTGGGCGTAGATGTTGAAAACTTGTGGATTTCTCAGCCTGACAACGGCGAACAGGCGTTGGAGATTGCCGACCAGCTCATCCGTTCTTCAGCCATCGACATCATTGTCATCGACTCTGTAGCGGCACTGACGCCGAAGAAAGAGATTGAAGGCGACATGGGCGACAATGCGGTAGGCCTGCATGCACGACTGATGAGTCAGGCGCTGCGCAAGCTGACCTCAACCATCGCCAAGACCAATACTACCTGTATCTTCATCAACCAGCTGAGAGAGAAGATCGGGGTGATGTTCGGAAACCCGGAAACAACTACTGGCGGCAATGCACTGAAGTTCTATGCCAGCGTGCGACTCGACATCCGCCGTGTCACCAGCATCAAGGATGGCGATCAGGTCATCGGCAACCAGGTGCGCGTGAAAGTGGTGAAGAACAAGGTTGCTCCTCCCTTCCGCAAGGCTGAGTTTGAAATCACCTTCGGCGAAGGAATCTCCAAGGTCGGAGAATTGCTCGACCTCGGTGTTGACTATGGCATCATCCAGAAATCGGGCTCATGGTTCAGCTACGACGGCAGCCGACTGGCTCAAGGGCGTGATGCCACCAAGCAACTGCTCAAGGACAATCCAGAACTCTGCGAAGAACTGCATACAAAAATCATGCAGGCGATAACAGACAATGCATGACGCAAAAGAACGGGAAAGCATGACGCTGAAGAACTGGAAAGCATCATGCTGAAGGGACCAAAGCAAAGAGGGATGTGACAGATATTTGTCGCATCCCTCTTTTATTTGTATCAGAGAACCAAAGGATTATTTCTTTGATTCAATCTTCCACTGCTGGTTAGCATCCTTGCGGAGCTTCACGTCCATGGTGTCCTTCTGATCCTTTGTGGTCAGCACCTCAATCTTAACGTTAGCAACGCTGTCCTTAGCATCCTCTTCGAGCAGCTTGTACTCCTTGATGTCACCCTGCTTCTCTGACTTCTGCTTGTAGTTCTTCTCCAACATGTTGGCATAAGACTCCTTCTTGCTCTTCAACTTCGTGGAGTCGCTGGTGATAGAGTCCTCGAAATAAACCAGGTCTGCATAACCTTTGTAGTCCTTGTTCTTCAGCAACTCTACAGACTTCATAGCAACATCTGCTGGTCCTTCACTCTTTTTGCAGCTATCGAATGCAAAAATGGCAGCCATAGCTACGACAAAAAATAAAATCTTCTTCATTTTCTTTTTGGTTTTAATTGGGTTAAAATATATAAATTGGTTTCAAGAATTTCGACTGATAGACATCTGACGGATAGTATACATCTGCACTCACCATAGGCAACTCGACATGATTGGGCTCCGTATGAACCAACTTCACTCCTGCTTTCTCATAGACAAACATCACCAACTCCGTACAATACATCTTGGTCGTGTCTGACACATCGTAGGCATCATCGAAGAGTATCTGCCTGTGACACAACGCCATGGCTGCCTTGGCAGCACGTTGGGCACTCAGGCTGTCCGTAGAACGAACCACAGCACCATTCAGCGCATAGACCGAATCGAAAAACTTACTGACGGAGTCTAACTTCACCCGGTCAGGGTCGCCATCAAAATCGGGTTCACCCGGCACGGCGTGGACAATCATCTTCCTGCCCATCGTGTCAATGACTATGCCGACATGCGAATAGTCACCATTCCTGTCCATGATGGTAACAGCATGACTTTCAAGTCCGCCGCCCAGACGAAAAACGATATCGCCTGCTCGCAGCTCTACGCTGTCTGGCAGGATGCACCCCTTTCGCTGCTGATGCCTGCCACAGGATGACAGTCCGATCATGGTCATCAACGTCACTAAGAGGATACATCTCTTTATCGTTTTTGTACATTTCACTTTGCAAATATAAATGTTTTTTTATATAAATCGCTAAAATCTACATATTTTTTTGCAAATAAATGTTCATTTAGTACCGAAATGTGCCAACTTGTCATACATCCGACAACTCTTTCACTCTTTTCCCATAATTGGCACGCCATTTGTTTTGGAGTGTTTGCGGACAATAATGTCCGTCAATAAAAATAGAATAATAAACAAAAAACAAATAGAATTATGGGAAAGATTATTGGAATTGACTTGGGTACAACTAACAGTTGTGTTGCCGTCTTCGAAGGCAACGAACCCGTTGTAATCGCTAACAGCGAAGGTAAGCGTACGACTCCGTCGGTCATCGGCTTTGTTGATGGTGGCGAACGTAAGGTGGGCGACCCTGCCAAGCGTCAGGCTATCACCAACCCGAAGAACACGGTTTACTCTATCAAGCGTTTCATGGGCGAAACTTACGAGCAGTCTAAGAAAGAAGCTGAGCGCGTTCCGTTCACCGTTGTCAACGAGGGTGGTTATCCGCGTGTTGACATCAACGGCCGGAAGTATACTCCTCAGGAAATCTCAGCTATGGTCCTGCAGAAGATGAAGAAGACCGCAGAAGACTATCTCGGACAGGAGGTGACAGATGCTGTCATTACCGTACCTGCCTACTTCTCCGACTCTCAGCGTCAGGCAACCAAGGAGGCTGGACAGATTGCAGGTCTCAACGTTCAACGTATCGTCAACGAGCCTACAGCAGCAGCTTTGGCATACGGTGTCGATAAGGCCAACAAAGATATGAAGATTGCGGTCTTCGACCTTGGTGGTGGTACATTCGATATCTCTATCCTGGAGTTTGGCGGCGGTGTGTTCGAGGTACTCTCTACCAATGGCGACACCCATCTGGGCGGTGACGATTTCGACCAAGTCATCATCGACTGGCTCGTCAACGACTTCAAGGCTGCAGAAGGCATCGACCTTTCTAAGGATCCGATGGCAATGCAACGACTGAAGGAAGCTGCCGAGAAAGCTAAGATTGAACTCTCAAGCACAACGACTACCGAGATCAACCTGCCGTACATCACTGCCGAAGGCGGCGTACCTAAGCACTTGGTAAAGACACTGACCCGTGCTCAGTTTGAGCAATTGGCACACGACCTCATTCAGGCTTGCCTCGTACCTTGCCAGAATGCCATTCGTGACGCTAAGCTCTCTACGAGCGACATCGATGAGGTCATCCTCGTAGGTGGTTCAAGCCGTATCCCTGCCGTTCAGACTCTCGTTAAGAACTATTTCGGCAAGGAACCGTCAAAGGGTGTAAACCCCGACGAGGTGGTTGCCGTAGGTGCTTCTATCCAGGGAGCCATCCTGAACAAGGAAGGTGGTGTGGGCGACATCGTGTTGCTCGACGTAACACCGCTGACACTGGGTATCGAAACCTTGGGTGGCGTGATGACCAAGTTGATTGAGGCAAATACAACTATTCCGTGCAAGAAGAGCGAGACATTCTCCACAGCAGCCGACAACCAGACAGAGGTTACCATTCACGTGCTGCAAGGCGAACGTCCAATGGCTGCACAGAACAAGTCTATCGGACAGTTCAACCTGACCGGTATCGCACCGGCACGCCGCGGCGTTCCTCAGATTGAGGTAACCTTCGACATCGATGCCAACGGCATACTGAACGTATCTGCAAAAGATAAGGCTACCGGCAAGGAGCAGAGCATCCGCATAGAGGCTTCCAGCGGACTGAGCGAGGACGAAATCAACCGCATGAAGGCCGAGGCTGAGCAGAACGCCGAAAACGATAAGAAGGAGCGTGAGCGCATCGACAAGCTGAATCAGGCTGATTCGATGATATTCACAACAGAAAACTTCCTCAACGAGAATGGCGACAAGATTCCTGCCGACCAGAAACCTGGCATCGAGAGCGCGCTCCAGACCTTGAAGGATGCCCACAAGAGCGGTGATGTAGCAGCAATCGATAACGCCATCAACAACCTCAACCAAGTTATGCAGGCTGCCAGCCAGCAGATGTACAGCCAAGCAGGTCCCCAACCCGGTCCCGACATGAATGCAGGCCAGCAGAACCAACAGCAGGAACCCAAACAAGACGACACCATCCAAGATGCCGACTTCGAGGAGGTCAAATGAGACGCATAAGTAAAGACATAACAAAACACTATCAAAAGAGGTCGTGTCAAAAGTGATGTGACCCCGAAAAGTTGG
>DEJO01000029.1:33572-98853 GCA_002353555.1 Prevotella sp. UBA2746 | reverse complement strand
TTTTGCTGTTAAGCGGTTGCAAAAGTACTATGTTTTTTTTTATCCTCCAAACTTTTTGCAGAAAATTTTTGTTTTCGCCTTAAAAAGGGGTAAAAAGGGCGCAAAAATAGCGTGAAAGAGAAATGGGATGGATGTTACTTGGGGGTGAAAAGAGGGTAAGACGGAAAAGAAAGGCAACGTTTCCTCTAAAGAAAACATAATTCTTTATATTGACTGACTTATAATTCGAGATTTTTACCTACATTTGCAAGCTGTTAACAGATGAGAATTATGGTAAAGAAGTTGTTTTTGAATATTTTGCCTTTGTTGTTGGTGTTGCTACATCCGGTGCAGGCGGGTGCCCAGACCAAAGTTGGCGGTGACCATAACTTTACGGTTGCCAAGAACATGGAGGTGTTCAGTGCCATCTACAAGCACCTGGATCTGATGTATGTAGACACGCTGAACGCCGACGAGGTGGTAGGCAATGCCATCAATGCCATGCTGGGATCTCTCGACCCCTATACAGAGTACTATCCAGAGGACAAGTCGGGCGACTTGAAGATGATGATCAGCGGCAAGTATGCCGGTATCGGTGCGCTGATACGCTACAATCTGGAGTTGGACAGGGTGGTCATCGACGAGCCCTACGAGAACATGCCTGCGGCAGAAGTGGGTTTGAAGAAGGGCGACATCATCCTGAGCATCGACGACTCGTTGATGACCGACAAGACCGTCAGCTACGTCAGTGAACACCTTCGCGGCGATGCCGGCACCTCCTTTATATTAAAGGTGAAGCGTCCGACCACTAACAAGACGATGAAGTTCAAGCTGACGCGCAGGGCCATACAGTTGCCGGCGGTGACTTACTACGGTCTTCAGCAGGACAGCATCGGCTACCTGAACCTGTCGCAGTTCACCGACGAGTGCTCCAAGGAGGTGCGCCGTGCATTCCTTGAGATGAAGAAGAACGGGATGCAGAAGTTTGTCCTTGACTTGCGCAACAACGGCGGCGGCTCATTGCAGGAAGCCATCAACATCCTGAACATGTTTGTGCCAAAGAATATCACGCTCGTGCGCACCATCGGAAAGATGAAGCGTGCCAACCGTGACTATGCCACCACAGTGGAGCCTATCGACACGCTCATGCCCGTCGTCGTATTGGTCAACGGCAGCTCAGCCAGTGCTAGCGAGATTACGGCAGGCTCCCTTCAGGACCTTGACCGTGCCGTCATTCTTGGCACCCGCACCTACGGCAAAGGTCTGGTGCAGCTTCCCAACCTGCCACTGCCCTACAACGGCAACCTGAAACTGACGACTGCCAAGTATTACATCCCCAGCGGACGCTGCATACAAGCCATCAACTACAAACACTCAAAGGGTGGCTACAAAGAGCACGTGCCTGACTCGCTGACCAAGGTGTTCCATACCGCCAACGGACGTGAGGTGCGCGACGGCGGAGGCATCAAGCCCGACATCGAGGTGAAGCCCGATTCGCTGCCCAACATCGCCTACTATCTTGCCGGCAACGGCAGAGACTCTACGGAGGTGATGCTGAACTGGGAAGTCAACTACATCAAGAAGCACCACACGATAGCACCTGCCAGCACGTTCGCCCTCACCGATGCCGACTTTGAAGACTTCAAGCAAGCCGTGCTGAAGAGCGGATTCAAGTATGACCGCGAGAGCAAGAAGTACATGGAGAACCTCGTGAAGCTTGCCAAGATAGAAGGCTACTACGACGATGCCCGTGCCGAGTTCGACGCCTTGGAAGCCAAGCTGAGCCACAACCTGGCGAAAGACCTCGACTATAACAAGAAGGTGCTCAAAGACATCCTTGCCTCCGACATCGTTGCTGCCTACTACTATCAGCGCGGTTCTGTAGAGAACGCCCTGCGTTCTGACAAACAATGGCACGAAGCCGTGAAGCTGCTCAACGACGAAGAACGCTACCGCAAGGTGTTGCAGAAACCATGATGCCTGTGCAGCCAGTCCGGGAACCCGCTACAGTCTTCTGACAACCTTGCATGGGTTCCCGACGGCAATGGAGCCAGCCGGAATATCTTTCACCACGACAGAACCGGCACCAATCGTTACATTGTCGCCGATGGTGACGCCAGGCAAGATGGTCACGCTGCCGCCAATCCATACGTTGTTGCCGATGGTCACGGGCAGCGCCCACTCTTCTCTGGTGTTTCGTTCTGCCGGGTCGGTGCTGTGGCAGGCTGTATAGATGCTCACATTAGGTCCGATGAAGCAGTCGTCGCCAATGGTTACCGGCGCTTCGTCGAGTACAACGAGGTTGAAGTTGGCAAAGAAACGCTTGCCTAAACTGATTTGTTTGCCATAGTCGCAGCGGAACGGTTGGTTGATGGTGAAACCATCATCGGCAACATGCCCCAGCAAGTCTTTCAGTATCGCCTTCATCCTGTCCGTCTCCAAAGGGCGCAAGGCGTTAAACTCATGCAGGATTTCTCTTGTCTCACCCAGTTCACGTATCAGCTCCGGGTCGGTGGCGTTGTAAACCTCGCCCGCCAGCATCTTTTCTTTTTCTGTCATCATGCTTTCTGTTCTATCTTGTTTGTTGATTAACTATATTTTTCGCGTGCAAAGGTACAACTTTTGGATCATTCTTCCGTATCTTTGTTTGTTCTATCATCATCTTTGTAACGAACGGAATCTGCGGTCACGATGTCTAAACGATGTCTAAATGGTGCAATCATCAGAAAGAAAAACCTGAAAATATTTGCAGGGTTACGAAAAAGTAAGTACCTTTGCAGCCGTTCAGTGGAATGTGGGACTCGAAAGGGTTCCACATTTGTTATATTTGGCAGCGTGCAGATGGCTGCCTGAGAACAAGCAAGGGACAAGAGTAAAAAGTTACTTTTTATTATAGAAGATGATAGATAAGAATATCGTAAAGACGTTAGTAGAGGAGTGGCTCCAGGACAAGGAGTACTTCTTAGTAGACATCCAGATCAGCCAGGACGACCGCATCGTCGTGGAGATAGACCATGCCGACGGTGTGTGGATAGAGGACTGCGTGGAACTCAGCAAGTATATAGAGGACCACTTGAGCCGCGACGAGGAGGACTACGAGCTGGAGGTAGGCTCTGCCGGACTGGGACAGCCCTTCAAGGTGGAGCAGCAGTACATCAACTTCATCGGTAAGGAGGTGGAAGTGCTCGACGGCGACGGCAAGAAGGTGAAAGGCATCTTGAAGGACGTTGACGGAAGAAACTTCACCGTTACCGTAGAAGAGAAGGTGAAGGCGGAAGGCATGAAGCGTCCGCAGCTGACGGAGGTGGACCATACTTACGACATGGACAGCGTGAAGTACTGCAAGTACCTGATTAACTTCAAGTAAGGAAGCCCACCAGCCCATTCCCTTGCTTCGCTTGCCTACCCGTAGCCTCTCCCCAAGGGAGAGGAGATGAAAAGGTTAGTATAAACTATCAAATCGTAAATCAATTGTAAAATAGTGAAATAGTTAAATAGTCAAATAAGATAATGGCAGCAAAGAGAACAGACAACACTCCGAACATGATAGAGACGTTCAAGGAGTTTAAGGAAACCAAGAACATTGACCGTACAACATTGGTGAGTGTGCTTGAGGAGAGTTTCCGCAATGTGATAGCGAAGATCTTCGGTTCAGACGAGAACTTCGACGTCATCGTGAACCCCGACAAGGGCGACTTCGAGATTTATCGCAACCGCGTGGTCGTACCCGACGGTGAGGTGAAAGACGAGAATAAGGAGATAGCATTGAAGGAAGCCCAGAAGATTGAAGAAGACTATGAGGTGGGTGAGGACGTAGCCGAGCGTGTAGACTTCACGAAGTTCGGCCGCCGTGCCATCCTGAACCTGCGCCAGACGCTGGCCTCAAAGATTCTCGAACTGGAGCACGACTCCCTGTATAATAAGTACAAGGACCGTGTGGGACAGATTGTCTCCGGCGAGGTCTATCAGGTGTGGAAGCGCGAGGTGCTGCTCGTTGACGAAGAGAACAACGAGCTCATCCTGCCGAAGGCAGAGCAGATTCCGTCCGACCAGTACCGCAAGGGCGAGACCATTCGTGCCGTCATCCTGCGCGTAGACAACGAGAACAACAATCCGAAGATTATTCTCTCACGTACCAGTCCGCAGTTCCTGGAGCGCCTGTTGGAAGCCGAAGTGCCTGAAATCAACGACGGCCTCATCTCCATCAAGCGCATTGCCCGCATGCCGGGTGAACGTGCCAAGATTGCCGTGGAGAGCTACGACGAGCGCATAGACCCGGTAGGCGCCTGCGTGGGTGTCCGTGGCAGCCGTGTGCATGGCATCGTCCGTGAGCTTTGCAACGAGAACATCGACGTCATCAACTACACCACCAACGTCAAGCTGTTCATCCAGCGTGCGCTGAGTCCTGCCACCGTCTCCAGCATCAACATCGACGAAGAGAACCTGAAGGCAGAAGTCTATCTGCAGCCCGATCAGGTGAGCCTCGCCATCGGCCGCGGCGGACTCAACATCAAGCTCGCCTCCATGCTGACAGGATACACCATTGACGTCTTCCGTGAAATCAATGAGGCCGAAGCCGAGGAGGACATCTACCTCGACGAGTTTGCCGACGAGATAGACCAGTGGGTAATCGATGCCATCAAGAGCATCGGTCTCGACACCGCCAAGCAGGTGCTGAACGCTCCGCGTGAGATGCTCATCGAGAAAGCCGACCTGGAAGAAGAGACCGTTGACGGCTTGCTCAACGTGCTGAAAGCTGAGTTTGAGTAATTTTAAATGAAGATAAATGAGAAATAGATGAGTATAAGATTAAATAAAGCAATACGCGAACTGAACATCGGACTCCAGACGGCTGTCGACTTCTTGGAAAAGAAGAAGCTGGGTGAGGTGAAGGGTGACCTGAACTTCAAGCTCAGCGACGAGCAGTACGACGCGCTGGTGAAGGAGTTCAAGAGCGACAAGGACGTGAAGACCGATGCTGCACGCCTGTTCCAGAAGAAGCCGAAGGAGAAGAAGCCGAAGGAAGCAGCTCCGGAGGTGAAGGTGGAGACGCTGGTAGAGAAAAACCGTCCCCAGTTCAAGCCTGTTGGAAAGATAGACCTTGACCAGATTGGTAAGAAACCTGCCGAGAAGAAGGAAGAACCGGTAGCTGAAGTTGCTCAGCCCAAGCCGGAACCTGTTGCCGAAACAGCCAAGGTGGAACAGCCGGCAGAGGCCAAGCCCGAAGTGAAGGCAGAGCAGCCCAAGGCTGAGGCTCCGAAGGTGGAGACACCGCAGGCGGAAGCTCCCCAGGTTGAGGCACCGAAGGTTGAGGCTCCCGCTCCCGTTCAGCCCGCTCCGGCAGCCGAGAGCAAGGAAGTTGCTGCTCCGGCACCGGCAAAAGAAATCTTCACCACCAAGAATGAAGACAAGTTGTTGAATGCCACCAAGGTGAACGTGCTGGGCAAGATAGACCTCAGTTCCATCAACCAGAGCACCCGTCCAAAGAAGAAAACCAAGGAAGAGCGCCGCAAGGAACGTGAGGAGAAGGCTGCCGGCGAACGCAAGAAGCGTGAGCGCATCAAGCAGGGACGTGTCGACATCAATGCTGCTGCCAACCAGCAGCAGAGCGGAGCCAATGCCGGCGGCAACGGTGGCGGCAAGAGCGGTGGCAAGAAAAAGAAGAACCGCAACCGCAACCAGAAGCCGTTGGAGGTAAGCGAAGAGGACGTGGCACGTCAGGTAAAGGAGACTCTCGCACGACTGACCAACAAGCAGAACCAGAACAAGAAGGGTGCCAAGTATCGTAAGGAGAAGCGCGAAGCCATCCAAGAGAAGATGAACGAGGAGGCACGCGCCGAACAGCGCGAAAACAAGGTGCTGAAGCTGACGGAGTTCGTAACCGTCAGCGAACTGGCAACGATGATGGATGTCAGCGTCACACAGGTCATCTCTACCCTCATGTCGGTAGGTATCATGGTGTCCATCAACCAGCGGCTCGATGCTGAGACCATCAACCTTGTTGCCGACGAGTTCGGCTTCAAGACCGAATATGTCAGTGCGGAAGTGCAAGAGGCTGTCAGCGAAGAGGAGGACGACGAGAACGACCTCGTGCCGCGTGCGCCTATCGTTACCGTCATGGGACACGTCGACCACGGCAAGACCTCGCTGCTTGACCACATCCGCAACACCAACGTCATTGCTGGTGAGGCGGGAGGTATCACCCAGCACATCGGTGCCTACAACGTGAAACTTGCCGATGGACGCCGCATCACCTTCCTCGACACGCCGGGTCACGAGGCGTTCACCGCCATGCGTGCCCGCGGTACGCAGGTCACTGACATCGCCATCATCATCATTGCTGCCGACGACTCGGTGATGCCCACCACCAAGGAGGCCATCGCCCACGCCCAGGCTGCCAACGTCCCGATGGTGTTTGCCATCAACAAGATAGACAAGCCCGGTGCCAATGCCGACAAGATACGTGAAGACCTCTCGCAGATGAACCTGCTCGTAGAGGAGTGGGGCGGCAAGTACCAGTGTCAGGAGATCAGTGCCAAGAAGGGTATCGGCGTCGACGACCTGTTGGAGAAGGTGCTCCTTGAGGCGGAGATGCTCGACCTGAAGGCCAACCCCAACCGCAAGGCAACGGGTTCGGTCATCGAGTCCAGCCTTGACAAGGGTCGTGGCTACGTCTCTACGCTCCTCGTCTCGAACGGTACGCTGAAGGTGGGTGACAACGTGATTGCCGGTACCAGCTACGGACGTATCAAGGCGATGTTCAACGAGCGTAACCAACGCATCGAGCAGGCAGGTCCTGCTGAGCCGGTCATCATCCTCGGTCTGAACGGTGCGCCCACTGCCGGCGACACCTTCCACGTGCTGGAGACCGAGCAGGAGGCACGCGACATCGCCAACAAGCGTCTGCAACTGCAGCGCGAACAGGGCTTGCGCACGCAGAAGAAGTTCACCCTCGACGACATCTCCCACCGCATTGCGCTGGGTGAGTTCCACGAACTCAACATCATTGTCAAGGGTGATACCGACGGAAGTATCGAAGCGCTCTCCGACTCGTTCATCAAACTCTCTACAGAGAAGGTGCAGGTCAACGTCATCAACAAGGCCGTCGGACAGATTTCCGAGAACGACGTCATGCTGGCAAGTGCTTCCGATGCCATCATCGTGGGCTTCCAGGTGCGTCCTTCTGCCGATGCCCGCAAGGCAGCCGACCGCGAAGGTGTCGAAATCAACACCTACAGCGTCATCTACGATGCCATCGACGACATCAAGTCAGCTATGGTGGGCATGCTCGACAAGGTGAAGAAGGAGGTTGTCACCGGACAGGTAGAAGTGCGTCAGGTCTTCAAGATCTCGAAGGTGGGCACCGTTGCCGGCGCACTTGTCACCGAAGGCAAGGTACACCGCTCCGACAAAGCGCGTGTCGTGCGCGACGGCATCGTTGTACACACCGCTCCCATCGATGCGCTGAAGCGCTACAAGGACGATGTCAAGGAGGTGGCAACAGGCTTGGAGTGCGGTATCTCGCTCGTCAACTTCAACGACATCATGGAAGGCGACGTCATCGAAACCTTCATGGAGATTGAGGTCGAGCAGAAACTCTGATGCCTATCAAGCCTATCCTACGCTAAGTTTGCCCTTACAGGGGAAATAAAGATCGAACATACGACGCAAGTTTCGTAAGCCGCTATGACATAGCGACATACAGAACTTGCGTCGCGTATTCGGTGATTATTTCAATTCTACCTGTTGGTCAATCAGGTGGCAGAATAGGTTTGCGACTCGGCAATACAAAGAAAAGCGCGTTTTTCTTTGTATTGCGCTCGACTTTCCGGAACTTTGGCTTCGCCGAAGTTAATGGCATTCGGCATAAAAAATAAACAAGTTTATTTTGTTCTGCTCTCGTTTTTCCGTAACTTTGCAACCGATTTTAGAATTCTATCATCGCATGAAGACAGAACAACAGCGGCAAGAGGCAGAGCAGACTGGGAACCGTTCGGAAGCGAACGGTAACGAGCTTGTGCGCCAGATTGCCGAACAGAAATATGAATTCGGATTCACTACCGACGTACATACCGAGATAATAGAGAACGGACTGAACGAGGATGTCGTGCGGCTGATTTCTTCCAAGAAGGGCGAACCTGACTGGATGCTGGACTTCCGGCTGAAGGCTTTTCGCCATTGGCAGACCCTGAAGCAGCCCACGTGGGGACATCTGCATCTGCCGGAGATTGACTATCAAGCCATCAGCTACTATGCCGACCCCTTATCTGGCAAGGCTGGTGACTCCGGAAAAGCTGGCAAGGTGGAAGATATAGACCCTGAGCTGATGAAAACGTTCGACAAACTGGGCATTCCGCTGGAGGAACGGCTGGCACTGAGCGGCAATACCGCTGTCGATGCCATCATGGACTCGGTCAGCGTGAAGACCACCTTCAAGGAGAAACTGCGTGAGAAAGGCGTCATCTTCTGCTCTATCGGCGAAGCTATCAAGGAGCATGGCGACTTGGTGCGCCAGTACTTGGGTACGGTGGTGCCCTACCGCGACAACTTCTATGCCGCCTTGAACTCGGCGGTGTTCAGCGACGGCTCTTTTGTCTATATCCCCAAGGGTGTGCGCTGTCCGATGGAACTGAGCAGCTACTTCCGTATCAACGCCCGAAACACCGGACAGTTTGAGCGTACCCTCATCGTTGCCGACGACGACAGCTACGTGAGCTACCTGGAAGGGTGCACCGCTCCGATGCGCGACGAGAACCAGTTGCATGCCGCCATCGTGGAGATTATCGTCATGGACAGGGCAGAAGTGAAGTATTCCACCGTACAGAACTGGTACCCCGGCGACGAGAACGGAAGGGGAGGCGTGCTGAACCTGGTGACGAAGCGTGGCGAGTTGCGCGGCGCAGACTCCAAACTATCGTGGACACAGGTGGAGACCGGCTCAGCCATCACGTGGAAGTACCCTTCGTGTGTGCTTCGTGGCGACAACAGCGTGGCGGAGTTCTACAGCGTGGCGGTCACCAACAACTACCAGGAGGCTGACACGGGTACGAAGATGATACATATCGGAAAGAACACCAAGTCGACAATCATCTCCAAAGGAATCTCTGCCGGACACTCGCAGAACAGCTATCGCGGGCTGGTGCGTGCTACTGCCAGTGCCGACAATGCACGCAACTACTCGTCGTGCGACTCGCTCTTGCTCGGCAGCCAGTGCGGAGCCCACACCTTCCCCTATATGGATGTGCACAACAGCACCGCTATCTTTGAACACGAAGCAACGACGTCGAAAATCTCTGAAGACCAACTGTTGTACTGCAACCAGCGCGGCATACCCACCGAGCAGGCCGTAGGACTCATCGTCAACGGCTATGCCAAGGAGGTGCTGAACAAGCTGCCGATGGAGTTTGCCGTAGAAGCACAGAAGCTGTTGAGCGTCACCTTGGAAGGAACGGTGGGGTAGGAAAACCTACCCCCGACCCCTCCCAAAGGGAGGGGAGCATGGAGCCTGCGGCTGATAGGAAATGCTAATGACAAGAAGAAAATAGTATAAACAATAGAAATAACCAATTAACATCTGACCTTTTCAACTCCCCTCGCTTTCTTTGCAAGCAAAGCGAACAAGTTCGAGCGAGGAAGAGGCGGGTCATAGAACATTATGCTTGAAGTAAGAAACCTACATGCCAAGATTGGCGACAAAGAGATATTGAAAGGTATCAATCTCACCATCAACGACGGTGAGACGCATGCCATCATGGGACCGAACGGTTCGGGTAAGTCGACACTCAGTGCCGTGCTCGTAGGCAATCCGCTCTACGAGGTCACCGAGGGTGAGGCATGGTTCAACGGAAAGAACCTCTTGGAGATGAAACCCGAAGACCGTGCCCACGAAGGACTGTTCCTTTCGTTCCAGTATCCCGTAGAAATCCCCGGTGTGTCGATGACCAACTTCCTGAAAGCAGCCATCAACGAGAAACGCAAGTATCAGGGGCTGCCAGAGATAAAGGCTGCCGAGTTTATCAAGTTGATGAACGAGAAGCGTGCTTTCGTGGAACTCGACTCCAAGTTTACGCGCCGTAGCGTGAACGAAGGCTTCAGCGGCGGCGAGAAGAAGCGCAACGAGATTTTCCAGATGGCGATGCTCGAACCGAAACTCGCCATCCTCGACGAGACCGACTCCGGACTCGACGTCGATGCCATGCGTATTGTTGCCGATGGCGTCAACAAACTGCGCACACCAGAGAACAGCCGCATCGTCATCACACACTACGACCGTCTGCTGGAGATGATACGTCCGGAGGTGGTGCACGTGCTCTATCAGGGACGCATCGTAAAGACGGCTGGTCCGGAACTTGCCAAGGAGATACAGGAGCACGGATATGACTGGGTAAAAAAAGAATTGACAATTGACAATTGACAATTTGCAAGATGAACAGCGAACAACAATACATAGACCTCTACCAGCAGGCTCGCAACATGTTCTTCGGCTTCTCGTCGGATGTCATGAACAGCGTGCGTGAAACTGCTTTCGACGACTTCAAGCGATTGGGCTTTCCGTCGAAGAAGGTAGAACGGTATAAGTATACCGACGTCGCACCGCTTTTTGCACCTGACTACGGCGTTAACCTGAACCGGTTGCAGATACCGGTAGACCCCTATCAGGCTTTCCGTTGTGACGTGCCCAACCTCAGTACGGCTCTCTACTTCGTGGTAAACGATACTTTCTATGCTACTGACAGTAAGGGGGTGAAGCAGGAAGGTATCATCGTCGACTCCCTGAAGAAGGTGTCGCAGGAGCGTCCGGAACTGGTTGCCCCCTATTATGCACAGCTGGCAAAGAGCGGTGACGACGGTGTGACGGCACTCAACACAATGCTTGCCCAGGACGGGCTGCTCGTCTACGTGCCGAAGAACGTAAAGGTGGAACGCACCGTGCAGGTCATCAACATTTTAAGGTCTGATGTCGACCTGATGGTCAACCGCCGTGTACTGATTGTCATGGAGGAGGGCGCCGAGGCAAAGTTGCTCTTCTGCGACCATGCTGCCGACGACTGCCACTTCCTTGCCACGCAGGTTATCGAGGCTTTCGTCGGTGAGAATGCTTCGCTGGAGCTGTATTGCCTGGAAGAAACCCATGCCAAGAATGTGCGTGTCAGCAACGTCTATATCCGGCAAGAGCGCAGCAGCCGTGTTCACCACAATGTTATCACGCTGCATAATGGCGTTACCCGCAACAAACTTGACCTTGTCTTCCGTGGCGAGGGAGCCGAATGCTTCTGCAACGGTTGTGTCATTGCCGACAAGTCGCAACATGTGGACAACAACACGTTCATCGATCATCAGGTGGGGCATTGTACCAGTCATGAACTCTACAAATATGTTCTGGACGAACAGGCAGTAGGTGCTTTCGCAGGAAGGGTGCTCGTGCGCAAGGATGCGCAGAAGACCGTCAGCGAAGAGCGCAACCAGAATCTCTGTGCTACCCACGAAGCCCGCATGTTCACTCAGCCCATGCTGGAAATCTATGCCGACGACGTAAAGTGCTCGCATGGCAGTACAGTGGGGCAGCTCAACGATGCCGCCCTGTTCTACATGCGCCAGCGTGGTATCAGTGAAAAGGAGGCTAAACTGTTGTTGGAATATGCCTTTATCATTGAGGTCATCGACCAGATAACCCTGGACCCTCTTCGAGACCGTCTTCGCTATTTGGTAGAGAAACGTTTCCGTGGCGAATTGAACAAATGCAAGGGATGTAAATTGTGTAAATAGTGAGAAATATGAAAAAGAAGTTATTCGTGATATGCGCAGCCACTCTTCTTTGTGGCGTGATGCCCATACAGGCACAGGTGATGAAGGCGGCAGACCTTGAAGCGTATGCCAAGCAGCGATATGGTGACAAATGGCTTGATGCTGCTGCCAACCTTGCAAGGCATATCGTTCTTGACAAGAATCAGAGTCTCACCTACCAGCAAGTGATAGAAGCACCGGGGAAGACGAAGCAGCAGCTCTATGTAGCCTTGAACTACTGGGCTACGGCAACTTTCAAAGACAAGCAAGCCATCACGCTCGACGATAAAGATGCCGGATGTATCATCATCTCTTCCACCATAGATGCCATTGCCGACCATACCGGCACCATCAACCGATATGTCATCAGCATCACGCCTGTCATCAAGATTGACATCAAGGACGGGAAGGTGCGTGTCACCTATACCGTTCAAAACTATGATGTGCTCAAGGTTGAAGCCGGTGGCTGGTTTGGAGGACTGGGAGATAAGGACAACGCCAGGCAAAGGACTCAGAATATCTATAGCGACGGCAAGCGCATGAAGGGCGACAAGACTGACCGGCGCCTGTATGACGAGCAGTGGGAGATTGTCCGCCATTATCCTTTTGTAGAGAAAGACGCGCAGAAACGTACTTGCGCGAAGGCTCTCGTCATGACACATGCCTATTCCAACGCCCTCTTAGACAAGATAGAGAAAGCCGTAAAGACGGGTGTCGTCGGCAACGAGGATGAAGATTGGTAGACGTTGCCTGGTGTGTTAAGGTGACTCCGTATACGAATAATAAGAATAGATATGTTCGACATCAATAAAATAAGGGCTGATTTCCCCATCCTCTCGCGCGAGATATATGGTAAGCCGCTGGTCTACCTCGACAATGCGGCAACAACACAGAAGCCGCTGTGTGTGCTAGACGCCATGCGTGAGGAATACCTGAATGTGAATGCCAACGTGCATCGGGGCGTTCACTACCTCAGTCAGCAGGCAACGGAGTTGCATGAGGCTGCTCGTGAGAAGGTGAGGGCGTTTGTCAATGCTTCGAAGACGGAAGAGGTGGTCTTCACACGGGGTACCACCGAGAGTATCAACCTCGTTGCGTCGTCTTTTGCCGAGGCCTTCATGCAGGAAGGTGACGAGGTCATCGTCTCTGCGATGGAGCACCACAGCAACATCGTGCCGTGGCAGTTGCAGGCTGCCAAGCGCGGCATCAGCATCCGTGTCATTCCGATGACCGACGACGGCGTGCTGATGATGGATGAATACGAGCGTCTCTTTACCGAAAAGACGAAGATGGTCAGCGTGGCTCACGTCAGCAATGTGCTCGGTACGGTGAATCCTGTCAAGGACATCATCCGCACGGCACATGCTCATGGCGTTCCCGTCTTGGTCGACGGTGCCCAGAGTGCGCCGCATTTCCGTATCGATGTGCAAGACTTAGACTGCGACTTCTTCGCGTTCAGCGGACATAAGATGTACGGACCGACAGGTATTGGTGTGTTGTTTGGCAAGGAGGAGTGGTTAGACCGTCTGCCGCCATATCAAGGCGGAGGTGAGATGATAGAGAGCGTAAGCTTCGAGAAGACCGTCTTCCAAGGACTCCCGTTCAAGTTTGAGGCTGGTACGCCTGACTATGTCGCCACCCACGGACTTGCTACAGCCATCGACTATATCTGTTCCGTAGGCTTCGATGCCATTGAAGCCCACGAGAAAGAACTGACGCGCTATTGTGTGGAGCAGCTCCAGACCATCGGGGGCATGCGCATTTTCGGTCCCTCCACCTTCGCCCGTGACGCAGTCGTCTCCTTCCTGGTGGGCGACATCCATCACATGGACATGGGAACGTTGCTCGACCGTCTCGGAATAGCAGTCCGTACGGGTCATCATTGTGCGCAACCGCTGATGGACCGGTTGGGTATTCTCGGAACGGTGCGTGCCTCTTTTGCGCTTTATAATACAAAAGAAGATGTCGATGCGCTTGTTGCCGGCATCCGTAGGGTCAGTCAAATGTTTTGACGATGTTGCAGAGCCATTATTATAAAGAGTACGAGTGGGAAGCTGGTTGCGATGAGGCAGGCCGCGGATGTCTTGCAGGCAGTGTCTATGCCGCTGCCGTCATCTTTCCGCGTGACTATCAGAATGCGGAGCTGAACGACTCCAAGCAACTTACCGACAAGAAGCGCCACCAGTTGCGTGCCATTATTGAGCAAGATGCCGTAGCCTGGGCGATAGGTGTCGTCACCCCAGAGGAGATTGACAAGATGAACATCCTCAATGCTTCGTTCCTTGCCATGCACCGTGCTTTGGATCAGTTGCAGATACGTCCGGAAGCCATCATCGTAGACGGCAATCGCTTCCGTCCCTACACGCCGTGCCGTGCCGTGGCTGACGGCAATGCCGTTGTCAACACCCCCCTCCCTCATACCTGCATCGTCAAGGGCGACGGCAAGTACTTGTCTATTGCAGCCGCCTCTATACTCGCCAAGACCTACCGGGACGACTACATGGACGGCTTGGCAGAGGAATATCCGCAATACGACTGGCAGTCGAACAAGGGCTATCCCACGCGCAAGCACCGCGATGCCATACGGCAATATGGCATCACACCCTACCACCGCAAGAGCTATAACCTCTTGGGTGACGGACAACTGTCTTTCAACTTTGAAGAGTAGTCAGGAAAAGTGCTTTCAACAGCAATTTGTCAGGGGATTGTCGCAAAGCCACTCTTCTTCTATCCATCCCGTATGTTTGCCATCGGCAGTACGTACCTTTACCCATGTGCCTGATACTTCGATGGGGTGTAAGGTAGTCTCTTCCTTGAAAGACCACGTGACGGCAGACTTGCTGGACGGCCTCTTTCGGAGCTTCAGCGTCTCACCGCCATAGTTGCGAGTAGCTATTGCCACAACGGAATGATGAATCCAATAGCCGGTCTTCGAACCCTTCAGCGTCACCTCTGTTCCTTCTTCTGCTATCTCATAGCTGTTACCTACAATGTGCCACCAGCCGTCCTTGGGGCGGTCCAGTACAAAAGTGGGAGAGTTCTTGTGGCCAATCTTTGCAACAATCTTACCACTCGGAGCGTTACGTACATTCGTATACGGACCGTCGTTGTCAGAAAGAAATGCACCGATGCTCTGCGCCCGGCCAGCCGTCGTCGTCGCAAAGAGCATTAGCATCAATAGAAAAAAATTAGTCTTCATCGTTATCTGGTTTTAGGTTTCGGAGGCAAAGATAGTGAAAAAGGAAATACCAGACAAGAGAAAGACGTGCCAATGTTGACTGAAAAAACGGATGCGCGGAGCGGTGCAGGGCGTTAGGCGAAGAGTTCCTGCAAGATGGGCAGCGAGTGCAGAAGAGGCATCTGAGGGATGTGCAGCCGGTAGTAGTGGATGATGAGCTCGGTGATGCGGTTGCGCTCGTTGCGGTTCATTTGGAACAAGTGCATCGACTCATACCCCATACGCATCAGGGTGTTGATGCGTGAGGCCTCTTCCGGGTGTACAAAGTCGGGGTGGAGCGGTACCTCATTGGTGAACGAGGCGTTGCGCAGGTCGAAGTAGCAGCCGGTTACAAACCCTTCCAGGTTCGGATAGAAGCCGATGAAGCGCGACAGGTGCATCATGAACACCAGATGGAAGTTGGCATACGCCTGCCCTGCGGTGTCTAACCACGCCATGCTGTTCTCGATGTATTGGTAGAGTGGGGCGTTCTGCTGTTCATCGCGCGTACAATAATACAGGAACTCTGCCAGGAAGAGCGACAACGACAGCTTGACTGCGTCGAAAGGAATCGTGGAGAAAGGCACAGCCAGTCGGATGTCGCGGATATGCTGCAAGTTGGCACGCTGCCGGTAGTCGAATGCCATGTCAAGGATTGTCATGGGTTGGAAGAACTGCTTCTTCACCCTCGCCTTGCTGGTCTTCGGGATGCGCACCATAAACGACAGCCTGCCGTGCTGTTCGGTGAACATGTCGACAATCATCGAGGCTTCACCGAACTTCAACGTGTGCAATACAATGGCTCTGGTCTTCGTCAGCATGCTGCAAAAATACATCTTTTCAGCCGTTCAGTGAAAAATATCCTGCAAAAATTTGGTAGAAACAAAGAAAACAACTACCTTTGCACCCGCTTTGGTCCCTTCGTCTATCGGCTAGGACGAGAGATTTTCATTCTCTAAAGAGGAGTTCGACTCTCCTAGGGACTACCAACAGAATCCGCCATCTGCGCAGCGATGCGCTACCAGCCGTGAAAAACTGGGAAAAGGTGACGGAAGTTTTTCTTAAAAAGAAATTGTCCATTATCCATTGTCAATTATCACTTTAAGAATTACTGCCCAGGGCAGCCGCCAACGCAAGACCCACAGGCTTCTGGGAGATGAAAGATTAAAAATTAAGATTTAAAAATTAAACAATTCAAAACAATGGCAAATCACAAATCATCATTGAAGAGAATTCGTCAGACAAAGACGAGAAACGAGCACAACCGCTACTACGCAAAAACCATGCGTAATGCCGTTCGCAAGTTGCGCGCTACAACCGACAAGGACGAGGCAGTAAAGCTCTATCCTGCTATCCAGAAGATGCTGGACAAGTTGGCTAAGACCAACATTATCCACAAGAACAAGGCTGCCAACCTGAAGTCAAGTCTTTGCGCTCACATTGCAAAACTCGGATAGACGTCAGTTAAACAAGCGATATTCATGGAGTTGTCACTCAACAGAAGAGTGCAACTCCATTTTTTTTATTATCCCTCAACCTTTACCCCTCACCCTTCATCCTTCAACCTTGTTTTTTTAAGTACTTTTAGCAACCAAATACTTTAGTATTTGGGATAGATTTAGTATCTTTGCACGTTATTAGTACGAAAAAATAAAAATGGCAGATATCCAGAACAATCAAGGTAACTACTCCGCCAGCAATATCCAGGTGCTCGAAGGCTTGGAGGCTGTGCGCAAACGTCCCGCCATGTACATTGGCGACATCAGCGAAAAAGGACTTCATCACCTGGTAAACGAGACCGTAGACAACTCCATCGACGAGGCTATGGCAGGCTATTGCACGGAGATAGAAGTCACCATCAACGAAGACAACTCTATTACGGTTGAAGACAACGGACGTGGTATCCCCGTCGACGAGCACGAGAAGATGCACAAGAGTGCGCTGGAAGTCGTCATGACGGTGCTCCATGCCGGCGGAAAGTTCGACAAAGGCTCCTACAAGGTCAGCGGCGGTCTGCACGGTGTGGGCGTTTCCTGTGTGAATGCGCTCTCTACCCGCATGAAGTCGCAGGTGTTCCGCGACGGAAAGGTCTATCAGCAGGAATACGAACAGGGGCGTCCGCTCTATCCCGTAAAGGTGGTAGGCGAGACCGACAAGCGCGGTACGCGCCAGCAGTTCTGGCCCGACGGCACCATCTTCACCACCACCGTCTACCAGTGGGACATCATTGCACGCCGTATGCGCGAGTTGGCGTTCCTTAACGCAGGTATCAAGATTACCCTGCGCGACCTTCGCCCCGACGAAGAGGGGAAGACGCGCGAGGAAGTGTTCCATGCCAAAGACGGACTGAAAGAGTTCGTGCGCTACGTGGACCGTCACCGCACCCACCTCTTCGATGATGTCATCTACCTGAAGACCGAGAAGCAGGGCATCCCCATCGAAGTAGCCATCATGTACAACACCGACTACTCGGAAAACATCCACTCCTACGTCAACAACATCAACACCATCGAGGGCGGTACGCACCTTACAGGCTTCCGTACCGCACTGACCCGTGTGCTGAAAGCGTATGCCGACCAGGATGCACAAATCTCCAAGCAGATAGAGAAGGCAAAGATAGAGATTGCCGGCGAGGACTTCCGCGAGGGTCTCACCGCCGTCATCAGCATCAAGGTGGCAGAGCCGCAGTTCGAAGGCCAGACCAAGACCAAACTGGGCAACAGCGAGGTGGCAGGAGCCGTACAGCAGGCTGTCGGCGAGGCGCTGAACTACTATCTGGAAGAGCATCCTACAGAGGCAAAGAAGATCTGCGAAAAAGTGGTTCTTGCTGCTACGGCACGTATCGCAGCCCGCAAAGCACGCGAGAGCGTACAGCGCAAGAGCGTCATGAGCGGTGGCGGCCTGCCGGGTAAACTCGCCGACTGCTCCAACAAAGACCCGAAGCAGTGCGAGATATTCCTTGTCGAGGGCGACTCCGCAGGTGGTTCTGCCAAGCAGGGGCGCGACCGTTACACACAAGCCATCCTTCCGCTGCGCGGAAAGATTCTGAACGTCGAGAAGGTGCAGTGGCACCGGGTCTTCGAAGCCGAGTCGGTGATGAACATCATACAGAGTATCGGCGTGCGCTTCGGCGTTGAAGGCGAGGACGATCGTGAGGCAAACATCGAAAAGTTGCGTTACGACAAGATCATCATCATGACCGATGCCGACGTCGATGGCTCACACATCGACACCCTTATCATGACGCTCTTCTATCGGTTCATGCCGAAAGTCATCGAGGAAGGCCACCTCTACATCGCAACGCCGCCTCTCTACAAGTGTACGTACAAGAAGTTCTCGGAGTACTGCTACACCGAACAGCAGCGTCAGGCCTTCATCGACAAGTATGTTGCCGGCGACGAGAACGCCGCCGCCCTCCACACCCAGCGCTACAAAGGTCTCGGTGAGATGAACCCCGAACAGCTGTGGGAGACAACGATGGATCCTCAGACCCGTCTCTTGAAGCAGGTCACCATCGAGAATGCCGCCCAAGCCGACGAAATCTTCTCCATGCTCATGGGCGACGATGTAGAGCCGCGCCGCGAGTTCATCGAGAAGAACGCCACATACGCCAATATCGACGCATAACCGGAAAGGGAAGATAATCAACATATCAACAAGAAACCGCCGATGTACCTGTAAGGACATCGGCGGTTTTGTCATATCTTATGGATCTCTTTGAGCGCTGGACTGGGGAAAGGTGAAGCTGGTGTGAGGAGCGGGTGTTGGAAAGCACCCGTTCCTTTTATGCTTTGGCGGACGGGGAGAGTGCAGGCAGCAGCCCTTGTGCCCTCAGTTCGTCGGCAACGGCGCAGAGTTCTTGATACCACTCTTCGCCAAAGCGACGGGTGAGCGGATCTTTCAGGAACAGGTAGACGGGTAGTTGCAGGGCTTTCCCCTTGATGACGGCATCCCGGCATACGTCCCAACGGTTATAGTTCAGTCCGACGAGTCCTCCCTGGAACTGTTTTTCGCGAATGGGGTAGAGGGAGCAGCTGATGGGTTTGCAGAACGATGTCTTGCCGGCACGGTAGGCTTTCTCCAAGGCGCAGAGGCAGTTGCCGCCTTCATAGCAGGTGAAGACACAGTCCTTGCCGCCGACGATGCTGGTCACCAGGTCGGCTTCCGGGTCGGTATAGGCTACGCCCTGCTTGTCGATGACAGCTTGTGCCGATGCCGACAGGTCGCCCCAGACCGTGTCGAGGCAGTCTTCTATTTCGCCGATTTCATCGAGGGTGACGGGTGCTCCGGCATCTCCTTCAATGCAGCAGATGCCCTTGCACTTCTCATAGTCGCAACAGAAGTACTCTGAGAGGATGTCGGATGAAATCAAGACACCACTGACCTCTAATATGGGAGGAAGAGTCGTCACCATTGTATCGGTTCTATTCCGTTTTGTTGCAAGTATTCGTTACACCGTGAGAACTGGTGGTTGCCGAACCATCCGCCACGGTTGGCGCTGAGCGGTGAGGGATGGACCGACTCCAGTACGAGGTTCTTGCTCTTGTCGATCATATAGCTCTTGCCACGTGCGAATCCTCCCCACAGCAGGTAGACCAGATGGTCGCGTTCGGTGGCGAGGGTGCGGATGGCAGCGTCGGTAAATGTCTGCCAACCCAGTTGTGAGTGGCTGTTGGCCTGGTGTGCACGAACCGTTAGGGTGGCATTGAGCAGCAGCACACCCTGCTCAGCCCATCGTGTCAGGTTGCCGCTGGTAGGTATGGGCGTACCCAGGTCGTCGTGGATTTCCTTGAAGATGTTCTGCAAAGATGGCGGGAAAGGAACTCCGTCGTTGACAGAGAAGCTCAGCCCGTGGGCCTGACCGGGCTCGTGGTACGGGTCCTGTCCGATAATCACTACCTTCACACGGTCGAAAGGACACAGGTTGAAGGCGTTGAAGATCAGTCGTCCGGGCGGATAGCAGGTGCCACCGGCATACTCTTGTCTGACGGCGGCGGTCAGTGTTTCGAAATACGGCTTGTCAAACTCTGTTTGCAAGCGTGCCTTCCAGCTCTCTTCTATCTGTACGTTCATCATTCTCTGGGGTGGTGTTAGGGCAGTTATGTTGATGCAAAGATAGGAAAAACTGGTGAAAAGCCAAAGAAATCGCCGACATTGTGTATCTTTGCATAAGATAAACTGCACTCAGCAAATTGAAAGCAAGCTTTCTTTGCGCTCGTTTGCATGATCTTTGCATACTAAATCAATGTGATATGAATATCAATAAAGAGGAACGGATGCGGCGGGCAGAGGAACTGTTCATGCAGGGATTCAACTGTTCGCAGGCAGTGGCGGCAGCTTTTGCCGATGTTTATGGCTACACAGAGGAGCAGGTGTTGCGCATGAGTGCCGGCTTCGGTGCCGGTATAGGGCGTATGAGGATGTCGTGTGGTGCTTTCAATGCCCTGGCGTTGTTGGCAGGACTGGACTGTGGGAGCGTTACTCCCGGCGACAATGCCGGCAAGTCGTACAACTATAAGGTTGTACAGCAGTTGGCGGCACGTTTCAAGGAGGAACATGGGTCGCTGATCTGTGCCGAGTTGCTGAAGTTGAAAAAGGGTGCGCCCCTAAGCTATGTAGCTTCTGAGCGCACCGCTGAATATTATAAGACGCGTCCCTGCGTCAATCAAATCATTTCTGCCGCAAGAATCTATGCGGAATATCTTGCCGACCTAAAGTCTAAGGCAGGTGACTGATGCAGGCTTTCGCCATTTGTCAATTGTCAATGATCAATTGTCAATGATCAAGTTCTCTCCCGTCATGTCTGCCGGCTGCTCCAGTCCCATGATGTGGAGGATTGACGGAGCTACGTCTGCCAGACGGCCGTTCTTAACCGTTGCCGAGTTGTTGTCGGTGACGTAGATGAACGGTACGGGATTGAGGGAGTGTGCCGTGTTGGGTGTGCCGTCGGGGTTGATGGCATTGTCGGCATTGCCGTGGTCAGCGATGATGATGGCCTCGTAGCCGGTAGCCTTGGCAGCCTCTATCACCTCACGGACACAATTGTCTACTGCCCATACCGCCTTGGCAATGGCGTTGTAGACTCCGGTATGTCCCACCATGTCGCCGTTGGCGAAGTTGACGACGATGAAGTCATACTTGTCTTCCTTGATGGCAGCCACCAGCTTGTCCTTCACTTCGTAGGCGCTCATCTCCGGCTTCAGGTCGTAGGTGGCAACCTTCGGGCTTGGTACGAGGATGCGGTCTTCGCCCTCGAAGGGTGCCTCGCGTCCGCCGTTGAAGAAGAAGGTGACGTGGGCATACTTCTCCGTTTCTGCCGTATGCAACTGTTTCTTGCCTTGGCGAGAGAGGTATTCGCCCAGCGTGTCTTCAACGTTCTCCTTCGGGAAGAGGATGTTCACGCCCGTAAACGATGCATCGTAGGGTGTCATGCAGTAGTATTGCAGTCCCGGAATGGTCTTCATTCCCTGCTCCGGCATGTCCTGCTGGGTCAGTACGACGGTGAGCTCCTTGGCGCGGTCGTTGCGGAAGTTGATGAAGATGACGACGTCACCCTCTTCGATGAGACCGTTGACGCTGCTGTTGTTGATAGGTTTGACGAACTCGTCGGTGACACCTTCGTCGTAGCTTTCCTGCATGGCGGCAACCATATCAGAAGACTGCTTGCCCTCACCTTTTACTAAAAGGTCGTAGGCTTCCTTGACACGCTCCCATCGTTTGTCGCGGTCCATGGCGTAGAAACGGCCTACAATGCTGGCAATGGCAGCGTCGTTGTCCTTGCAAACCTGCTGTACTTGCTCGATGAAACCTTTGCCCGACTTCGGGTCGGTGTCGCGTCCGTCCATGAAACAATGAACGAATGTCTGGTTTTTCAGGCCGTATGCCTTGCTCACCTCAATGAGTTTGAACAGGTGGTCGAGGCTGGAGTGTACGCCGCCGTCGCTGGTCAGTCCCATCAGGTGCAGCTTCTTGCCCTGCTCCTTAGCGTATGTATAGGCTGCTTTCACCTGTGCGTTCTCCATGATGGAGCCGTCCTTGCAGGCGCGGTTGATCTTCACCAAGTCCTGATAGACGATGCGTCCGGCTCCGATGTTGAGGTGACCTACCTCTGAGTTGCCCATCTGTCCGTCGGGCAGACCTACATCTTCGCCGCTGGCTTGCAGTTGTGAGTGTGCTGAAACAGCTGTCAGATAGTCCAGATACGGTGTCGGCGTGCGATAAATGACATCGCCATCACCATGTTTTCCGATTCCCCATCCGTCGAGAATCATCAGTAATGCTTTCTTTGCCATACCTATTATATTAAACAATTATACGATTTCACGAATTCACAATTTTATGATTTCACGATTGTTTTGCTTTTTACTTTTTTACTTTCTTACCTTTTTAAATCGGGTGCAAAGGTACGATTAAGCGAGGACAAAGCAAAAGGAAAACTTGTTTTTCTTTTGCTTTGTCGAGCGGAAGTACCTTCTTGAAAGTACGATGAAGCGAGGAAAGAACAAAAGGAAAACTTGTTTTTCTTTGCCTTATTCTGGGGTATAGACATAAAAAAAGGACTACCGCTGTAGTCCAACCTTTGTTAACCTTAAATCTAATACTATGAAAAACACGATGCAAAGGTAAGCGGTTTTCAGATACCTTCCAAGCTTTTTTGCCATAAAATGCAAGGAATCAGCGATTTATTGATTTAAATCAAGAATCTGTTGGCGTGCACGGTATGGGCAGTATGCTCTGTCTTGGCTCCCTTTTTGCTTAAAAATCTCTAAATTCAAGCATCAAAACGGGTAAGTAAAGTTTTTTATTGCTACCTTTGTGCTGTAAATAAGATTGAAAGGTACGTAAAGGATACGGAATTCTGACATAGACGATGTTGGGATTCTTTCTTTTTTGCGCTATCAAGGAGCATTCCTGAATTAAATTGTAAACAGTAAATCGTTAAATTGTAAATGATATGGCATATATGTCACAAGAAGGCTACGACAAGCTCGTCGCCGAACTCCAACGACTGGAGTCAGTAGAACGCCCGAAGGCATCGGCAGCCATTGCTGAGGCCCGCGACAAGGGTGACCTTAGTGAGAACTCTGAGTATGATGCTGCCAAGGAAGCACAGGCTCACTTAGAGGCAAAGATAGCGCAGATGAAGCTGACCATTGCCGACGCAAAGATTGTTGACACGTCGCGACTCAGCACAGATGCTGTGCAGATCATGTCGAAAGTAGAGATGACCAACCTCACCACCAACCAGAAGATGGTATACACCATCGTCAGCGAGACGGAAGCTAACCTGAAGGAAGGCAAGATTTCCATCAAGACGCCCATCGCACAGGGGCTGCTGAACAAGAAGGTGGGCGACGTTGCTGAGATAAAGATTCCTCGTGGCACCATCAAGTTGCGTATCGATAACATCAGTATAGAACTCTAACTCGACCGATATGGATATTTTCAGTAAGATAGCTGCCGGTGAGATTCCCAGCTACAAGTGTGCCGAAGACGACCAGTTCTATGCCTTTCTCGACATCAACCCCGTAGGCAAGGGCCATACGCTGGTCATCCCACGACGTGAGGTAGACTACATCTTCGATATGGAAGACGACGAACTGGCTGCCTTCCAGCTCTTTGCCAAGCGTGTGGCAAAGGCTTTGAAAGAAGCTTTCCCCTGCAAGAAAGTCGCTCAGGTGGTGCTCGGACTTGAAGTTCCGCATGCTCATATCCACCTGATTCCTATGAACAGCGAAGGCGATGTAGACTTCCGTAAACCGAAAGTGGAGTTGACGGAAGAGGAGTTTAAGGATATAGCAGCACGCATCTACGCTGCTTTCAAACAGCAATAAGGACTTTCATCATGAGGGGCTTGGCATGTCTGAGCCCCTTTTTACGCATTTTTCCGGCATGAACTGGCAACAACTTATCTCCAACAAACGGCTCGGACAGGAAATCAAGCATGCCGAGCGCCACGACGACCGTTCGGAGTTTCGGCGTGACTACGACCGGCTGATTTTTTCGGCACCGTTCCGCCGCCTGCAGAACAAGACGCAGGTGTTCCCCCTCCCAGGCAGTATCTTCGTCCACAACAGGCTCACCCACTCCCTTGAGGTGTCGAGTGTAGGGCGCTCTTTGGGCGACGATGTGGCTCAGCTCCTGATGAAGAAGCACCCGGAACTTGCAGGAACACTCTTCGAGGAAATCGGAACCATCGTCTCTGCGGCCTGCCTTGCCCACGACATGGGCAACCCACCCTTCGGACATAGTGGCGAGAAAGCCATACAAGCCTATTTCACCGAGGGACCGGGACTGTACCTGAAGGAGCAGTTGTCGCCGCGTTTCTGGGATGACATCACCCACTTCGAAGGCAATGCCAATGCTTTCCGCTTGCTGACCCATCGCTTCAAGGGGCGTCGCGACGGTGGATTCGTCATGACCTACAGCACGCTGGCAAGCATCGTGAAGTATCCGCGCATCTCTTCTCAGGCAGGAACGAAGGGAAAGTTTGGGTTCTTCCTCTCGGAAGAAGGCATCTATCGCCAGATTGCCGGTGAGCTGGGTATCGTCAGCATGCAGGAGGATGGCTACGCCCGTTATCCGTTGGTCTACTTGGTTGAGGCTGCCGACGACATCTGTTACGAGATCATGGACATCGAAGACGCCCATAAACTGAAGCTGATTTCTTTCGATGAAACCGAGGATTTACTGCTTGGCTTCTTCGATGACGCTACACGGCAGCACATCCGTCAGCGAGTCGTCGACGAGGGGGTTACCGACGAGAACGAAAAGGTGGTCTACATGCGAGCCTGTGCCATCGGAAAACTGGAGAACGAGTGTGTGAAGACGTTTGTGGAATGCGAGGAAGAGATTCTCAACGGCACCTTCCAAGGGTCGCTCATAGACCATATAGCACCGTTGCAGCGTGAGGCTTACTTGCGTTGTACGAAGGTTTCGAAGCAGAAAATCTACAACAGCAAAATTGTACTTGACGTGGAACTCAGCGGTTACAAGATTATGGAGACGCTGATGCAAGACCTCGTGGAGGCTGCCGTCCACCCCACTAAGTTCCATTCCCAGCAGCTCATCCGCCGTTTCTCGTCGCAGTACGACATCCAGAGCGACAACCTGGAGACGCGCATTATGGCTGTCATCGACTATATCAGTGGCATGACCGACGTCTATGCCCTTGACATATACCAGAAAATCAACGGTATCTCCCTGCCCGTACTTTGAAAATTAGAGGGAAAATCGATACCTTTCAGGCTGGCTATTTCCTTGCCATAGACCTCCATATAGAACTCGTTGGCTATTTCATTGGTTGTCAATACGCCGTCAGCACCGAAACTTTCAGTTTTTTCTTCATGGTTATTGCGTGTTATGATAGTTTTTCCGCATGTAAAGTTAGTAAAGTTCTGGGAATAAAGAATAGCAACAACCACCTTTTTTATGAAGTGGCATCTGGGAGTGATGAACAGCCCGTTTTGAGTGACGAATGAAATGAGCCGAAGATAAATACTCGCCGCAAATTGTCAAAAATAAAAATACCGGAAAGACATCATCCCGTCAGCTGCGGCTTACGTATTCCTTATACAGCTTAAACAGCTCTGCCACGCACTGGCTTTCAGTAAATGCCGAATGAACAGGGAAACCATAGGCCTGCATCACGGCACGGTCGTTGTCCTGATGGGCTTTGCGCAGTTCTGGCGGCATGGTCAGTTCGTTGTAAAGGTCGGCAAGCGACGAGTCGGGATAGAGTGCCCGCGCGTCAAGAATGGCTTGTGCCGTCTGCTCTATCTTCGCTTTCTGCTCTTCTGACGGCGCAGGCCAGGGGAAGTTGTTGTAGACTATGGTGTTTGAATAGCTATAATCGCTTTTTAGTCTTCCGCTGACAACCCTCATCCAAGCCATGTGGACGTTGCTGGTAAGGATTCCGAAATGGTATAAAGAAGCATCCTGCATGCAAAAGAGCTTGTCGCCAGGAATAATCTCTGAGGATAGATAATCAATTGGAATATACTTGCGATTCTCGGAAGAGACTTTAGGTAGTGCAACATAATTGGAATTACATTTAAAGGGAGCGCCAAAAAGAGTCGGATTCTCGGCGGCTTTCAAAGTGCTAAGCCGTTTACTGCCAAGGCGAAACTCCTTTACTCTTTGAACCCTCTCTAAGACATGGTTGCATGTGCGAAGAAGTGTGGGGTCTGCTCCCATCAGCCATATACAGAATCTGGTTTTGCGATTGATAAAATCCTTACCCATCATAAACGGTCGGATAAAGGTTGAAGCTTGTGGCTCTTTTTTGAGAAGTTCATCCTTTTCTTCTTCTGTAAGGGTAAGATTTCCATCATCAATAGGTTGACCTCCTAAGCATATCTGAGGAACATTACAGAGAGGTTTTATCCTTTTTTCTATGAAAGTGTCAGGAGCATTGAGCAGATATGCATTGATATTGTCAGAAATAATACTCTGTTGGTCATTGACGTATATCATTTTGGGGCTATTGCTCATAGCTTTCGAGAAGCCTATTATTACGCAATGAACGTGAGCTTTCAAAGATGCTTCACTATCCCAGCGGAATGTACGCCAAGCAAAATCAATATGTATACCTTCTTCTGTTAGGGGTTTCCAGAGATTTGAAACAGAACTACCTTGTGTAATGCTGTTTGTGGAAACAAGAGCTGCACGGGTATTTGTTCCTCTCATCAGGTTTGCAGCCTTCTTGTACCAGCAAGCTACGTAGTCAAGGTCGCCAACTCCTTGCCATTTGGAGCCGAATATCTGCAATACATCTTGTTTTTGACTTTTATTCATCCATCGTGCTCCGACAAATGGGGGATTACCTATAATATAGTCATAATGTTGTTGAACCTTGACAGAAGACGGCTTCGGCACGCTATCGGCTTTTTCTGCCAAGATGTTAACATCACCATAGGTTTCAATGGGTTCGCTTACCATCTGTGATGGGCTTTCAATAAGAATGTGGGCGTTTTTAGCATAAATGGTAGGTATCCCCGTTGGGTATTCTATGACATCCCACTCCATCCTGAGTGCGTTCCCTTCTCTGATGTTGGTATAGCTTTTCAGCGGCAGGAAGTCAATGTCCTGGTGGATGATTTTTTCGGTCTCTGCCAGCATCTGTGCCTCGGAAATCCACAATGCGGTGGTAGCTACGGTTACGGCAAAGTCGTTGATTTCGATGCCGTAGAACTGTTGGATGCTTACTTTGATGGGGTTGACGAAGGCACCCATCATCGTCTGCCCGTGATAGCGTTCGCGTATGACTTCGTTTTCCAGCCTTCTTAGCGACAGATAGGTTTCCGTCAGGAAGTTGCCTGAGCCGCAGGCAGGGTCGAGGAAGGTGAGCGTTGCCAGCCGTTCCTGATATTCGTCGAGCTTCTTGGTGCGCTTCTTCTCGATTTTCTCTTCCAGTATTTCATCGAGTTCAGCCCTCAGGTCGTTGAGAAACAGCGGGTCAATGACCTTGTGTATGTTCTCGATAGACGTGTAGTGCATTCCTCCCGTTCGCCTTGTCTCTGGGTTGAGGGTGCTTTCAAAGACAGCTCCGAAGATGGTAGGAGAGATTTCACTCCAGTCGAAGTCGAGGCTTGCGTTTTGCAAGAGTGTCTGCTTGAGCTCTTCTGTGAACTGTGGTATCTCGATGTTCTCTTCAAACAGTCCTCCGTTGGTATAGGGAAAGGCCTTCAGGTCGTCTTTCAAGTATTTGCTGCGCTTGTCTTCAGGGGTGTTCAGCACGTCGAACAGTCGGATGAGTGCGTTGCGCAAGTCGTCGGCATCATAGTGTGACAGGTAGTCATGGAACTGGTCGTGGTTGAAGACTCCAGCATCTTCGGCATACAGGCAGAAGACGATTCTCACGCAAAGGATGTTGAGCCACCGCAAGGCTTCTGGCGAGTTGTCGTCATATTGCCGGAGCAGTGCCTCGTAGATCTTGCCTACTATCTCGCCTGCCTGCATCGAGACTTCCATCTCTTTGCTCAGGTGTTCGTTCTTGGCATCGACAAGAAACATCAGCCGGTAGTATTCCTTGCCCAGGTTTTCGAGCAAAATCTGTTCCGGTTCGCCGTTGGGTTGTTCCATGTCGTAGACGAGAAACTCAGAGAAATTGCAGGTGACAATCCAACGCGGATGCTCCGAAACAGGCAGACCGACCACGTATCGGCGTGCTTGCTGGAAGGGGTTGAGCAGCGAGCCGTCGCTTTGCAGTATTCCTTTGCGCAGGTTTTTGCCGAGCGATTTCTGCTCTATCAGCACACGTGTAGAAGGTATGCGGGCATCAATGAAGTTGGAGCTGTCCACCATTCGGTGGTCTTCAAACGCGATGAAGCCGTCTGAAGGCGTTTCTATGCCATAGACGTTGGTGAGCAAGTCTATCCAGAACGGTTGTGACTCGCCACGTTCATATCCTCTGCCTTTCCATCGTTCAGCAAACTCCACAGCGGCAGCAGCCATCTGTTTCTCTGTTTTCATATATCAATTCAGGTTCTTCTGTGCAGGTTAATTCCCGTTCCTCGCAAGCGTACTGGAGGTCACTCCCTTCAGGAGTTTATGCCTTCTCCTTGTATATCACCTTGTTGGCACCGCTCGTCAGCTTGAAAGCTTCGGGATGTTCGGCGATGAACGAGTCGATATGTCGCACGCGCTTCTCCTCCAGGATCTCGTCAATGGCAATCAGGATGCCGGTCTCTTCCACCTCGCCGAAGCCGTCGTTGATGGCAGTGCCGAAGAGTTTCATGGTCGGCGAGAGGTTCATGTAGGCATTCACCAATGGGGGAATGTTGTAGCCCAGCGCCCTGATCTCGTGGTTCAGGATGAGGTAGTCTTTGCGGAAGTCTTCTTCGCAGAAGAGTTTAGCCAGTTCTGCGGGGTCTTCCTCTATTTTCAGCGGTTTCATCGGGGTGATGAGGTTCTCCTTGTCGCTGAAATGTTTCTCTAAGAAGTAGAGAATCATGTCGCGTCCGCGACGGATATACGACGGGTACATGGTCATCTTTCCGAAGAAGTAGCGCACGTTGGGTTTCAGAACCGTCAGCGCACCGAGTCCATCCCACAGGTTGTCGAGTGCGAAGATGCTCTTGGTGTTCTTGCGGACATTCTGGTATTCGAGCGACACGAACGAGCGTCCCAGCTCTACGGTGTAGGGCATATACTCCTTGAGGAATTTCTCTGAGAAGTGGAACATGTGGCTGGTGGCAAGCTTCGGTTGCCCGTTGTCGTCGAGTTCCCAGTCAGTTCCGTAGAGGTAACGGTAGCCTCCGATGATTTCCTGAGCCTCCGGGTTCCACACGATGAGCTGCTTGTAGCAGTTGTCGCAGGTGTCGAACTCGTCAAGGTCGAGAGCCTTTCCCGTTCCACCTCCTGCCTCGCGGAAGGCAATCTCGCGCAGTCGTCCGATTTCCCTGAGCGTATTGGGCGCGTTGTGGAAGTCCACAATGTAGATTTTATTGTGGCTCTTGTTGGTCGAGCGTAGTTGCTTTTCGGGCGTGAGCTCGCGCATGAGCAAGGCTCTGTCAACGGGTTCGATGATGGGAGCTTGTTGTACCATTACTTATTCTTCAGAAAGTCCTACTTGGTTGATTGCTATTATTGTCTTGATGAATGCTATTGTTGAGTTCCGTTGCCGATGGCGTAGACCTGGTCTTCGACGAGTTTTGCCCATTGCATCGGCGTTTTCGACTTGTCGAAGGTCTGCCAGGGAATGGGCTTCCCGATGGTGACGCGGAACGTCTTGTGCACGTTCTTGTACATTTCGTCTACGAGGAACAGCATGGCGATGTTGAACTTGATGCCCAGTCGCTTGCAGATGTTCGCCAGGTTGTAGAAGAATTCAGAGTTGCGGCCGCTGAAGTGGATGGGCACCACGTCGCGGTGATACTCCACACTCTTCGAGATGAACGTCTTCTTCCACGGTAAGTCATGGATTTCACCATTGATTTTGCGTGAGCAGAGGCCTGCCGGGAACATGAGCATGTGGTTGTCGCTCTGGAATCCCGCCTCTACGATAGCCGGGAAGTTGCGTCCCTGCTTGCCTGTCTTGTTGATGCCGATGCAGAGAGGAGCCAGTCCTGGCAGGTTCATGAGCAGGTCGTTGACCAGATAGCGGAACTTCGAGTCGTAGTGTCTGCCTATGATGGAGCCGAGTGCCACACCGTCTGCTCCGCCCAACGGGTGGTTTGACACGAACGTATACAGTTTACCGTCGTCGGGGGCAGGAAGGTTTTCCTTGCCGTCGATGATGAGCGTCATGTCGAGATAGCGCACACACTCCTCCAGCCATTCCGTTCCCGTGAGGTGACGGCTTTCCCAAAGGAATGCGTTCACCTTGTCCTGGTGTACGATTTTCTTGAGCCAATTCACCAAGAAGCGTGGCACATAACGCGCCTTGGCACCCATCTTGCTTTTGAGGATGTCGTCAATGTCGATAGTTTTTTGTATTTGTTCGCTCATGCTTTCTCTTTCTCCGTTTTCAATCTGTTCTCAACAATGAAACCGTCGTTTTTGTCTATCAAGGTGCAAAAGTAGCGAAATCTTTTCAATCTCACCCTTTTTTAGTGGAAAAATCTTCTAAAAAACATTTTTAATAAGGTGTCGTCGTAACAATAATGACGGGTTTGGCATGTCTTTATCGTGTGGATTCAGATTTTTTAAAAACCTTCACGGGGCTGTAACGTGCTTATAATGAGGGGGGTGCTGTGAAGGGTTGGGGTAAGGGTGTCGGACGGGGCGGACAAGTCGGACTAATCGGATTAATCGGAATAATCGGATTAATCCGACAAGTCGGACAAATCAGACAATTCAGACCACTCTGCCAGCCCGGACTTTTGCGATTGTTTTCATGATGAGGTGTTTTTGATGTCCCAATTCGTCCTTACTTTTATCTTTTGACACGTGTCAGAAACGTTTCCGACACGTGTCAAAAATGTTTCCGACACGTGTCAAAAGGTTCTGCGTTTGACGTTTTGTAAAATGATTTGGCGTGAATGCCGGTAGCGTAAATATGTAAACCCTTCACAGTAAAGTGTTGAAGGATAAACCCTTACAAGCGTGTGAAGGGTTTTGCGTGATTTTATTTTTCTCTATTATAAGACTGCTTTCTTTCAGATAGTTCAAATTTACTTGATGAAAAATGGCAAAATGTGGTGTAAATGAGGAGCATTGAGCAAGTAATATGACTGTTAAATAATACAAAATTCAGCGCTTTTTGCAAACTTTGTGGGGCAGGGTGGTGGAAAGTGGGGAAAGTTTTTGTAACTTTGAACCCGATTTCACTTATCTAATAAGTACACATGCGATTCTTAGGTAGCATAGAAGCCAAGACAGACAGCAAGGGACGGGCTTTCCTGCCGGCTGTTTTCCGCAAGGTGCTGAGTGCATCTGGCGAGGAGTTGCTGGTGATGCGCAAGGACATTCACCAGGACTGCCTCGTGTTGTACCCGGAGTCGGTGTGGAACGAGCAGCTGGATTTGCTCAAGAAGAGGCTCAACCTGTGGAATGCTGCCCACAAGCAGGTGTTCCGCAAGTTTGTCTCCGACGTGGAAATCATATCCCTCGACGGCAACGGTCGCTTCCTGATTCCCAAGCGTTATCTGAAGATAGCGAACATCGAGCAGTCCATCAAGTTCATCGGCATGGACGACACGATAGAGATCTGGAGCAACGACGGCGACGGGCAGCCCATCATGGACGCTCAGGAGTTCTCCCGTCAGATGGAAGAACTGATGGGCGGCAACGGAAACGAGCAGGAAAAAGAACTCACAGCATAAGCAAAAATGCAACCGCATGGCAACCACAGCAGGCGCATACCACATACCCGTACTCTTGGACGAGAGTATAGAGGGGCTGAATATCAGTCCTGAAGGTGTCTATGTGGATGTCACCTTCGGCGGAGGCGGCCATAGCAGCGCCATCCTCTCGCGGCTGGGAAAGGGCGGCAGGCTGTATAGCTTCGACCAAGATGCCGATGCCGAGCAGCAGCTGGAAGGCGACTTGCTCTCCGGCCATCAAGGGACGTTCACCTTTGTGCGTTCCAACTTCCGTTATCTGAAGAACTGGATGCGCTACTACGGCATCGACCAGATTGACGGACTCCTGGCAGACCTCGGCGTCTCCAGCCATCATTTCGACGACGAGAGCCGCGGCTTCTCCTTCCGGTTCGATGCCCCGCTCGACATGCGGATGAACAAGCGGGCAGGGAAGACCGCCGCCGACATCGTCAACGGATATGCCGAAGAGCAGCTGGCAGACATCCTCTATCTCTATGGAGAGCTGAAAAACTCACGCAGGCTGGCTTCAGCCATCGTCCGCCGACGCACCGACGCGCCCTTGCTGACCACCGGCGACCTGCTGAAAGCCATTGAGCCGTTGCTCAAGCACGAGCGCGAAAAGAAAGATGCCGCGAAAGTCTTCCAGGCACTACGCATCGAGGTGAACAACGAGATGGGGGCGCTGAAAGAGATGCTCGAAGGAGCCACCCAGCTGTTGAGGCCTGGCGGCAGACTGGCAGTCATCACCTACCACTCCCTGGAAGACCGTATCGTGAAGAACGTCATGAAGAGCGGCAACACAGAAGGGAAGGTGCAGCAAGATTTCTTCGGACGTACAGAGATGCCTTTCACCATCCTTGGAAAAATCATCACACCCACGCCGGAGGAACAGCAGCGCAACCCCAGAAGCAGAAGTGCAAAACTACGTATAGCAGAAAAGAAGACAATAGAAGGAACAAGACAATGAACGACAACGTACAACCCACCAACCCACAAGAAGAGGCTGCCCTCACCGGTCAGCCGGAAGCACCTGAGGCAGAGAAGGAACAGGAGCGCGTTGCCGACACCTTCAAGGAAGCTATACAGGAGCAGGCACGCGAAGACGAGCAACCCTCGTCGGTCAACTTCACGCTACGCAAGATTTTGGGTGGCGACATCCTCAGCGGCGAGCTCATCAGAAGCCAGATATGGCTCATCGTGCTCATCGTCTTCTTCATCATCCTATATATATCTAATAGGTATAGCGTGCAGAAAGACTTGCTGGAGATAGACCGCCTGAACATCCAGTTGAAGGACATGAAGCACAAGGCACTGTCGAGCAGCAGTCAGCTGACGGAGAAATGCAGGGAGAGCCACGTACTGGAGATGCTCAAGAACAACCAGGACAGCACGCTGAAGATGCCCAACCAGCCGCCGTATATCATCTCCGTGCCGGAGGAATAAAGCCCTCCCCAGCCCTCCCTGAAAGGAGGGAACAGGGAAAGTGATGAAAGATGAAAAATTAAAGATGAAGGTTTATGAGTAGCAAGTTCAACTATAAGAAAATCATGCCTCGCTACAGCGTCATCGCCATTGTCATGACGCTGATGAGCGTTGCCGTAGTGGTCAAGGCATTCTATACCATGACAGCCAACCGCCAGTACTGGATGCAGGTTGCCTCACGGCAGGCTAAAGACAGCGTGGCGGTGAAGCCTGTACGCGGCAACATCCTGAGCTGTGACGGTCAGCTGATGGCAAGCAGCCTGCCCGAATATAAACTATATATGGACTTCCAGGCACTTCGCGAGGCGAAAAACGACTCGCTCTGGGACGTCAAGCTCGACAGCATCTGCATGGGACTGAACCGCATCTTCCCCGAACAGAGTGCCGCCGAGTTCAAGAAACACCTGGAAGAGGGACGTACCCAGCAGCAGAAAAACGGGACGATAGGTTCGCGCCACTGGCCGATATGGAAGAGCAGGGTGGGATATAACATCTTTGCAGAAGTCCACCAGCTGCCTGTCCTGAACATGCCTATTACCTATGAGAAGGTCACTCCAGAGTTTATCATCCGTGCATCGTTCAAGAGCGGGTTCAACGTAGAGGAGTTCAATGCCCGCCGCCGCCCCTACGGGTCGTTGGCGTTGCGTACCGTCGGCGACATGTATGGTGCCAAGGACACGGCACGTTGCGGTCTTGAACTCGAATACGACTCCATCTTGCGCGGAAAGAACGGTATCATCCACCGCCGAAAGATACGTGACAAGTTCCTCAACATCACCGATACGCCTCCCATCGACGGCGCTGACATCGTCACCACCATCGACGTGGGCATGCAGGACCTTGCCGAGCGTGCCGTCATCGACGAACTGAAGGAGATCAACGGCAACGTGGGTGTCGCCATCGTCATGGAGGTGGCAACGGGCGACATCAAGGCTATCGTCAACATGGAGAAGGTGGCTGACGGGCAGTATCGCGAAATCAGGAACCATGCCGTCAGCGACCTGTTGGAGCCTGGCTCTGTCTTCAAGACGGCAAGCATCATGGTGGCTCTCGACGACGAGGTCTGCGACACCAACTATATCGTACAAACGGGCGGTGGTGTGTGGAATATGTACGGTCGCGACATGAAAGACCACAACTGGCGGCGTGGCGGTTACGGCACCATGCGACTGCCCAGGAGCTTGGAGGTCAGCTCGAACATCGGCGTGAGCCGCATCATCGACAACTTCTACCATAACAATCCGGAGAAGTTTGTCCAGGGCATCTGGGACTTGGGACTCAATGCTGACTTCGACCTGCCCATCCCCGGCTACACACCAGCAAAGATTCGTATGCCTGAGAAGGATAAGAGAGGAAAGCAATACGTCAACTGGAGCAATACAGCCCTGCCCTGGATGAGCATAGGCTACGAGACACAGGTGCCTCCCATCTCTACGCTGACGTTCTATAACGCTATTGCCAACGGCGGAAAGATGATGAAGCCGCGCTTCGTCAAGAAGGTGGTCAAGGATGGTGAGGTGCTCAGGGAGTATCCGCCAGAGGTCGTCAAGGGGCATGAGCAGATAGCCAAGCCTAAGACCATAGCCACGATACAGACCATACTGGAGCATGTCGTCAGTCAGGGACTGGGAAGGAAGGCTGGCTCCAAGTCGTTCAAGGTGGCAGGAAAGACGGGTACGGCACAGATATGGACGGCAGGTGGCAAGACATCGTCATACCTGCTGAGCTTTGCAGGCTACTTCCCTGCCGACCAACCGCGCTACAGCTGTATCGTCTGCATCCAGAAATCGGGACTCCCTGCTTCGGGTGGCGGTATGAGTGGTGTCGTCTTCCACCATATCTCTGAGGGTATCATGGCACAGGACGTGCGCCTGAGCGTTGAAGATGCACGCGACTCGTCGTCGGTGTTCATACCCCAGGTCAAGTCGGGCAACCTGTTGGCTGCCGACTACGTACTGAACAAGTTGGGATTCTCCGTGCAGAACGGCTGGAGAGGAGCCTATCCTTTCGGTAATCCCGTGTGGGGTAGCGTTCAGCAGAACGCCAAGTCGCTGAGCATGATGAAGAGTCCTGCCGCCCAGAAGGGCGTTGTCCCCAACGTGCTGGGCATGGGAGCCCGTGATGCTGTCTACCGTCTGGAGAAGGTAGGCATCAAGGTCATCCTCAACGGCAGGGGAAAGGTGACGGAACAGAGCCTGCCCGCAGGTACGGCTCTGAAGAAAGGTATGGTTTGTACGTTACGATTAGTATAAAAAACATAAGATATGAGATTGAACGAACTTCTGAAAGACATCCAACCCGTCAGCATTGCAGGTAATGCCGACGTGGAGGTGACGGGTGTGAACATAGATAGCCGCCGCATCCGGGACGGTCACATGTTTGTTGCCATGAAGGGCACACAGGTCGACGGCCACCAGTTCATCGGCAAGGCGATAGAACTGGGAGCCAAAAGCATCTTGCTTGAGGACATGCCGGAGCAGCAGACGGCTGGCGTCACCTACATACAGGTAGCCTCGACGGAAGACTGTGTCGGCAAGGTGGCAACTGCATTCTATGGCGACCCGTCGAGAAAACTGAAGCTGGTAGGCGTCACCGGAACCAATGGCAAGACTACTATTGCCACCTTATTATATAATATGTTCCGCCAGTTCGGGCATAAGGTGGGCTTGTTGTCGACGGTATGCAACTATATCGACGGCGAACCGGTGGCAGCCAGCCATACCACACCAGACCCCATCGAGCTCAATGCCTTGCTGCACAAGATGGTGGAAGCCGGTTGCGACTATGCTTTCATGGAGTGTTCCAGCCATGCCATCCATCAGAAACGTATCGGCGGCCTGCAGTTTGCCGGTGGTATCTTCACCAACCTGACACGCGACCATCTGGACTATCATAAGACTTTCGAGAACTACCGCGATGCCAAGAAGATGTTCTTCGACAATCTGCCGAAGACAGCGTTTGCCATCATCAATGCCGATGACAAGAATGGCAGCGTGATGGTGCAGAACTGTAAGGCTACGGTGAAGACCTATTCCACCCAGCGGGCTGCCGACTTCAAGGCACGGCTGCTGGAGTGTCACTTCGAAGGCATGTATCTGGAAGTCGACGGCAGGGAGGTCGGCGTGCAGTTCATCGGAAAGTTCAATGTCAGCAATCTGCTGGCGGTATATGGTGCTGCTATTATGCTGGGCAAGCAGCCGGAGGATGTGCTTCTGGTGATGAGCACCCTGAAGAGTGTCAACGGCAGACTCGACCCCATCAGTTCACCTGACGGATGGACGGCTGTCGTCGACTATGCCCATACGCCGGATGCTTTGGAAAATGTACTGAATGCCATCCATGAGGTGTTGAACGGAAAGGGAAAGGTCATTACGGTTTGCGGTGCCGGTGGCAACCGCGACAAAGGCAAGCGGCCGCTCATGGCTCAGGAGGCTGTCAAGCAGAGCGACAAGGTGATTATCACCAGTGACAATCCGCGATTTGAAGACCCACAGGCTATCATCGACGACATGTTGGCAGGTCTGAACGCCCAGCAGCGTAAGAAGGTGTTGAGCATCGTCGACCGTCGTGAGGCCATCCGTACCGCTGCGATGATGGCAGAGAAGGGCGATGTCATCCTGATAGCAGGCAAAGGGCATGAAGACTATCAGGAGATAGAAGGTGTAAAGCACCACTTCGACGACCACGAGGTGGTACGTGAACTCTTTTAAACCGTAAAACTGTAAACTGTAAACGAATGTTATACTATATCTTCAGACTATTAGACCAGTTCGGTATCAGCGGCTCCCACATGTGGAGCTACATCTCCTTCCGTGCTATCCTGGCACTGATCCTTGCCTTGATGATCTCTGCCTGGTTTGGCGAGAAGTTCATCAAGTATATGAAGCGGAAGAAGATAGGTGAGTCAGCCCGTGATGTCAGCATCGATCCCTTCGGTGTGGAGAAGAAAGGAGTGCCCACGATGGGCGGCATCATCATCATCGTTTCTATCTTGGTGCCCGTCTTGCTCTTGGGTAGGGTGCGCAACACCTATCTCATCTTGATGGTGGTGACCACGCTGTGGTTGGGCTTCCTGGGCTTTCTGGACGATTACATCAAGATTTTCCGTAAGAACAAAGACGGTCTGAAAGGTAAATATAAGATAGTGGGACAGGTCAGCATCGGCTTCATTGTCGGTTTGGTGCTCTACTTGAGTCCCGATGTCGTCATCAGAGAGAACGTCACCGTGCAGAAGCAGAACCAGGAGGTGGTCATCAAACATAATCAGGAGGCTACGAAATCGCTGAAAACAACCATTCCTTTCCTGAAGAACCACAACCTGGACTACTCGGAAATCATGAGCTTCTGCGGCAAGTACAAGACTGCTGCGGGTTGGATTCTGTTTGTCGTTATGACCATCATCGTGGTGACGGCAGTGTCTAACGGTGCCAACCTCAATGACGGTATGGACGGTATGTGTGCCGGAAACTCTGCCATCATCGGTGTGGCACTGGGTATCTTGGCATACGTGTCGTCGCATATCGGCTATGCTTCCTACTTCGACATCATGTACATCCCCGGCTCTCAGGAGTTGGTGGTGTTTATCTGTGCCTTCGTCGGGGCGATGATTGGCTTCCTTTGGTATAATGCCTATCCCGCTCAGGTGTTCATGGGTGACACGGGCTCGCTGACCATCGGCGGTATCATCGGTGTCTGTGCCGTCATCATCCATAAGGAGTTGCTGCTGCCCATCCTCTGCGGCATCTTCTTCGTCGAGAGCCTGAGCGTCATCATCCAGACCCAGTGGTTCAAGATACAGAAGCACAGAGGCAAGAAGGTGCGCGTGTTCAGGGCGGCACCTATCCACGACACGTTCCGTAAGCTCGACTCGCAGTTGGCTCCCGACTGCCGTTACCTGCTGAAAGGATGGCCTCACCGACCGTTCCATGAGTCGAAGATCACCATCCGTTTCTGGATTGTCACCATCATCCTGGCGGCATTTACGATTATAACACTGAAAATGAGATAAGAAGATATGAAAAAGATTGTGATATTAGGAGCCGGCGAAAGTGGTGCCGGCGCAGCTGTATTAGCTAAGAAGATGGGGTTTGAGACCTTTGTCTCGGACATGTCTGCCATTAAGGACAAGTACAAGAAAATGCTGGACGACCGCGGTATAGAGTGGGAGGAAGGACAGCATACGGAAGCAAAGATTCTCGATGCCGATGAGGTCATCAAGAGTCCGGGCATTCCCGACAGTGCACCTATGGTGCAGAAGCTCATTGCTCAGGGCACACACATCATCAGTGAGATAGAGTTTGCCGGTCGTTATACCGACTCGAAGATGATTTGCATCACCGGCTCGAATGGTAAGACGACGACGACATCATTGATCTACCATATCTTTAAAGAAGCCGGATATGACGCAGGACTGGCAGGAAACATCGGTAATTCGCTTGCCCTGCAGGTTGCCGAGGACCCGCATGCCTACTATATCATCGAACTGAGTTCCTTCCAGCTGGACAACATGTACGACTTCCGTGCCAATATCGCCATCTTGCTGAACATCACTCCCGACCATCTGGACCGTTATGACAACTGCATGCAGAACTATGTCGATGCCAAGATGCGCATCACCCAGAACCAGACGGCGGAAGACTCGTTCATCTATTGGAACGACGACCCTATCATCAAGCGCGAACTGGCGAAGTATGACATCAAGGCTATCCAATATCCCTTCTCAGAACTGAAAGAGAAAGGCTCCATCGGATATATAGAAGAGGGGATGTATACACTGGAGAAGCCCACACCGTTCAACATGGAGCAGGAGAGCCTGTCGCTGACCGGCAAGCACAATATCTACAACTCACTGGCTGCCGGGCTGGCATCAGACATCAGCGGCATCAAGAAGGAGGACATCCGCAAGAGCCTTTGCGACTTCCCTGGTGTGGAACACCGCTTGGAGAAGGTGTGCAAGGTGGGAGGTGTGCAGTACGTCAACGACTCCAAAGCCACCAACGTCGATGCTTGCTGGTATGCCTTGGAGAGCATGGTCACGCCAACCATTCTCATCATCGGTGGAAAGGACAAAGGCAATGACTACGAACCCATCAAGGAACTCGTGAAGAAGAAGTGCGTAGGACTGGTATACCTCGGTGCCGACAACCAGAAACTGCATGATAATTTCGATGAAATGGGCATTCCTGTACGCGACACCCATTCCATGAAGGAGTGTGTGGCTGCCTGTTACGAGTTGGCAAAGCCTGGTGATACCGTCCTGCTGAGTCCTTGTTGTGCCTCGTTCGACCTCTTCAAGAACATGGAAGACCGTGGCGACCAGTTCAAGACGCTTGTCAGGGCGCTGTGAACCTTTCCGGAACAGGGCTAAATGGTGAAATTGTATAATCTATAATTGTAGAATAGTAGCGTGAACAAGACATTAGGAAACATCTTCAAAGGCGATAAGGTCATCTGGATGGTCTTCTTCTTCCTTTGTATGATCAGCATCGTAGAGGTCTACTCAGCCTCCAGTTCGCTGTCGTATAAGGGGGGGAACTATTGGAGTCCCATCCTGAAACATGCAGGCATCCTTGTCGTTGGTACCTTTATGATGGTGTGCGTGCTCAACGTGAAGTGTAAGTATTTCAAGTTGGCAACACCCATCTTGTTGGCATTCTCCTTCCTCACCTTGCTGTGGGTGCTGGTAGCCGGTCAAGCTACCAACGATGCCAACCGCTGGATCAGCTTCCTCGGCATCCAGTTCCAGCCTTCGGAGATTGCAAAAGGAGCTCTGATTCTTGCCATCGCACAGATACTCAGTGCCATGCAGACGGATACGGGAGCAGACAGGAAGGCTTTCAGCTACATCTTGATAGTCAGTGCTTTTATCATTCTGCCCATCGTGCCTGAAAACTTGTCAACGGCAATGCTCATTTCCGTAACCGTTGTATTGATGATGTTCATAGGACGGGTGCCGTTAGACCAGATAGGAAAACTGATAGGAGTCGTGGCGTTGTGTGTCGTTTTCATGCTTGCCCTCATCATGCTGATGGGTAAAGAAGAGGTGAAGGTCCCCGAAAAGCAGGTCTTGACCGAGAAGGTGGAAAAAGGCGAAGAGTCTTCCGGTGCCTTGGACAAGCTGCTCCACCGCTTTGGCACTTGGAAGTCGCGAATCTACAAGTTCACAGATAACGAGTATGTAGCCCCGGAGGACTATGATTTGGATAAGGATGCACAAGTTGGTCATGCCAACATAGCTATCGCATCATCCAATATCGTAGGCAAAGGTCCGGGCAACTCCAACGAGCGAGACTTCCTGTCGCAGGCATTCTCCGACTTCATCTATGCCATCATCATAGAAGAGATGGGCATCGAGGGTGCTGCCATCGTAGCCTTGTTGTACATCATCCTGCTGTTCAGGACGGGAAAGATAGCACATCGTTGTGAGAATGCCTTCCCTGCTTTCCTGGCCATGGGAATAGCCTTGCTGCTTGTCATCCAGGCACTGTTCAACATGTTGGTGGCAGTGGGCTTAGCTCCAGTAACGGGTCAACCGCTGCCGCTGATCAGTAAGGGCGGAACCTCAACCATCATCAACTGTATCTACATCGGTGTCATCCTGAGCATCAGCCGTTCGGCAAAGAAGAAGGATTTCAAAACCGAAAAAGAAGAAAACTACGCTATGGCCGTGGCATAAAAGTGTTGATAATCATTAAATTAGCACTGAAATGTCAGCCTGAAAGAAATAATTTGATTAACTTTGCATATTCATAAGTCACTCAATATGGGAAAAGAACTGAGAGTTATCATTAGCGGAGGCGGCACGGGAGGACACATCTTTCCTGCCGTATCGATAGCAAATGCCATCAAAGGCAAGCATCCAGATGCCAAAATCCTCTTTGTGGGTGCCTTGGGGCGCATGGAAATGCAGCGTGTGCCGGCAGCGGGTTATGAAATCAAAGGTCTGCCTATCTGTGGTTTCGACCGTAAGAATCCGCTGAAGAACTTCAAGGTGCTCTTCAAGATATGGCAGAGTCAGCGCATGGCGAAGCAGATACTGAAGGAATTCAAGCCGATGGTAGCTGTCGGAGTGGGTGGCTATGCCAGCGGTCCCACGCTGAACAAAGCTGCAGCAATGGGCATTCCCTGTCTGATACAGGAACAGAACAGCTATGCAGGAGTGACCAATAAGCTGTTGGCAAAGAAGGCAGCCAAGATTTGTGTGGCTTATGAAGGCATGGAGCGCTTCTTTCCGGCAGAGAAAATCATCATGACGGGAAACCCTGTGCGGCAGAATGTCTTGGAAACACCGCTCTCTCAGGAGGCTGCGCGTGAGAGTTTTGGTCTGGATCCCCAGAAGAAGACCATCCTGTTGGTGGGGGGAAGTCTTGGTGCACGCACTATCAACGAGAGTGTTCTTCAGCATCTCGACATGGTGGAGGGCGCTGGTGTACAGTTCATTTGGCAGACAGGTAAGTACTATCATGCCGCTATCCTTGAGCAGCTGAAGGCTCATGCGCCTATGCCCATGTTGAAGGTGACAGACTTTATCAGCGACATGGGGGCTGCCTATCGCGCTGCCGACTTGGTCATCAGTCGTGCAGGAGCCAGCAGCATCAGTGAGTTCTGCCTCATTGGTAAGCCGGTCATCCTCGTACCCAGTCCTAATGTGGCAGAAGACCATCAGACCAAGAATGCCATGGCTCTCGTCAACAAGGAGGCTGCTCTCTATGTCAAGGACTCAGAGGCACCGGCAACGTTGCTCAAGCTGGCTGTAGAGACAGTTAAAGACAGTGCGAAGCTGGCTTCCCTCAGTGCTCATATCCTGAAGCTCGGATTGAAGAACTCTGCCGATGTCATTGCTGAGGAAGTCATCAAGTTGGCAAACCAATCATCTTTATAACGGAGAAAAAGAATCGCTATATCAATGGAACTGAAAGAAGTAAAAGCAGTATATTTCGTCGGAGCAGGCGGTATCGGCATGAGTGCCATTGCCCGCTATTTCCTACATGCAGGAATGGTTGTAGGCGGCTACGACAAGACTCCTTCTGAACTGACACGTCAGTTGGAGAAAGAGGGTGTATTGATTCATTACGAAGAAGATGTCGACGCCATCCCGCAAGCATGCCGTAACCCCAAGAACACGTTGGTGGTCTATACCCCGGCGATACCTTCCGACCACAAGGAACTGGTCTTCTTCCGCGAAAACGGATTTGAGATACAGAAACGGGCACAGGTGCTCGGCACGCTTACCCGTGCACATAAAGGGTTGTGTGTGGCAGGAACGCACGGAAAGACCTCTACCTCGACGATGTGTGCACATATCATGCACCAGAGCCATGTAGACTGTAACGCCTTCCTCGGCGGCATCTCTAAGAACTATGGTACGAACTATATCCTTTCCTCTTCCGACTATGTCGTCATCGAGGCCGATGAGTTCGACCGTTCTTTCCACTGGCTGCGTCCGTGGATGACCGTCATCACCGCTACCGACCCCGACCACCTGGACATCTACGGTACCAAGGAGGCCTACCTGGAGAGCTTCCGTCACTACACCACACTCATTCAGCCGGGTGGTGCTCTCATTATCCATAAGGACTTGGAGATGCAGCCCGACGTGCAGGATGGTGTCCGCATCTATGAATACAGCCTCGACAAGGGCGATTTCCATGCCGAGAACATACAGATAGAGAACGGTGAGATCACTTTCGACTTCATTTCTCCTGTTGAGAACATCCCCGGCGTCACTTTAGGGCAGCCTGTCCCCATCAATATCGAGAATGGTGTGGCTGCGATGGCAATGGCTCAGCTCAACGGTTGCGATGCAGAAGAACTGCGCTATGGCATGAAAACCTATGGGGGAGTAGACCGTCGTTTCGACTTCAAGATCAAGAACGACCGTCATGTATTCCTTTCCGACTATGCCCACCACCCCAAGGAAATCTATCAGAGTGCGAAGAGCATGCGTGAGTTGTATAAGAACCGGAAGATTACAGCCATCTTCCAACCGCACCTCTACACGCGCACCCGCGATTTCTATCGAGAGTTTGCCGAGGCTTTAAGCCAACTTGACGAGGTTATCCTCACCGAAATCTACCCGGCACGTGAGCAACCTATCGAAGGTGTGACCTCAAAACTCATCTATGACAACCTTGCAGAGGGTGTCCGGAAAAGCATGATCAGCAAGAAAGATGTCCTCTCTCTGGTCAGAGACAGAGACTTTGACGTGCTCATCGTGCTTGGTGCCGGCGACTTAGACAACGATGTACCTGCAATCGCTCAAATCATCAAAGACAAAGAATGACTATCACGCTTAAAAATACCATCATCGGCATTTTGGATATCGCCCTGGCGGTCTATCTGCTCCTTGCCATCACCTCGTTCAACAATCCGGACGAGGTCAGCGACAAGTGCAATAAGGTAGACATCAACATATCCGACTCCAACAATGCCGGCTTCCTGAGTGCCGCCGAAATCAAGAACATCCTCAATCAGAAAAGAATCTATCCCCTGGGAAAGCCGATAGCAAAAGTCGATACCCGGCAGATAGAGGATGTCTTGAAGGTCAGTCCTTTTGTCAACACGGCGGAGTGCTACAAGACCAAGACAGGCGATGTCTGTATCAATATCACGCAGCGCATGCCGATTATCCGCATCAAGAACATGAAGGGAGCTGATTATTATCTCGACGACAAGGGTGGCATCCTGCCTAACTCCCACTATACCAGCGACCTGATTATTGCTACGGGATATATCAGCAAGCCGTTTGCGCAGGCCTATATCACTCCTTTGGCAAGGTATCTGATGGCGTCGGAACTGTGGAGCAACCAGATAGAGCAGATCAACGTGTTGCCAGACCGAGGCATTGAACTCGTTCCGCGAGTAGGCGAACATATCATCTTCCTGGGCTATCTGCCCCAGGCTTCCAACTACGTGCAGCGCGACAAGGAAATCAAGGCGTTCCTTGACAAGAAACTCGACCGTCTGGACAAGTTCTACCGTTACGGACTCTCCGCTGCGGGTTGGAACAAATACGCTTATATCAACATCGAATTTGACAATCAAATCATCTGTAAACGCAAAGGAATACAATAAATATAAAGTATATGGCAGCAAAGGAATTTATAGTGGCCATTGAACTTGGCTCATCAAAAATCGCAGGTATTGCCGGCAAGAAGAATCTTGACGGCAGCATTTCAGTGCTGTCTGTGGTCAAGGAAGATGCAACACAATGTATACGCAAAGGTGTTGTATACAACATTGACAAGACAGCTCAGTGCTTAACGAACATCATAGCTAAGCTGAAGAACCAGCTTAAGAGTGAGATAGCCCAAGTCTACGTGGGTGTCGGCGGACAGTCTATTCGCAGTGTCCGTAACGTCATTGTGAAGGATCTGCCTGCTGAAACCATCATTACCACCGAAATGATCAACGAACTGATGGATGCCAACAGAAGCATGTCCTATCCCGAACAGGAAATTCTGGATGCTGCAACTCAGGAATATAAGGTAGACACGCAGTATCAGCTCGACCCGGTAGGCATCAAGGCCAACCGCCTGGAGGGCAATTTCCTGAACATCCTGTGGCGTAAGTCGTTCTACAACAATCTGAACAACTGCTTCGACAAGGCTGGCATTGCCATTGCCGAGATGTATCTGGCACCCTTGTCGCTTGCCGACAGTGTGCTCAGCGAGGCAGAGAAGCGCGGAGGTTGCCTGCTTGTCGACCTGGGAGCCGATACGACGACAGTCTCTGTCTATTATAAGAATGTGCTCCGCCACCTGGCTGTCATCCCGTTGGGTGGCAACAACATCACCAAAGACATCTCTTCCTTGCAGATGGAAGAGCGTGAGGCCGAGACGATGAAGCTGCGCTACGGCAGTGCCTATACAGAAAACAGCGACATCGACAACTCCCTGAACTACCCCATCGACCAGGATCGTTTTGTGGAAAGCCGCCGCTTCATTGAGATTGTCGAGGCACGTGTAGACGAAATCATAGAGAATGTGTGGTATCAGGTGCCTTCCGAGTATGCCGACAAGCTGCTGGGAGGTATCATCCTTACTGGTGGCGGCTCCAATATGAAGAACATCGAGCGGGCGTTCCGCAACCATACTCATATTGATAAGATTCGTGTGGCTAAGTTCGTGACCCATACCATTACGTCAAGCAACGCAGACATCACCGCTCATAACGGTTCGATGAACACGCTGCTCGGCCTCTTGGCAAAGGGCGACAGGAACTGTGCAGGACTGGAAATCAACCCCAACCGCGACATGTTTGAAAACGACCGCCCTGTTGCTGAGACTGCCACCACTGCAGGGCTGCACGACAAACCGCGTTCAGCAGGCGAGATTGCCGGCAAGGGTGTCGTCCTCACTGCAGCGGAGAAAGAGAAGGCTGAGGAGGAACGCCGCCGCAAGGAAGAAGAAGAGCGCCGCCGTCAGGAAGAGGAAGAGGAACGCCTCCGTAAGGAAGAAGAGGAGCGCCGCAAGAACAGTTCCTGGAACAAGCTGATCCGCGGCATCAAGAACTTCGGTAAGACGCTTGTAGAACCTGATGACGAGTAGACGTCTCACTGAAAGATTGAAAAATTGAAAACCGTAAGCAGTAAACCATAAACTGTAAACCGTTAATTGAGAATTGTGAATTGTTAATTGTAAATAGTAAACACTATGCCAGATATATTAGATTTCGGAATGCCCGAAAAGGAGAATAGCATCATCAAAGTGATTGGTGTTGGTGGTGGAGGCGGAAATGCTGTCAACCACATGTATCGTGAAGGTATCCATGACGTGTCGTTTGTTCTTTGCAACACCGACAACCAGGCGCTCAACGACTCGCCGGTTCCTGTACACATTCAGCTCGGCAAGGAAGGTCTTGGTGCCGGCAACAAACCGGAGAAGGCGCGTCAGGCTGCCGAAGAGAGTCTCGACGATGTTACCGCCATGCTCAACGATGGCACGAAGATGACGTTCATTACTGCCGGCATGGGCGGCGGCACCGGAACGGGAGCTGCCCCTGTCATCGCCCGTGTGTCCAAGGAACTGGGCATACTGACCGTCGGCATCGTTACCATACCGTTCCGTTTCGAGGGCGACCGCAAGATAGACCAGGCGCTCGATGGCGTCGAGGAGATGTCGAAACATGTCGATGCCCTGCTGGTTATCAACAATGAACGCCTGCGTGAGATTTATCCTGAACTGACGGTTCTCGATGCCTTTGGCAAGGCTGACGACACACTGAGCGTTGCCGCGCGCAGCATTGCAGAGATTATTACCGTCCATGGCATCATCAATCTTGACTTCAATGATGTGAAGACGGTATTGAAAGATGGTGGTGTCGCCATCATGTCGACGGGCTATGGTGAAGGAGAAGGGCGCGTGAAGCGTGCTATCGAAGATGCCCTCAACTCCCCGTTGCTCAACGACAACGACATCTACAACTCTAAGAAGATCCTGCTCTCCATCTCCTTCTCCAACGAGAAGGGTGAGAACCAGACGCTCACGATGGACGAGATGAACGATGTCAACGACTTCATGGATCGTTTCGGCAGTGAGTTTGAACTGAAGTGGGGACTCGCCGTAGACCCGGAACTGGGCAAGAAGGTGAAGGTGACGATCCTTGCCACAGGCTTCGGCATCGAAGATGTCGATGGTATGAACAGCCACCTCAAGAAGCATACCGAAGAAGAAGCTATCCGTATTGCTGAGGAAGAAGAGCGTGCTGCCGAGCGTCAGGACCGCCGCAACCGCTACTATGGCAAGGACTCCAAGAACACGCAGTATAAGCGTCGTCCACATATCTTCCGCTTCCGTCCCGAAGACCTCGACAACGAAGATGTCATCCTTGCCGTCGAGAGCACTCCGACCTATAAGCGTACCAAGCAGCAGCTGAAGGACATCATGGGTACGGGCAATTCCGAAAAGAACGAGACCGAGGTCTCTGGTGATACCGTCGAAGGAGTCATCAGCTTCGTATAACTTTCATCCATCAGAAATATGCCATTCTGTCANNTGACAGAATGGCATATTTCTGATAGTTGGTACACAACTTGCAACCTCCTTAGTGAACGCGGAAGCCTCGCAGGAGCAAAACTCCGAAAGGCTGCAACGCCAATAACATTTAATGCATAAACAACTTTAAATAATGGAGGAAACGATTATGTTACCAATTATGAACAGAAACCAGTGGTTACCAGAAGTGTTTAACGATTTCTTTAACACAGACTTCATGCCTAAGGCTTCGGCTACGGCACCTGCCATCAACGTGATGGAGAGCGACAAAGACTACACCGTAGAGCTCGCTGCACCGGGTCTGAAGAAGGAAGACTTCAAAGTGAACATCAACGACGATGGTAACCTCGTCATCAAGATGGAACAGAAGGACGAACAGAAGGAGGAAGACAAGAACCGCCACTACCTGCGTCGCGAGTTCTCTTACAGCAAGTACGAGCAGACCTTGATTCTCCCCGACGATGTCGAGAAAGACCAGATTGCAGCACGGGTAGACAACGGCGTGCTCACCATCGACCTGCCGAAGATTGCTGCTGCCCAGAAGAAGCCGGCTCGTCAGATCGACATTATCTAAAAGCACCCAACACCCTCTCATCCTTCATGGAGAAAGTTGCGTAGAGGGGTGATAGCAAGAACAAGCAGAGAACGTGCAAAAAGAGTCACATTCTCTGCTTGTTTTTTGATTTTATCTAACCCATCTTATCGTACCAAGTTATTTTTTCACGATTACTAAACATTATAGAATATAGAAATAAAGTTAAATTTGAAACAATAAAAGCTTTCTTTTTCTAGATAATCTTTACCTTTGCAATGAAAATTTGGCCATATTGATGGCCTAAAATTTAGACATATATACGAGACAAGCGTGTCACGTTCTTGTTTCTCTACTCAGAAAACGACCAAATTTACTGAGAACGTTACAGAGAAGCTGGGTTCAGGTACGTCCGTTAGGTGGGCGTGTGCTTTGCCTTGTTTTATCTGTAACAGGTTACTTGGTCGTTTCCTTGAGTTGGTAGAGCAAAAGCGAAGGATATGCCTGCTCTTTTTATGGATTTTCAGAAGTAGTTTTAAACTCTAAAAACGACCAAATAATGAGTAATGAAAACTTCTGCGCAATCTCTTCTCACCAACGTATCTGTAACGAGGTGGGAGGGGATAGTTATACAGAATGGTATAATAAGCGCGTCAAGACATCTGTTGTTGTCACCTTTGTGTGGCGTGACATGAACCAGAAAGAATGGTCTTCTTTCCGGCAAGGGGTGAAAGTATTAGGAAAGCATCCCTTTGTGGTTGTACATCCAAAAGGATATTCAGTTGAATATCTAAAGCAGCGTTATGCCGAGATTTCCTCAATAGAATTGGCTGATGAGCATTTTCAAAGTATAGAATCCTATCATCAAATGATGCTCAGCCCTTGGTTTTACGACCTTTTCAAGGACTATGATTACATGCTGATATACCAAATTGACGCATATGTTTTCAGTGATCAACTTGACTATTGGACAATGTTAGGATATGATTACATAGGGTCTCCCTGGATGCTGAACGACAATTTGTATCAGCGTTTGATAGGGAAAAGGGTGACAAGGTTGCTACAACGAATACCAATTCGTAACAACAATATCCATTCTGCGCATTTGTTTCATCGTGTGGGGAGCGGCGGTTTCAGTCTTCGAAGGGTTGCTAAGATGGCAGAGATGATGGAAAGGAGTCAGAACTTTATATCGTCTATACGCGGAAAATATGCACAACAGGAAGATGTACTTATATCTATACTCTTGAAAGAGCGAGAACATCTAAAGATACCAAGTTGGCGATTAGCTATTTATTTCTCCTTTGAAAAAGCTCCTGCATGGTGTCTGGAGTTTACCAATGGTGCATTTCCTTTCGGATGCCATAACTTAAACAATCGTTATTGGGATAGTTTTTGGAAATACTACATTCCACTTCAGCCGTCATCGCCATCATCAAGTCTATGCGAAAAATAGTATATAGTGTGTTCAAAAGTTGCTGCTTTTCTCTCCTTTGGTTGATTTCATGCCTTCCATTGAGCATCCTTTATGTCATGTCAGATATGATATATCTTTTTGTTTACCATATCGTGGCTTATCGTCGTAATACGGTACATCATAATTTAGCAACTGCTTTTCCTGATAAGGATGAAGAAGAGATAAAACAGATAGAACGTAGATTTTATCATTGGTTGTGTGACTACATGGTAGAGACGATAAAGCTAATGACCATAAGCAGTAAGAATATAAAAAGAAGAATGGTGTTCAAAGGAACAGAAATCATCGATCAATTTACCCAAAAAGGTATAACCTGTGCGCTTATGTTGGGGCATTATTGTAACTGGGAGTGGATTAGTACGTTACCACTTTCGGTTTCTTCCAATGGTCTTTGCGCTGAAATTTACCATCCATTAGAGAATTCTGGTGTGAATCAATGGTTTCTTCATGTCCGTCAGCGTTTTGGAAGTGTTTGCATACCTATGGCAGAAACGTTGCGGCATATTGCTAAATACCAGCAAACAGGGCATCCCTTAATCATTGGCTATATTGCAGACCAGAAACCGAATTGGAAGAATATCCATTTGTGGACGAATTTTCTTAACCATAACACTCCTGTTTTTACTGGAACGGAACGTATTATCAAACGTACTCGTCAAGTATTCTTTTATTGCGATGTCCGCCGAGTTCGTCGGGGATACTATGAATGTGAGTTCAAACTTTTAGAACGTCATCCCGAAAAGGTGCCGGATTTTCAGTTGACAGAGTGGTATATGAAAGAATTAGAGAAAACCATTCAGCGTGAACCTGCTTATTGGTTATGGAGTCACGACCGCTGGTCGCGCACTAAAGAGGAATTCGACATTCGCTTTTTTGTGAAAGACGGCAAAGTCTTTCAGAGGATGTCAGAGGAAGAATATGCAAAACATAAAGGTTGGAAAAGTTACTGGCATCATTAAAGTGGGGGGCAGAATACAAATTTAAAACAGAGTGACAACATGATACGATGGAATAATTATAGAAATAACAAAAAACAGGACTTGAGAAAACAAGGATGTTCGAAAAAGAAATACAGTGTTTCGCTGATAATATCTACGTATAATTCTGATAAAATGCTGCGGCATTGTTTGCACAGCGTAGCTCGTCAAACGATTCTTCCTAATGAAGTAATTGTTGCAGACGATGGTTCCACTGAAGAAACAAAACGATGTGTTGATTTAATGCGTACAATGATTAAATGTCCAGTCAAACATGTGTGGCAAAGGGATGATGGCTTTCAACTTTCCAAGATAAGGAATAAAGCAATTGCCATAGCGGAGTGTGATTATATAATTCAGATTGACGGAGATCTTATCCTGGACAAGCACTTCGTGGAAGACCATCTCAACCATGCAAAGAAAAGATTTCTTTCTGCCGGAAGTCGGTGTCTTTTGACAAAAGGAAAAACAAATGAGGTGATGGGTAAAGAGCATTATTCTCCTCATTGGTTCTCTTTAGGAATTAAAAGCCGCGAAAATGGCGTGAGAATACCCTTTTTGACTCATTTCCTCAAAAGAGGCAAGAGGGTACTGGGATGCAATATGGCTTTTTTTCGGAGTGATATAGTGGCAATAAACGGATATAATGAAAATTTAACGGGTTGGGGGCATGAGGATTTGGAATTGAAACAAAGAATGATTAATAGTGGAATGAGGGTTCAGCGCATAAAATTTTGTGCAGTCACTTTCCATTTGTGGCATTCGGAGCGTTCACGAAATAATGAGCAAAGCCATTTTCAATTAGTGGAGGAAGAAAAGAAGAAAAAAGTAACACGCATTGATAATGGAATTGATAAGTATATCAATTCAAAAGAGACTATCACAATTCTTGAATAGAAAGATAGGTTGTAAAAGGATAATCTCATAAAAACGGAAGAGAAACATGCAAAATAAAGTATGGGAAAGTTATTGGTTTTAATAAAAGAGAATATGGTTGAGAAATTTAAGTTGTCCCATGAGGTGGGTGTTCGTCTATTGTTACTTTTCATAACATTCCTGTTGTTTGATTTGTTTTGGTGTTTTCAGACTACTTTTCGTGCATTTTCGTATCCAGAGACATATGTCAATGCATTGACTGTCAGTTTGATATTGTTGCTTCCATATATATTTACGCGTCGAGATAGCTTCTTTTTACCAATAGTCTTTATTCTTGACCTGCTCTTAATAGCCAACTTAATGTATAATCGTACATATAATAGTGCGATACCATTGAATAGTTATCTTATTGCTGACAATCTGACGGATTTTCTTCCAAGTGTAGCAGCTTCAATTCGTTGGTTTGACCCACTCTTAATATCGCTTATGATACCTTTCCTTTTAATGCGAAAGAAAACAAAAGAGAAATCGTGGAAGAAAGGTTATTGGTATAGCTTTGCGTTATCAGCAACCATTTCGCTATGTCTCATCTTTATTTTAGGTGGATTCGTTCATGCAATTAAGTCGAAGAAAACGATTAATGATTACATGTGTATTGTACCAGAATATACTATTTTGGGAAGTATGTTATATGATTTATTAACTAGTGGAACGCAAATTAGCAATGAAGATGCAAACGAAATAGAAGAATATCTAAGCCGACATGTTGCATTAACACCAATAGAGGATACGCTAAGTGTGCGGAATAATTTAGTATTAGTTTTATGCGAGTCGCTGGAGTCATGGGTGTTGGAAAAGAAGGTAGAAGGAAAAGAAATCACACCTAATCTCAATCGAGTACTTCGTCAACCGACAACACTCTATGCTCCTCATGTCCTTTCACAAGTAAAAGGTGGACGTAGTATAGATTGCCAACTAATGGTTAATGCAGGATTATTGCCTGTTGAAAATGGGGCATGGTCACTTTTATATCCACAAAATCGTTATTATACGCTAAATCAAGCCTTGAATGAGCGTTTGAAGACATATAGTTGGTTGTTAACGGCAGACAGACCTACAATATGGAATCAACAAGCTGTTGCTTTGGCTTTCGGCATTAACAATACGATGTATCGTCAAGATTGGAAGTTAGAGGAAGCGAGTGGTCCAAGAAATAATATCGGTGATGCAGCACTCATGCGACAGGCTGTTCATCTTATGCGAAAAGGGGAAATATGGTCTCCTGGAACCAATGCATTTATACAGTTTGTTACTTATTCAGGTCATCATCCTTTTAAATTGTCTGAAGGACTACAACGGATTCACCTCAGAAATAATTATCCAGAAATGCTTCACAATTATCTGGTAACAGCTAATTATACAGACTATGCTCTTGGTATTCTTCTTGACTATCTGCAATCTCGTCCGGATTACAAAGAAACGATGATTGTTATTATGGGCGACCACGAAGGGTTGGCAGGTGATAGGGAATGGCTATGTTCATCTCAAACGGGAAAAGGACTGGTTTCAGGCAAGCCTTTTGTTCCGTTGATAATTATAAATTCTCCTAAGCCCATGCGTTATAATGACGTGATGGGGCAGATAGATATTTATCCAACACTACTTCATCTGTTGAAACTGGATAATTATGTTTGGAAAGGTTTAGGCATGAGTATTTTATCTGCTGACAAGTTGCCATTTGCTGTTACACCTGATTACCATGTTGAAGGTGATACAACAGAAGTTTCGTCCCTTGATATAGAAAATCTTCAAAAAGCATACACTATTTCTGATAAGATGATTAGGTATAATTATTTTGACAAATGGGATGGGAACCATAAATAATCAAAGATTAGCGGGTTCTCAGTTGACAAGGTAATATTGCACAACAATTTAATAATTATTATTTATGGAAAAAAAGTTTTATTTGAGCCTCATTACATTAATGATGGTTGGAGTGTTCACAACGAGTTTAAGCTCATGTGGTGATGACGATGATGTTCTTGGCGGTAGTGCCATTGTTGGAACGTGGACAAAACAAAATAGTTATTGGGGAGTGATTGGATTTAAGATAACTTCTGATGCGAAGTTCTATTATAATGAATGGGATTCAGGGGAAGATGCAGATTTTAGTAATGTGATATATCCATTCAATATCAGTGTTTCTTCTAATTCTTTTCGTATTACCCACTCTATGGAACCAGGCTATTACGAGGAGTACGAATATGAAATCAGTGAGGACGGGAATAGTATAAGACTTTGGTTACGTGATTATGGAGGCGATTCCGGTCATCATAATCTAGGTGGAAGGTATTATAGACAAAAGTAAATTCTCACTTTCAAATCTTTGCAAAGACTTGATTGTGAATATCTGCGATTTTATTTGAAATATTAAGTGAAAAGGTTGATTGGAGATGTGTCAATTCCCCCTAGAAGTTGGACAGAAAACTTCTAGGGGGCACCTTTAAGTTTTGGCATGTTTTTCAAATGTGAATCATTTGATTAACACGAATAATCGTCCCGGATGGGATGATGGGATACTCTTAGGATAGAAATGAGAAGAAATGCCTCTTCCTCTCCTGTTACCCGTTTTCGATTTCTCTTAGCAAGTTGCCTTAGCGATGGGGTGGGAAGAAAAAAGTGTGGTAGTCGTGAAACTTTTCAAAATTATTTAGCTATCTGAACGATAAAATCTTTAATCGTTATCACGGAGAGTTTTGGTCAGGGGTTAGTGTCAAGGACGATTCGTCTCATATCGGTACGGGGTGCGCATGTGTTCTTCACCCCACGCTTCTATGGTTTCTTTATTAATAATACCCTCGTCCCACAAGGCATCAATACCTTGTTGAGCTTTTTTTGCGAAGTAGCGTGCCAGCATGTCTCTGAAATCATTCAATTCCACTTCCGAGCTAATGCTGTTAATGGCGTTCATGAGTTCCAATTGAGCTATTTGACTGTATGACATAATCCTTCTCTGCTAAACTATTTTCTGCAAAGATAGAAACTATTTATCAAATAACCTACACCAAGAGTTGAATTTTTAATTAAGGTCTTAGAAATTTTGAATCCTTAGAGTCCTAACCACTGATTACATGGATTATTTAGAACACTCGAATAACACGAATTTTTGAACAACGGAAGACTTTTAACCGTTGATTGCACTGCTTACACGCAAGAATCATCCCTGACGGAATGATGGAGAAACTCTGGGAAAAGAACTCTTAGGAAAGAAATGCCAAGAAATTATCCAGAAATTTCTGGATATAATTATGCTCATTATGCCCATTTCTTTTCCAAAAACTCCTTAGAATACTCCTTTAACCTCTTCCTCTGTGAAAGCCTCTGTGTTCACTGTGCCTCCGTGTGAGTTTTTTTAGCAACAGTAATCGCGAAGCGCTTGCCAGAGCAAGAATGTATTGAACTCACGGGAGAATCATCCCGTCGGGATGATGGAGAAACTCTTGGGAAGAAAATTGGAATAATCAGAATAATTCGGGCTTCGCGTGTTACCTTACATCTGATACGGAGTGCGCTTACTCATCCGTGTAAATCCGTGGGATCTGTGGTTAAAAAGTATAAGAAAGGAACCAGAAATGCTTCTTCCTCTCCTGTTACCCGTTTCCGATTTCTGTTAGCAGTTTCTTAAATGTCGGATTGAGGCTCAGCGTTTCTTTGTTGCCTACCAATATCAGTTGTTTGCGGGCGCGGGTGAGTGCCACGTTCAGCTTTCTGTCTATGACCTTCCCGTTTTCCACGAAACAGTTGCTGGTCAGGAAGTCCAGTTGGTAGGGCTTGCTGACGGTGAAGGAGTAGATGATGATGTCGCGTTGCGACCCTTGATAGCGTTCTACGGTGTCGATCGTGATGTCGTTGAGTGCCGCTATGTCGTATCGTGCCGCCTCCTTCCTGATGACGGCTATCTGGTTCCTGTAGGGGACGATGACACCCATGCTTTTCTGGGCATCGAACTTCTTGCCCAGGAAACGGTGTAACCGGTGCAACAGGTCGGCGACGATGCGGGCTTCTGCGGTGTTTACTTTGTCGGAAAGGTGTTCTGTCGTGTTCTCTTCTCTTGGTGGTGAGGGGAAGAACAAGACCCGTCGGCTCTTTAATAAATCGTCGGTTTCATCGAGACATTCCGCATCGTAGTCCAGTTGACGCTCTTGCTGGTGGCGCAGGGGGACGGCGCTCAGCTGTTCCTCGGCATAGAACGTGCTGACGGGGAAGGCTGCAATGTCGGGGTGCATGCGCCCTTGCTTGTGCAGGATGCCGATGAAATCGGTTCTTTTTGCCGCTTTCTCCGTACGGATAAGTCGTTCGAAGAGAGAGTTGCGGCAGTTGTCCAAGTGTATGCTTCTCAGCAGCTTGTTGCTGACAGCTGACGACGCTTCGGGTTGCTGCACAACGGCAGGCAGCTGTTTATAGTCTCCGATGAGGACGAACCGGCGGATGTGGCTGTTGGAAAGCAGTCCGATGATGTCCGGTTCGAGTATCTGGCTGGCTTCGTCGATGATGGCCATGTCGAACGACTTGATGCCGAGCAGGAACGGGCGTGTGGCGAGGGTCGATGTCGTGGCAACGATGATGGGCATGTCGATGATGGTTTTCCGCAATGCGTGTACGGCAGGTGCTTGCTCGACGTAGGCTCCCAGGAGTCTGTTGCGGTAGCGTGGGTCGCAACTGTATTCATTGCCCAGCCGCAGGTAGTCGTAGCCGGTCTCCTCCAGCATGTTGCAAATCTCGTCAACTGCCCGGTTGGTATAAGCGAGGAGCAGCAGTGATGCTTTCCGGCTGCCTTCCGCCGGGGCTGCGACGGTAGCCATTGCCTCTTCAACCATCAACCGCAGTGCCATCGAGGTCTTTCCCGTTCCCGGCGGTCCGACAAGCAGGAAGTAGTCTTCCGACTGGAAGACACGCTCAACCACCCCGTCATAGTCAGGGTGGTAGCTGCGTGAGAGTCGGATGTTGCCGTCCTTTCGTGGCGCACGTTGCCCCAGCAGCAAGGCTTTGCGGTCGTCGTCGGCAGTGATGAAGGCATGCAGTCCGGCGATGGCAGCATGGCGGGTGACATCGCTGCCGGCATGTTCTATGGCATAGAGAGTCTTGCCGAAGGCTTCAGCCTTCTGCTGTCCGTCGTTCAGGTGTACGGTGACACTGTCGGGGTAGATGTCGGCAAGCACTCCCTTGTAGAGTATGGCGCGGGTGATGTCGGGCTGTTCATCCTTCTCGTAGGCATAGACGTATACCATGTCACCCCGTCGGAAGTCGGGCATGAAGTCTTCTCCCTGGTCTGGCAGGTCGAAGACGAGCGTGTCATAGCCGTTGTAGGTAGAGCTCTTCCTCATGTCACTGATGGTCAGTCCTGTGAAGATGCACCCCATCTCCCTTTTCTCGGCTAACGGCATGCGCCAGAGGTCGGCGTTGCATGTCTGCATCATGACTCCCCTCGCTCCCTTTCTCTCTTCTTCTCCCTTTCCCTTTCTCTCTTCCTCCCACACCGTCTCTCCCGTTTTCGCCACGATCATTTCACGAACCACAAACGTCATCATTTGTTCAAAATACGCCCGTTCCATCGAAGAAAGTTCGTGCAAGGGTTGCAGCAGAGCCTGTAGTCGTGGCAGCTCATATCGCTGGAAGAACGTGTCGCCCATGCTGTCGCCGGCCAGTGTCTCTGGTGTCAGCTGGTCCATGATGCTGCCAAAGCCGTCCTGAGCTATCTTATATAATAAGGTGACCACCTCGTCGCGGAACCTCAGCGCTTCGTCTGTGAGCTTGCGGTTGCGGTCGGCGTCGATATGTCTCAGTCCGTCGGGCAGGGGAAACTTCGAGTAGAGCAGTTGGATGTCTATATCCTTGGTGTCGATTCCGAAGTTGGTAGCGAGGACGTCATAGTAGAGCAGCGCCTGCACGTAGTGTTTCTGCGGACAGATGTTCTTTCCCGACTTCTGCTCAACGAGCAGGCGGAAGTCATCGGTCATCAGGTCTACACGTCCTTGCAGTCCCAGTTGCGGACAGACAAACGATGGCTCCAGCAGAGGAAGGACTCTCGTTGCCTGCCCCCACACGTTCTTCACTACGGCCTGGATGTGAGCAGCTTGCCGTTGCGCATCCTGCTTGAAGCGGTTGGCGTCGAAGTCCTCACAGGTGACATATTCCAATGCCTTCTCGCGGAAGTTGTTGCGGAAGGTGTCAGCAATGTGATAGTCTGTGTGGTTGATGATGTCGTCCAGGGCGCTGCCGGCAAAGTTACCGAGCAGCGTGTGATAGGTGTTCACCCGCGGCTTCATCATGTTGACGATGTAGAGCAGTGGGTGGTGGCCGAAGCCTTCAAAGCAGTTGGCAACGGCAGAGATGTCCAGTAGAAAGTCGCGATGATAGATTTCCAATTATCAATTTTCAATTATCAATTGTCAATTGTCAATTGTTCACTGTCCTCCGAGCCTGTCGAAGAAGGTGATGACCTCTTCGAACGTCTTCAGCTCGTCCTTGCCTATAGGAAGTACGGTGCCGAGGAATTGTTCTTCGATGGCTTCCACCTTGTCGGGAGAGGTGATCAGGTAGTCGGCGTTGACCAGTCCAGGCTGGTTGGTATAGACGATATGGTTCCATGCCGGCACGTTGATGTGTTCTTCTGCCCATGCCTGCACCTCCTTCATCCTGTCGGGACGAGCTGTCGGAGCAGCGGCAAGGATGTAGACGTCGTAGTTTTCTATCAGCAACTCGTACGCCTTGCGCATGCTTGACACGGGATTCATGTAGCTGTCGTGCATCACGTCGTAGTCGATGACCACTCGTCTGCGCTCCCTTCCTTCCTGTCGGTCGTCAATCCATCGTATGACAGGAATGATATAGTGGAGCAGCACCTTGTCGTTCAGCCGGTGTTCGCCGTGGAAGTGGATGGCGTTAGGGTAGTGGTCGAGGAAGAGGTCGTAGGTATGTACCACCTGGTCGTTGTCGCCGAAGAGTCCGAAGACGCGGCGGCGCTCCTCGTTGTCGATACCTTGGAAGCACAGCTCCGTAGCCTCCTTGTATTCCTTCACCATCGCTTTGGTCACGATAAACTCCTGTACCCCGTCCTGCCGCGGGTTTTGGAACGTCTGCTTACCCGTCAGTCCGTGTTCGTGCATGGTGTCGCCCATCTGTAGGGCTGGGTTCACGCAGATGCGGTCGAAGCCGTTCAGCTGCTCCGTATACATCCCCCCCATCGACGTTCCGATGATCAGGTCGGGCCGTTCAGCTGCTACCGTCGTGTGCAGCAGCTCCAGCGCCTCTGCCGGATGGATGGGCAGGTCGGGGCTGAGCACGGTAGCCTGCGGCATCAGCGTGCGCAGCGCCTGTGCCGTATGTGTGCTTCCGGCAGAGCCGAAGCCGTGTACGTAGAGTAACTTCTTGCCCGCCATCAGGCTTGGGAATGTCTTCTGAAACGCTAAATTACTCGTCATCTCGATTGCTTTTGTTATTATTTATAGCTTCTATAGTTTCTATAGCGTCTACCTGATGAACAGCAGTTCGCGGTACTTCGGCAGCGTCCAGAGCTCGTCGGCGACGGTCAGCTCCAGGCGGTCTATGTGGTAGCGGATTTCATCCATCTTCGGAGCCACCGTGTCGTGGTAGGCGATAGCCTTCTCGCGTTCGCTCTCGATGCGGTTGGCGACCTTGCGGGCTTCCACTAGTTCCTCCACCTTGCGTTCGATGTTCTGTGTGCGTTCAGCTATCTCACGGATAATCTTGACGTTGCGTGAGCAGTACTTGTCAGCCTCTTCCGCGGGGAAGATGTCGCGCATGGAGCTGACGTTGCGTGCCAGCCGGCTCTGATAGTGTGTGGCAACAGGGATGATATGGTTCATCGAGAGGTCGCCAAGTACACGTGCCTCTATCTGTATCTTCTTTGTGTACGTTTCCCATTTCACCTCGTTGCGTGCCTCCAGCTCCTTGCGGTTCATGACGTTCAGGCTCTCAAACATGCGGATGGTGTCGTCGTCTAAGTAGCGGTCGAAGACCAGGGGGCACGACTTCTCGACATCCAGTCCGCGTCGTGTAGCCTCTTCCACCCACTCGTCGCTGTAACCGTTGCCGTCGAAGTGTATGGGTTTACAGGTCTTGATGTCTTCGCGGATGACTTCAATGATGGCTCTCGTCTGGTCTTCGCCCTTGGCAATGAGGGCATCCACGCGTTTCTTGAAATCGACAAGAGCCTCTGCCACGGCACTGTTCAGGGCTATCATCGCGCTGGCACAGTTGGCTTCAGAGCCTACGGCACGGAACTCAAACCTGTTGCCTGTGAAGGCAAAGGGGCTGGTGCGGTTGCGGTCGGTGTTGTCGATGAGCAGTTCGGGTATCTCCGGGATGTCCAGCTCCATCTTCTGTTTGCCGGCAACGGTGAAGAGGTCGTCCTTGTCGGCCTTCTCGATGTGCTCCAGCAGTTCGCTGACCTGCTTGCCGAGGAACGAGGAGATGATGGCGGGAGGAGCCTCGTTTGCACCCAGACGGTGGGCGTTGGAGGCACTCATGATGCTCGCCTTCAGGAGCCCGTTGTGGCGGTAGACGCCCATCAGGGTCTCTACGATGAAGGTGACGAAGCGAAGGTTCTGTTCCGGTGTCTTGCCGGGGGCATGGAGCAGCACGCCCGTGTCGGTGGCAAGGCTCCAGTTGTTGTGCTTGCCGGAGCCGTTGACGCCGTCGAAAGGCTTCTCATGGAGCAGGGCACGGAACCCGTGTTTGCGTGCCACCTTCTTCAGCAGCGACATGAACAGCATGTTGTGGTCGATGGCGAGGTTCATCTCTTCGTAGATGGGAGCCAGCTCAAACTGGTTGGGCGCCACCTCGTTGTGGCGTGTCTTGCAGGGGATGCCCAGCTCCAGTGCCTGCACCTCCAGGTCTTTCATGAACGCCTGAACGCGGTCGGGGATGATGCCGAAGTAGTGGTCGTCCATCTGCTGGTTCTTGGCAGAGTCGTGCCCCATCAGTGTACGGCCCGTCAACATCAGGTCGGGGCGTGCCGAGTACAGGCTCTCGTCGACGAGGAAGTACTCCTGTTCCCAGCCCAGGTTGGTGATGACCTTCTTCACGTTGGGGTCGAAGTATCGTGCTACTGCCGTTGCCGCCTCGTCGACAGCATGGATGGCACGCTTCAGCGGTGCCTTGTAGTCGAGGGCTTCTCCCGTATACGAAATGAAGATAGTCGGAATACAGAGTGTGTCGTCGATGATGAATACCGGCGATGTGGGGTCCCATGCCGAGTAGCCGCGTGCCTCGAAGGTGGCACGTATGCCGCCGTTGGGGAACGACGAGGCGTCAGGTTCCTGTTGTACCAGCAGCTTGCCGCTGAACTCCTCGATCATGCCACCCTTGCCGTCGTGCTCGATGAAAGCATCATGCTTCTCGGCGGTGCCCTCCGTGAGGGGCTGGAACCAGTGGGTGTAGTGGGTGACGCCGTTCTCGTCAGCCCATTGCTTCATGCCCTTGGCAACGGCATCGGCGATGGAGCGGTCGAGTGGGGCACCGTTGTCGATGACATCGATAAGTTTCTCGTACACGTCGCGTTGCAGGTACTTGTACATCTTTGCCCGTGTGAACACGTTCTTGGCAAAGAACTCCGACGGGCGTTCGGTGGGTTCTGCTACCTCAAGTGGCTTCTTCTTGAAAGCCTCTTCTACAACTTGGAATCTTAAATTGGCCATATCTTTATGTTACGTTTTTATCTTTATCTGAAGTTATGCCGCTGTGCGGCGAAGTTTGAGGGCTGGAATAGTCTTCCTCCCCTCCCTTCAGGGAGCTGTCGGGGCAGGGTTTTCCATCATCTGCTTCATGTCGTTCTCTTTCTCCATGACATCACTCTCCACACGGTTGGCGTTGTTCTTCACCTTCACCTTTTGGTTGCCAAACTTATATGTGATGCTGAGCGTGAAGCTGGCGACGGGAACGTGCATCTTCTGCATGTTGGTGAAGTCCTTGCCTTGGCTGTAACTGTCGAAGTGGAAGCAGCCGCCCTTGCGCAGACCGGTCACACCCTGTACGGCAACGCTGAGCTTGTCTTGCAGGAACGACTTCGTGAGGCTTCCCATGAGCATGTTGAAGCCTGAACTCCACCCTTGCAGGGTGTATTTCTTGCTGTTGGTGATGAAGAATGTGCCGAGTTTCAGGTCCCAGGGCAGCGTCTGTTGTATGCCCACCATCGCGTTGGCTTGCCATCCGTGGTTCCTTGCGTCGAGCTGACTGCTGCGCAAGTCGTTGTAGCCCACTCCTCCATTGAAGAACAGACGGGTCTTCTTGCTCACCATTCCGGCAGCATACAGGCTGATGCTGGTCATGCTTCGCTTCACGATGTTGCCGTATGTCGTGTTGAGCAGTCCGTCTTCGAAGAACGAATACTGCTCTATGCCGTTGTTGGTGAGCGTCTGCTTGATGTTCAGGTTACCCATGAGGAAGGGGGTAAAGAAGTTGAACACCAGTCCGATGTTATGTGTCTTTTCTACGTCGAGGTCGGGATTGCCGTATTTGATGGCTGTCGCCGACGAGCGGTCGACGTATGGATTCAGGTAGCCGATGCCGGGACGTGAGATACGCATGTTGTAGGTCAGCCCGATGTTGGCAAAGGGCAGTGGCTTGTATGACAGGCTTGCCGACGGCACCAGGTTGCCATAGCGCTTCGAGAAGTTCTCGCCGTTGCCCAGTTCGTATTCCACCTGCTGCCAGGTGTATTCATAGCGCAGTCCTGCCTTGGCACCAAACTTACCGTATTTCCCCTCATACTCGGCATATCCGGCAAGGATGTTGTTCTTGTTGTCGTACTTCATGCTCAGCAGTGGGTTGTATTCATAGTCGGTGCCGTTCTTGCGGTAGTAGCGCGAGTCGCTGTTGTTGTTGCGTGCGGTGTACTTGGCACCGGCGCTCAGCGTGTGGTTCTTGCCCAGCGGGGTGGTGTAGTCGGCCTGTACGACGTGTTCGCGTGTCTTCTCGTCGGAGAGCGAGTGGCGGTCTTGCAGGTTGATATAGTCAGGAACGTCGGCGGGGTCGTAGGAGTTCCAGTTGTCGTTGGTGTTGGGACTCAGCGCAAACTGGTAGATCAGGGAGACGGAACTGGTGCGTGCCTTGTTCAGGAACCGCTGGTAGTCGGCACTGACGTTGATGGACGTGTTCTTTGCCGACGTGCTCATGTGTTCGCCAAAGCTGAAGCCGGTGCCGTAGATGCCGCCCCTCATCGTTGTCAGCGGGTCGCCGCTGTTCTTCTGGTTGAAGCGGTGGAAGCTGAACGTCGCATTCACCGTAGACATGCTGTCCAGCTCATAGCCCAGGTTGACGTTGGCCATAGAGAACGGCATGCGGGTTTTACTCTCCAGCTGGTAGTTCGTGGCTGAGGTGCCGGCATCGTTGAACTGCTGGCGCTCGGTGTCTATCTGCGTGCCGTTAGTCCTCCCGTTGTGTATCATCGCATTGGCAGAAAACGAGAACCTGCCGTGCTGTCCGTTCAGGAAGGCACCTGCACCCTGCTGCTTGTTGCCGGCAGTGAGGCGCACGTTGCCGCTGATGCCGTCGATGGATGCCTGCTGGCCGTTGGCTCCCATGCCTGCCATCACGATGTTCAGCACACCGGCTGCTCCTTCTGCATCGTATCTGGCACCGGGATTGGTAATCACCTCTATGTTCTTCACCATCGAGGCAGGCATGGCACGGAATATCTGCGACGCATTGTTGTTGAACATCACGTTGGGCTTGCCGTTCACATACACCTTGAACGAGCTGCTGCCGTTCACCGTGATGTTGTCCTGACCGTCTACCGTCACCATCGGCACCTTGCGCAACATGTCCAGCACCGTTGCCGACTTCGAGTCCACGTCGTCTTCCACGTTGTACGACATCTTGTCTGTGTCCATCGTCACCAGCGGTTTCTGGGCAACCACCTCCACGCCTTGCAGCTGTTTCGCGTCGTCCACCATGTAGAGCGTACCCAAGTCTATCGTCTCCTTGCCGCCCAGCTTCAGCGTGCGACGGATGTCCTTGCGGCCCATCGAACTGATTTGCATCGTGTAAGTACCCTTGCCCGTCACCTTCTGGTTGATTTTGCCGTTGCTGTCGCTCACCGACATCGCAACGGCGTTCTTCATGTCGTTGCCTTTATACACACGAACTGTAGCGTATGGCTCCGTCTCCTGTGTGAGCGAATCTATCAATACTGCTTTGATGACTGTCGTCTGTGCAAAAAGAACCTGTGCCGTCAGCAAGAACACCAGCGTCAGGACTACCTTCATCCGTTTCATTGTGTTGCCTTTTTGAAAATCGTTGGCAAAGGTACACCTAATCAAGCAAAAAAGCAACAGATATTTTTGTTTTTTCATCCTAAAGAGTTATCTTTGCAATCGAATAACACATTCATCACTATGATGCCGACACAGAAGAAGAGCATTTCCCAATATGTTAAAACTGCCGATTTCTTTGGTGGTTTCAACTTTTTGATTACTCTCTCTCTCTCTCTCTCTCTCTCTCTCATAATTTCTAATATTCGCCAATGTCTTTCGTTGGTTCAGGGCGTGCTCCGTAGTGCGCCCCAACGGGTTCGTATCCCTACGAACAGAGTTAATCCACAAATATTTACAAACTTAACCATCCTACCTATGAAGAAATTTTTCTCTCTCTTCATTGTCCTTGTGCTCGCAACGGCGAGTGCTTGGGCTGACGACGGCTTGTGGGTAGAACGGCAGAACGGCTCGAAGCAGGGATTCCTCTTCGCCGACAAACCCGTCATCACCTATACCGCCGACAATCTTGTCATGACGACGGCGAAAGCAACCGCCGAATTTCCGATTGCCGACATCAAGCAAATCACCTTTGCCGACGATGTGGTCAACGCCATCGGACAGGTGCGCCTTGCCGACGGCACCGAGCAGCTCATCCGCGTAACGGCTGAAGGAGCACAGCTGTCGGGTTTTGCACCGAACACAGCGGTAGCCCTTTACGATGCTGCCGGACGAACCGTCGCCAAGTATAAGACCGCGACAGACGGAACGCTCTCCGTCAACCTCTCTGCCCAGCATAAGGGCATCTACGTGATTAAAGCAGATAAATCAACCCTTAAAATTCAAAAATAATGAAACGTATAGCATTCACAATAGTAGCCGCATTGGCGATGATAGCCGGCACGCAGGCGCAAGAAACACAAAAGTATATGGTCGTTAATTTGTCAACAGGCGTCCAGAAAACCATTCCAATCGACCAAGTAACCAATGTTGAGTTCCAGGATATTGCGCCCAATCCAGAAATTAAGACTATTGAAGTGAACGGTGTAAAGTTCGTCATGAGAAAAGTGGACAAAGGTTCGTTTTATATGCAGACCATGGAAGAGGATGCCAGCAAGAAAGTGACTTTGACCAAAGACTTTTGGATGGCAGAGACTGTTGTGACACAGGAGTTATACAAGGCTGTCACAGGCGAAAGTTTTCCAAGTTACTGGCTATCTTGGCAGAAACGTGACCGTTATCCAGTTGAACTTACATTTCCGCAGACCGTTGCATTCATTAGCAAACTGAATGAACTGACGGGCAAGAATTTCCGTTTGCCTACCGAAGCAGAATGGGAATATGCTGCCAAGGGCGGAAAATTTCACACCCCTGCGCTCTATTCTGGTTCTATCGATATACAGAGAGTTGCATGGTATCATGATAATTGGGAACAGGCTTCAACCGACGAGCATGTTTACCCATATGTGGCAACGAGAGAACCGAATGCATTGGGTATCTACGATATGAGTGGTCTAATTTGGGAATGGACGTCTGATTATGCAGATTTGCATCATTTTAATGCCAACAGCCTTCCTTACGGAACCGACCCAGTGAATCCAAATGCAGGTGATCCATATTATGTCGTTAGAGGAGGGGCAATGTATTTGGATGCATCTGAGTGTACGGTGTTATATCGTTATTATATGCCTAATGAACAGCCAGATTACGATTTTGAATCCTCTGTTGGCGTCCGTCTTGTCCTAACAGCAGAATAAAAAACATAAAACACCTAACACCTACCTCAAACCTCTTGGAACCCCGATATATAAAGGGCAGGAGGGGAGGTAGGTGTTTTTCTTACACCTACCTAAGACCTACCTTAACACCTACCATGATTAGAGCTTGCTCCGATTGATGACGACCGGCGCACGGGTGAGTAACGC
>DEJO01000029.1:0-33525 GCA_002353555.1 Prevotella sp. UBA2746 | reverse complement strand
CACTAACGTATACTCATCGCGTCGGTAACGTATACTCGTCGTGTCAATAACGCTTACTCGTCGTGTGAGTTCACGATTAAGGGTTAACTATTATATCCGATGTTATGTCACAGCTATCCGATGTTACGCCACAATCATCCCTTTTTATCCGATGTTATTCGTGCTGTTCCCGATGTTATGCCACAGTTTACCCGATGTTATGTGACAGCTATCCGATGTTACGCCGTAGATAACGGTTTTAACAATCTGACTGTCAGTAAGTTACGATACACTATAAAATCTTATAATGATTAATAAATGATATATCAAATATGCGACCAATTTTAATTTTCTCGGTATCTAAGTTTAGTGCGTATGCGAAATCTTTGAGATTTAGTCACTTGTGACGAGAATGCGAGTTTACCATTTTGTCATCCATGCAATCTGCGATTAAGCGTCTAAGGATTTAAAGGAGTTTTATCATCCCGTTTGGGATGCCCCTTCCGCATTTCCGTTTTTTCTTGCTCTGGCAAGCGCTTAGCGATTACCGTTGTTCAAAAATTCGAGTCATTCGAGTAATTTGTGTCCGTCGTCTTTGCTTTCGGATTACTATAAAAACCTTTCCGAATGTTGTAATTGGAAATGTTTTGGCAACATTTTAGGTATAAATCGATACAACAGTATTCTGAAAAGTAAGCCTGCTTGCCAGAAATTCCATGCGTTTTGCCAAAAATTAAAGTGTTGGATACTCTGAAACCTATTAATTTTGCACCCGAATTTCAACCGTATGTGCACGGACACGACATCGATGTGCACGACCACAAAGACAAGCAGGCTTGATAATTGCTAAAAAGAAAATTGTTAGTTAGTACGATAATTGGGGGTAATCCCATACTACATATACAATATATAAAGCCTTCATCGATACGGACATACACTATTCCATACAGTTTGTTGGAGAGTGTGTTATGTAATATACCATGAGAGGAAGGCACGGGCAGAAGCCGAATGCTACCCGCCAAAGCGGAAGTGAAAGATAGAATATAAATATAAGTATAACTCAAACAGATGATTCGAATGGAAAATCTTAAAAGTTTTAAGACCAGATTCCTGCTTACCATGCTAATGGTGTTTGCAGGAGGAAGTGTGTGGGCACAAATTACGCCTACATTGGAACTTACGGACAAATCCAACAATGGCAGTAGGCTGATGCCCGATGATGACTATCTGACAGCTACCTACTATCCAAACTGGTTGGGATTTGAGAAACCGACCGTAGCTCTTTACACTATTGGAGAAGGTGATCTTCATGAATCGCAGCTTTCTAAGTATCAGATTACTTATTATGTTGATGGTCATGAAAGTGATACTTCTTTTGGTACCGATGTAAACGGTAATCAGATTACGACAGATGCCACAACAGGTACTACGATTACGCGCTATTATGGCGATGTGAAGATAGGGTCCAGCACAGGCGAAGTAACCATTCGTGTTGTCGCCAAGGCGAAAGCTGCTTTTGCTTCTCAATATGCTGATGTATATAAAACTTATAAGATTAGGATAAGTCCAGTAACCCCCACGGTGTCAGCTTCTCCTTCAACCATTAACCTGAAGGTAAGTCAAACTACGCAACAACAATCGTGGGACCAAAGGTGGTCATATACAAATGTAGGGCAGAAGGTCGCATTACCTACTCCCTCAATTACCTTAACCCAGAATGGACGTACACAAGACTTGTCTGAGTTTTATAATATTACCTATGCACCGAAAGTTGGTGATGGGAGTGATGAGAAAATACAGATTGTTACTAACGGAACTGGTATAAACGATGGATATTCCACTTATTTGACAGTGAAATTATCTGGAACAGATGCTTCGGGAAATAACTTGGAAAATGAGGAGGATGCAGTAAAACCGTATAGCTCAGCAACAGGTATTGCCAATTTGACCGTTACCTTTACTCCGAAACCAGAGTATGCTTCTACCTATTCGGCGCAAACTTTGGATGTTCCCGTAAATATTAACTTTACGTCAACTAAGATGACGGCAACATTGTCAATGATTAATCCTTTGACTAATGAGCCGATGGCTGCAGGCGAAACGTTACATTATGTCAAGTATGGGCATAATTACTATTCGGATAATTACATGCATCCCTTCCCTATTCCAGTTGTTACAGGAAGTGATGGAAGTGATCTTTCTAAGCACGGACAGTTAGCTGTGAAGTATTTCGTGGTTGAGGATAATACATACGAAGATCGTTGCCAAGCACCGGAAACAATTGACAACGGTACGATACAATCAGCAGGCGAGCCTACGGGAAGTAGTATTTCATCGCGTCCTGCTACTACTCAGTTCCGTAATACTCCTGCAAAGTTCCAGACGGGCCTTCCCGGTCTGTTGAAAGTCGGTATGGTTGTCGTTGCCGACCACTATGCTGGTGATGGCAATGGAATTGAAGCATGGTATGAATTTACTAAAAAGACTCCTTTCGAAAATACAAAAGAAGGATATGAAGAAAGAAATACCGAATATAAATGCCTGACCGAACCTGTCTATTTTTATATTGACGTAATGAAGCGGTCGCCGAAGTTAGTCTTCGATCCAGATCCTTCATCTATTTCAATAACCCAGAATAATTCCATTTCTTTTAACAACCGTTTCGAAGTTTCTGGATATATAGATGACTCTAATGATGGAGAAGCAGGCATTTTGACTTTCGATGGAAATAATGGTGGCGACACTTTCCAATATTCGTTTGAATTCCCTGCAGATGCAGGCATCGTCATTACAAACTGGCCGCATTATGACCGTATGGTAGCATTAGATGAGAATGGAGTAAAGGTGGCCCCAGACCATTATGACTTTGATGTTAAAAAAGACGGCTCTCCTGTATATACTGACGACCAACTGGCGAGAATTAAATCATATAAGTATTGGTCAGTTAAAGGCTTTGGTACAGATAAGTTGTGGACAATGACGTTTACGAAGACTTCTGAGCAGTATAAGAATGAAACAGGTAAAGACTTGCAAATCAAATACACCATTTGGCCGTGGAACCATGTAAGGTGGGACATCGGAGAAGAGCAGATTGTAACTTATACCGTTACTGACAGCCATATTCCTGAATTAAAAATAGACCCGCAAGAATTGGTAGCTTCCCTCGGTCAGCAAGGTTTTGCAGAGCCAGAGGTATGGGTAGTTGATAATTTTGGAACAGAAGTATCAAAAGACTTTGATTTTACGTTTACTGTTGGAAGCGATCCAAGCAATACGGGAACAACAGTAGCAAATAGTACAGATAATTCTTTCCAGCATGAGGTGGCAATAGGTTCAGCACATACAGGCGATGTTACCATTCATGTTGTGGCAACTAACAAAAAAGATGCTAATGATGACTATGTTGGAGGTTATACGGTACATGAGTTGACTGGTGACTACACGATTCACATTATGGACGGTTCTGTTCTTTATGAAATTATCAGTAGTAAAGAGGAGGGCGCCCAGCGTAATTCAGGTAATACAGGAACTACAGACTATGACTATGCCAAGGACAAGGTCATGGGTAAAATGCACTTTATTGGAGAGGGAACTATTTATGCAGGTTATACGATTTCCGGAATTCCTGGATTGAATCTTCGTTTTGGTACGTTTGACGGTTCTACATGGACTGTACAATCTGACGGAACAGAGGAAGTAGGCTCTTATGACAATGCCAACGATATAAGAGATGGTATAGCTGGTAACGAAGGTAAAGGTAACAAGTTTATCACTGACAGTACCCCCGTTGTCCTGAATGAGGACGGCATTGCTACAGGTGGTGCGTTCTATGAATTGTATGCTATAACCAATGGATTCTTGACGGTTGATGCCCGTTGGGAAGCAGGTCAGACTTACGTGTTGGTTGATTATGACGACCCCAGTATAAAGCAAGAATTCTCACCAACTTCATTGGTAAAGGGCGACCATACCTTCACTATGCCTCTGTTAGAAGATCACAGTTACCATCTCTATTGTAAGACAGGAGGTCAGATTAACATGCATGGCGTATCGTTCGAGCCTGCATTTATCAACAATATTAGCGATACTGCACCTGTGACAACAGGTTCTGCATTCTTGAGTGGTTTGACAACCGTTCCTGTATTGGCAGAACAATCTTTACCATCGGTAGTCACCTATTCTTCTGCTGATGCTTCAGTTGCAGAGGTGAATGCGACAACTGGTAAGGTGTCTCCGAAGAGTCTTTCTTACGATGGTGTCATCATTCGCGGTAAGGTGCAGTCACAGACTAAAGAAAATGTATTTAAGTATCCGTATTATAATCTGATTATTGCCGACATTCCTACCTATCGTTTGGGAGACGGAAAGGATGAATCGATTTATGACTTAGATGCAGAGAATTATGGTGGTCAGTCTGGTCAGGTGGTAACTACTTATAATATCCCTACTCCAATTCGTATGACTTACGGTGGATGGGCAAATAGATATACCCAAATTAAACTGGACGGTACAGAGAATGCCATTGCAAATGGTGACGCATGGGAGAACAAGGGTGAGTATGGAGTTGGAGGTTTCACGGAAGACGACCATCAGTTCAATAAGTTTATTGATGGCTTTTCATACAGCAATGTATGTAAGGAGAATCCTTCAGACGAGGACGGTTACATGGACTATAGAAACTATCTGACGGGTGCAGACAATATGTCCAAAGGTCGCGAAGGCTATTACATGAATACTTTCACGCTGCCTGCCCACGGTGCTTATTGGCGTTTCGAGCCGCGCACCAGCGGTTACCTGTTTGTCTACCTCGTACAGAATGGTGTTTGCTCCTACACGGGTGATCCGCACAGCCTGCTGAATACTTCAAAGAACTATGAACGACTAATGTGGCAACCACTTTATGTCGTTGATGAGACGGGTGCTCCTGTTTCAACAGATATCTCTTATGATAGTGATCCAAACATGAGTGCAGGTGTGAAGACCTTCTTGGGTTCACAAGCTACGTATACCGAAGGTATTCTTCGTTGTGGAAAGGACGATGATAACGTGAAGGCGAATACAAATTTAACCAGTGAAAGCAACGAAGGCACCGTGTTCCAATGGAGTAAGACGGTTAATTCTTCCTTGACTGGCTTTGATGCTGATTATAAAGGCAGCGATTCAAACAAGTCTGCTCTTAAGAGTGACATTATCGATGCTTGGACTGGTGTTGGCGAGAGGCAGTCTATTTTCAAGGATGACGAGAGTAATGGATATGCCTTGATTAGTAAGGCATACGTGCGCTATGCCGTCCGTGTGAAAGCAGGTAAGAGCTATTGGGTATTCCAGAACAACAGTAAACCCCAGTTCAGCGGCTTCGCCTTCGTTCCTGATGGCTTTGATGGAACGGCTGAACACAATAATGGGCCGGCTGCTACTTCTGTAACTATCAGTGATGATGATGCTGTTGTGGCAGACCAGTACCTCAGTGGTTCTTTTACAAACTATAATGTTCCTTGTAATGTAACTTATAGAGGACGTGTATTTAAGAATAAGACTTGGACATCACTATGTTTGCCCTTTGCTGTTAGCGAGTATAACTTTAAGAAGGTCTTTGGTGAAAAAGCTAAAATAGTAACTTACGAAAAGTTGACAAGCAATAATACGAACATTCATTTCGTTCAGCATAACTATCACATGATGGAAGCAGGTCGTCCATACTTTATCTATCCTGATTTTGATGAGGATGAGGGTGTTGTACCAACAACAAAGTCAGACATTGTCTTTGAAGGTGTAACCTTCGAGGAAGGAAAGCCTGCTGCATCTGAGATTAGTAATGATTCGCATAAGGAGAAGATTATTGCATCTGATGGTTTCCATTTTGTTGGCTCTACAGATTACAATACTTGTTATATGCCGATGTTCTCATACTTCATGAGTGATTCTGGTGCTTTGAAGCGAGTGGGTAAGTATTATCCTGGAACAACAGACGTACGTAGTGAGGGATTGCCTATCGGTCGTTATCGTGCATATTTGAAGAATCCAACCTCTGATGAAAGTCTTGCCCGAATAGGTAAGAATGTTATTGAGGAGCCTTATGAAGATGTTCCCGAAGAACAGCAGAATGTCGTTACTGTAATTGAAGGCGTTACTGATGGTTCTATTTATGATAGTTTGGGTAATGTTACTATAAAAGGTATTTATACCATCGATGGAAAGAAAATTAGCAATGCTGCTGATGATTCAGTAAAACTTCCTGCAGGTGTGTATATTATTAATGGACAAAAAGTAGTAAAATAAAGTGGAAAAGTTAAAGTATATAATCCCTTCGATAGAGATTGTTCAAGACTCCCCTTTCGAGTTATGTGCTGCATCAAAAACTGCAGACTATGAAGGTAAGGATCAAAACGGTGGAAGCGGGACGATAGTGGTTGATCCTGATGACGCAGCTCGCTTCACCTGGGGTAACCTTTGGGATGATGAAGAGGAATACACCTATTCGTATTCGCAAGCATGGTAAGAATGTTGACTAACTAACATTTTAGATTCTATATGAACAGAGAGTGCGCCCGCAGCCGTGATGGTTGCGGGCGCATGTTGTTATTGTTTCCGCTTGGCATAGCGCGCGGTATTCTGCAATAGGGCGGATTACAATTATTTTATGGAATTGTTTGTTGTATTAAATGAAAGTGTGTATCTTTGCCTGCGATATGGTATCGTTAAAAGAGATAAATAGATATGGAAGCAACGGTTAAGACTTTCACTGCTGAACAGTGGGAACGTCATGAGAAATTTGTCCAAATGTTCCGTGCTGCAAAACAGCGTAAGCGCGAATGGCAGGAACGACGAGTTAAAGAACTTGAAATGGAAGAATGCTATAACGGTAATGGTTGATCAAAGAAAAGGGTTTATGAAGAGAAAAAAAACAAAAGATGAGGCTCTTGATTTCATAAAAACAGCTATCCAACATAAGCAAGAATGGAAGAAAGAATTGGAAGCTGAATTCAAGGGTAAGGATGTAAATGTGGTATTTTTATGATAAAGCTTTCGCTTGAACGTATTAATGCTAAATCTCCTTACGAAGTAAAGGAGGCCAATGGCGGTTATGAGTTTCGAACAGAAAATGGAATTCTCTATCGCATCCGTTTTTTGGCAGAGAATCCTATTGGAGGGTGTGATACATATCAGTTTGCTATTTCCAAAATAGATAATATACGGTCTTCGTATGATCCGAACATCAGCGCTATTACCTTTATTATTCTTGACGAGTTCTTTACGGAATATGAGAATGTGCTGCTTTATTATTGCGATTCTTCAGACCATCGTGAAGCTGGACGAAACAGACTTTTTATTCGTTGGTTTGAAACAGCTGCCAACCCTAATCGTTTCACTATCCGTACGACTCATGCCAAAGTAGAAGGACAAATGATTTATGTTGCTATAATTGTAGAAAACCGCAATTCCCTTTTACAGGCTATTACAGATGATTTTGACGCTACGGCTGTAGCTTTGACGGAAAAGCCATAAAGAGATGATGGGCATATTATAAAGTAACCCCTCCTTGCCTCCACAACAATTAGTGGAGAGGCAGAGGAGGGGGAAATGTGTAGTGGAAGTCTTTTACTTCTCTTCGGGAGCCTGCTCGATGAGTTCCATGAACTGGTCGAGCTTCGGCGTGATGATAATCTGGGTGCGGCGGTTGCGTTGCTTGCCGATCTCCGTTCCGTTGGTGGCAATCGGGTTAAACTCGCCACGGCCGCCGGCTGTCAGGCGCTTGGGGTCAACACCGTACTTGTTCTGCAACTCCTGTACGACACTGGAGGCACGCAGACAGGAGAGGTCCCAGTTGTTGCGGATGTTCTCACGAGAGATGGGCACGTTGTCGGTGTTTCCTTCGATGAGCACATCGTAGTCTTTGTAGTCCTTGATGATCTTGGCAATCTTCGAGAGCGTCTCTGCTGCGCGTTCGTTGATTTCGTAAGAGCCGCTCTTGTAGAGCATGTTGTCTGCCAGGGAGATGTAGACGACACCTTTCAGCACCTGTACGTCAACTTCCTTGAGCTCTTCCTTGGAGAGCGAACGTGTGAGGTTGTTGGTGAGTACCATGTTCAGCGAGTCGCTCTTGCTCTTCACTTCTACCAGGTGGCGGATGTACTGGTTCGACTCGTTGATCTGGTCGACGAGCTTGTCGATGCTGACGTTGTTCTGGCTGGCGTTGGTCAGACTCTTGTCTAACGACCGTTGCAACTTGGCATAGTCTTTCTTCTGTTGTGCCAACTGCTCTTCCAGGCTGGTCACGCGGGCTTGCGATGCTGCCAACTGCTCTTTGGCAGTCTGGTAGTTGCCGGTGAGCTGCTTATTTTCGAGTTTGCAATTCTCTAAGTCTTTCTTGCTTGCACAACTGGTGGCCATGATACATGTTGCTGCCACTGCAATCCACAAAACATTCTTTTTCATTTCTATTCCTTTCTTTTTATCGAGTTAGAAAATAATATGTATTCTCTTTACGTTATATCAGCAGGTGATACAAGTCTATGATATAGACGGGAAGAAGCAGAAAAAGTTGTTTCGGTTTAGCTATTTTTAACTACTGAAGCAAAAAAAACAGGTAATTAGAACTTTCTAATTGAAAATCCTTCCATTTGTGGTTCTTTTGCCTTACCTTTGCAAACACATAAGAAAAAGGTAATACATTTATTAAGAAAGAGTTTTTGTAGATTGTAGTAGATTTGTTGAACAGATATGTTTTAACATATCCCGTTTAAGACAGAGGAAGGCTGGGAAGTTATCCTCTGTTTTTTTGTACTTTTGGCTTTGCCGAAGTTACTCCGTCTCGGAAATGTTCAAATATATTTGGTATTTCTCTCGACTTTCCGTAACTTTGAATAACTTACAATGCACTCGGCATAAAAAAATAAACGAGTTTATTTTGTTCTGCTCTCGTTTTTCCGTAACTTTGTCGCTGAATCTAAATGAAAGGTAATTATGGAAAATGAAGCGAAGAGAATACTGATTGCTGAAGACGAGGTCAACATATCGAACTTCGTCGGGCGCGGCTTGCAGGATTTCGGCTACGATGTCACGATCGTAGCCGACGGAAATGCAGCATGGGAGGAGCTGGAGAAGGGTGAAGCTTACGACCTGTTGCTGCTGGACATCCGTATGCCGGGATTGTCGGGACTGGAGGTGTGCGAACGGTTCCGCCAGCGTTTCGGCTATCAGACTCCCGTCATCATGCTCACCGCCTTGTGTACCACCGACGACATCGTGGCTGGCTTGCATGCCGGTGCCGACGACTACCAGGTGAAGCCCTTTAAGTTCATGGAACTCCTGGCGCGTATCAATGCCCATATCCGTCGCAAGGGTGAGCTGAAGAATGAGCAGGTCTTGTCTTGTTGTGACCTGACGTTAGACCCGGTAACCCATAAGGCCATCCGTGCCAACGTGGAAGAGTACCTGAGTGTGAAGGAGTATCGCCTGCTGGAATACTTTATCCGCCATCAGGGTGAGGTGCTCTCGCGCCGTCAGCTGTTGAAGAACGTGTGGGACAAGGACTTCGACACCAATACGAATATCGTGGATGTCTACGTGCGTTACCTCCGCACAAAGATAGATGCACCGTTTGAGAAGAAACTGCTGAGGACCATTGTCGGGCAAGGCTACATGATGGTTGGCGGCAACGATTGATAAAAACAGACTGCAACAAAAGACCGCTGACTTATGTTCAAGGCAAGTAGGAGAATACCATGGATTTATTCCGGCATCACCATCGGCATGGTGGTTATTGCCGGCATCGTGTTCTATTTCATGTCGTCGCGATATATAGAGTCGCTGTATTACGACTATCTTATGGAGAAGGCGCACATCATCGCCATGGAGAAGTTCAAGAAAGACGAACTCGACCCCGTGAAGTATCAGAATGTGGTGCAGCGCCGCCAGAACAGTATTCCTACTTCCCATGAGGCTTTCGTCAACCTCACCGATACCGTCAAGGCTAACCGTCAGTTGCGCCAGTACTTGTCCGATGATGAAATCAAAGAGTTCTATCAAGCTAAGCACTTGAACTTTGTCAATGGTAACGAGGTGGGGTCTATTATCACCTATTATGATGACGCAGGTCCTTTCGGCGTGCTCGTGCTCAGCCGCAACCCCTACGGCGAAGAGGTGTCGGAGACGATAGGGTGGGGCATATTGGCGCTCGTCGTCATTGCAGCCATCATCCTCTATCTCATCAGCCGGCTCTATGCCATCCGTATCGTGGAGCGTATCAGCGATGACTATCAGGCAGAGAAGCTTTTCGTCAACAACGCCTCGCACGAAATCAACAATCCGCTGACTGCCATACAGGGCGAATGCGAGATATCTTTGCTGAAAGCACGCACCCAGGAAGACTATAAGAAGGCGATAGAGCGTATTGCCAATGAGACCGACCGCATCATACGCATCATGGAGAACCTGCTGAACCTGTCGCACATGAGGTCTGCCGAAATCAACGTAGAGTCGCTGGAGCGCATACAGATGTCGGAGTTCATGAGCGATTATGTGTCGGAGCGTGTCGAAGTGCAGGTTGTTGACGACTTCTCCCTGCTCATCCGTGAGGACTTGCTGCGGATAGCGATGAGCAACATCATCAACAATGCACAGAAGTATTCCGGTAACGGCAAGGTAATTGTCGTTGTCAACCGTAACAGCGTCACCATCAAGGACTTCGGTATCGGCATCTCGGAAGAAGACTTGCAGCACATCTTCGAGCCTTTCTACCGTGCCAAGAACACCAGTGGCTTTTCTGGACACGGCATCGGCCTGTCGCTCTCGAAGGCTATCATCGAGAAGTTCGGTGGCAAAATCAAGGTGTCGTCAGCACAAGACGAGGGTACTACCTTCAAGATTTTCTTCAAGAAATTCATTGGCTAATGTCTTTTCCCTTGCTTTCATTTTGCATTTCCCTCACTTAGTCGTACCTTTACGGGCAAGCCGTGAAGGTACTTCCGTTCGGAAATGAAAAGAAAAACAAGTTTTCCTTTTGCATTTCCCTCACTTAATCGTACCTTTGCAACCAAATAATATAAAACGAGACTATGATTCTTTTCTTCAAGACTCCCCAAGAGAATGTTATTGCAACTGAGGCAACACGTCAGTTGACGCAGGATGAAATCAAAGAACTTTGTTGGCTGTATGGCGATGCCACCCTTGTCGACGCTAAGCAGTTAGATGGCTACTTCGTCGGTCCGCGCCGCGAGATGATTACCCCGTGGAGTACCAATGCCGTAGAGATTACCCAGAACATGAGCATTCAGGGCATCTCGCGCATCGAGGAATACTTCCCCGTAAGCTCGGCTGATGCCGACCACGACCCGATGTTGCAGCGTATGTACAACGGTCTGGACCAGGACATCTTCAAAGTCAACATCGAACCGGCACCCATCAAGCATGTTGACGACTTGGAGAAGTTCAATGAAGAAGAGGGGCTTGCACTCTCACCCGAAGAGATTGACTACCTGCATCATATCGAACAGCAGAACGGTCGTCCGCTGACCGACTCCGAAATCTTCGGTTTCGCACAGATCAACTCAGAACATTGCCGCCACAAGATTTTCGGTGGTACGTTCATCATTGATGGAAAAGAAATGGAGTCCTCGCTCTTTGCGATGATCAAGAAGACCACCGCAGAGCATCCGGGCAAGATACTCTCTGCCTATAAGGATAATGTGGCGTTCGCACAAGGTCCTGTCGTAGAGCAGTTTGCACCGGCAGACCAGAGCACCAGCGACTGGTTCCGCGTACAGGACATCGAGAGTGTCATCTCGCTGAAAGCAGAAACCCATAACTTCCCCACCACGGTAGAGCCTTTCAACGGTGCCGCAACAGGTACAGGCGGAGAAATCCGCGACCGTATGGGCGGCGGTGTCGGCTCTTGGCCGATAGCAGGAACGGCTGTCTACATGACTGCCTACCCGCGCTTGTCGGAGGCTGGCGACGAGTTGGCTGCTGAGGCAGGCGTTGTCCGCGACTGGGAAGACATCATTCCCGTGCGCAAGTGGCTCTACCAGACACCAGAGCAGATACTGATCAAAGCCTCTAATGGTGCTTCCGACTTCGGAAATAAGTTCGGTCAGCCGCTGATCTGCGGTTCCGTGCTCACGTATGAAGGTGAGAACGAGGGTACGAAGTATGCCTACGACAAGGTGATCATGCTGGCAGGCGGCGTCGGCTACGGCAAGAAACGCGACTGCCTGAAGAAAGAACCGCAGAAAGGCAACAAGATTGTCGTCGTCGGTGGCGACAACTATCGCATCGGACTGGGCGGCGGCAGCGTGTCGTCGGTAGATACCGGTCGCTATAGCAACGGCATCGAGCTGAATGCCGTGCAGCGTGCCAACCCGGAGATGCAGAAGAGAGCCTACAACCTGGTGCGTGCCTTGGTGGAAGAAGACACCAACCCCGTCGTTTCCATCCACGACCACGGCAGTGCTGGTCACCTGAACTGCCTGTCGGAGCTGGTCGAAGAGTGCGGTGGTGAGATAGACATGTCGAAGCTGCCCATCGGCGACAAGACGCTCTCGGCAAAGGAAATCATTGCCAACGAGAGTCAGGAGCGCATGGGCTTGCTCATCGACGAGAAACATATAGACCATGTCCGCCGGATAGCCGAGCGTGAGCGTGCTCCGCTCTATGTCGTCGGCGAGACGACGGGCGATGCCCACTTCTCGTTCAAGCAGGAAGATGGGGTGAAGCCATTCGACCTTGATGTCGCCCAGATGTTCGGCCACTCGCCGAAGACCATCATGAAGGACGAGACGGTAGCGCACAAATATGCGGATGTGGAGTATTCCGACAAGTCTGACCAGCTTGCTGCCTATATCCGGCGTGTGCTGCAGTTGGAGGCTGTTGCCTGCAAAGACTGGCTGACCAACAAGGTAGACCGCTCCGTGACGGGCAAGATTGCCCGCCAGCAGTGTCAGGGTGAGATACAGTTGCCGTTGAGTGACTGTGGTGTCGTTGCCCTTGACTATCGTGGAAAGGCAGGCATCGCCACCGCCATAGGACATGCTCCGCAGGCAGGACTGGCATCGCCCGAAGCTGGTTCCGTACTCTCGGTAGCCGAAGCACTGACCAACCTTGTATGGGCACCGCTTGCCGACGGTCTCGACAGCGTATCGCTGTCAGCCAACTGGATGTGGCCGTGCCGCTCTCAGAAAGGCGAAGATGCGCGTCTGTACAGTGCTGTCCGCGCCCTTTCCGACTTCTGTTGTGCCATTGGTGTGAACGTGCCGACGGGTAAAGACTCCCTGTCCTTGACGCAACAGTATCCTAATGGGGAGAAGATTATCTCTCCGGGAACCGTCATCGTCAGCGCCGGAGGCGAAGTGTCGGATGTAAAGAAGGTCGTCTCGCCTGTTGTCGTCAACGACAAGAACTCGTCACTCTACTTCATCGACTTCTCGTTCGACGAGCAACGGCTCGGCGGAAGTGCCTTCGCACAGAGCTTAGGCAAGGTAGGCAGCGACGTTCCTACCGTCAAGAACCCCGAATACTTCGTAGACTGCTTCAATGCCGTTCAGGAACTGATACGTCGCGGATGGGTGATGGCAGGTCATGACATCAGTGCCGGCGGTCTGGTTACCACCTTGCTGGAGATGTGTTTCGCCAATACGAAGGGTGGCCTGCACGTCAACCTGCACGACATCGTCGGTGATGACGTGGTGAAGAAGCTGTTTGCAGAGAATCCCGGAGTCGTCATCCAGGTGTCTGATGTGCACAAGAACGACCTGAAAGCCTTCCTCGAAGACGTGGGCGTGGGCTTTGCAAAGATAGGCTATCCTACTCCTGAAAAGCGCGAAATCATCGTCAAGAACGGTGATGAAAGCTATACGTTCGACATCGACACGATGCGCGATGTATGGTATAAGACCTCTTACCTGCTCGACCGCAAGCAGAGTTTCAACGGAAAGGCTGCCGAACGCTTCCAGAACTACAAGCAACAGCCGGTAGAGATGGCGTTCAGCAACAACTTTACGGGCAAGCTTGCGCAGTATGGGCTCAGTGCTCGTCCTGCAGGTTGTGGCAATGCAACGACAGGCTGTACACGCCCGAAGGCTGCCATCATCCGCGAGAAGGGCACCAACGGTGAGCGCGAGATGGCTTATTCGCTCTATCTGGCAGGCTTCGATGTGAAGGATGTCATGATGACCGACCTGATCACCGGGCGCGAGACGTTGGAAGAAGTCAACATGATCGTCTTCTGTGGCGGCTTCTCCAACTCCGACGTGTTGGGCTCTGCCAAAGGCTGGGCTGGTGCCTTCCTCTTCAACCCGAAGGCAAAGGAAGCCCTCGACAAGTTCTATGCCCGCAAGGACACCCTGTCACTGGGTATCTGTAACGGTTGTCAGCTGATGGTTGAGCTGGGACTCACGGGTGCCAAGGGTGCCAAGATGCTGCATAACGACAGCCATAAGTTCGAGAGTGAGTTCATTTCGCTTGCCATTCCTCAGAACAACAGTGTGATGTTCGGCAGTCTGAGTGGCAGCAAGCTCGGTATCTGGGTTGCTCACGGCGAAGGTAAGTTCCGCCTGCCCGAAGCGGAGAGCGAGTATAACGTCATTGCCAAGTACAACTACAGCGGCTATCCCGGCAATCCGAACGGTTCCGACTATGATGTTGCCGGCATCTGCTCTGCCGACGGGCGCCATCTGGCGATGATGCCGCACTTGGAGCGTGCCATCTTCCCCTGGCAGAACGCCTGGTACCCGCTGAACCGCCGTCAGGACGAGGTGACCCCGTGGATAGAAGCCTTCGTCAACGCACGTAAATGGGTAGAGGCACATCAGGCTTGATACCGTCATGAGCATCTATAAAGACTTGTTCAGCACCTTCTTTAAAATTGGCGCATTCACCCTTGGCGGTGGATACGCCATGATACCTATTATAGAATCGGAAGTCGTCAACAAGCACCAGTGGGTAAAGAAGGAGGAGTTTCTCGACCTGATAGCGATAGCGCAGAGCTGTCCGGGCGTCTTTGCCATCAACATCAGCATCTTCATCGGCTACAAGCTGCGCAAAGTGCGTGGTGCGCTCTGTACCAGCCTCGGTACGGCAATGCCGTCGTTCTTTATCATCCTGCTCGTTGCGATGTTCTTCAGCAACTTCATAGACATACCGTGGATAGCGGCGATGTTCCGAGGCATACGTCCTGCCGTCGTTGCCTTGATAGCTGTGCCGACATTCAACATGGCACGCACGGCAAACATCCGGTTGTCCAACTGCTGGATACCCATTCTCACGGCATTGCTCATCTGGGGTATGGGCGTGAACCCTATCTATATCATCCTGGCAGCAGCTGTCGGCGGCTACCTCTATGGACACTTTGTTAGGGAGTAGAGCCCCAGCTCATTCATTTAAATTGCAATTATGTTGTATCTTGAACTGTTTTATACATTCTTCATGATAGGTCTGTTCGGATTTGGAGGAGGCTACGGCATGCTGTCGCTCATACAGACCGAGACGGTGGTGCACCATCACTGGCTATCGTCGGCAGACTTCACCAACATCGTAGCCATTTCGCAGATGACCCCCGGACCTATCGGCATCAATTCCGCCACCTATTGCGGCTATACAGCCGTTCATAATGCAGGCCATGGCATGCTGCTGTCCGTCTTGGGCAGCGCCACAGCCACCTTCGCCTTGGTGCTTCCTTCCCTGATTTTGATGGTTCTCATCAGCAAACTGTTCATGAAATACATGAAGACAGCCCCCGTTCAGTCTGCTTTCATGGGGCTTCGTCCTGTCGTGGTAGGGCTTTTGGCTGCCGCCACCTTGTTGCTTTGCAACACCGAAAACTTCAACTCTCCTCAAGTTAATATCTGGCATTTCTGCATCAGTATCGCCCTTTTCATCGCAACATTCATCGGTACGCTGGTCATGAAGATCAACCCCATTCGGATGATCTGCTATGCAGCTGTCGCAGGGTTGCTGTTGCTCTACTGACTCTCATTTTCCTTTTCTTCCTTCAGGTAGAGCCTTTGTGTCGTAATGGCTTCGAAGACGGGTGACGGAACCAGTTGGCGGATGTCGCGTCCCTGCTGTATGCGTTGACGGATGTCAGTGCTGCTGATGTCGAGCAGTTCCGCCCGAATCAGTTGCACGTTCTCCGGCAGTGTGTCGGCATGGACGGGGTCGTCGCGTCGCGGATAGACCGCTATGCGGTGGTGGCTCAGGATGTCTTCGGCATGGTACCAGCGGTCGAAGCGCGTCCAGTTGTCTCCGCCGATGAGCAGCACGAACTCACAGTCAGGATATGCCTTGCCCATTTTCTGAAGCGTGTTCCACATATACGACGGCTTGGGAAGATGGAACTCGAAGTCGCATGCCTTCATCTTCGGTTCGCCTTGCAGTGCCAGTTGCACCAGTTCCAGTCGTTTGTCGTCATCCAGGAGCGTGTCGTTCACCTTGAACGGATTCTGCGGCGACACCACAAACCACACCTCATCCAGTCCGACCGCCGAAAGAAACTGGCGTGCCAGTGCGATGTGTCCGTTGTGGATGGGGTTGAACGACCCGCCGTAGATGCCTACCTGCTTCATGGTTGCCTGTTTTCTATGCTTTCGAAAGGAACTCGCCGACCAACCTGAAAGTCTCTGCCTTCGCCTGGTCGAGGTCGTCGTTGACGACGATGTGGTCGAACTGCGGGGCGAAGGTCAGCTCGTAGGCAGCCTTGGAGACGCGGTCGTTGATGGCTTCCGGCGTGTCGGTGCAGCGTCCTTCCAGCCTTCTGCGCAGCTCCTCTACCGATGGCGGTTGGATAAAGATGCTCAGTGCCTCGTCTCCATAGTATTTCTTGATGTTCACACCACCTTTGACATCAACGTCGAAGACCACGTTCTGACCTGCTTCGCGCTGCCGTTCCACCTGTGCCTTCTGCGTTCCGTAGAAGCGGTTCTCGTATACCTCTTCATATTCCAGAAACTCCTCGGCGGCTATCTTCTGCCGGAACGTCTCCGGAGTAACGAAGAAATACTCCACGCCGTCCTGTTCTGTGCCGCGAGGCGGTCGGCTCGTGCAGCTCACTGAGAAGTACAGTTGCAGCTCCGGGTGCTCCTTCATCAGCCAGTTGACGATGGTGCTCTTGCCGCTGCCCGACGGTGCCGAGAAGATGACTAATCGTCCTTTAGCATTCTTTTCCATAGTGGTCTCCTTCCTACAGGGCGTTCAGCACCTGTTCCTTGATTTGTTCCAGTTCGTCTTTCATCTTCACCACGATGTTCTGCATCTCTGCCTGGTTGCTCTTAGACCCCGTCGTGTTGATCTCACGTCCCATCTCTTGTGCGATGAAACCGAGCTTTTTGCCCTGTGAATGTCCTTCTTCCATGGTCTCGCGGAAGTACTTCAGGTGGTTGGCAAGTCGCTGTTTCTCCTCGCTGATGTCGAGCTTCTCGATGTAGTAGATCAGCTCTTGCTCCAGCCGGTTCTTATCGTACTCCACTTCGGGGATGGCTTTCAGTCCGTCGACGATGCGTGCCCGTATCTTCTCGACGCGCTGTTTCTCGAACGGTTCGATGCTTTCAAGCAGCGCAGCGATATTGTCTATCTTCTCCGTGAACTTCTTCTGCAGGGCAGCACCCTCCTGCATGCGGAACTCCTGCAACTGAGCCAGCGCCAGAAGGATGGCTTTCCGGGCGGCATCCCACTCCTCGTCGCTCAGCACTTCCACGTCGGTACGGGTGGTTACGTCGGGCATCCGCATCAGCACCGAGTACCAGTCTTGCGGCTCAGGAATGCCTGTCTTGGCAGAGATGTCCTTGAGCTGGCGGTAGTAGTTCTCGACAAGAGCACCGTTGATGGGCGTAGCATCCGTGCCAGCCTCCTTCTCTATCCAGATGGCAAAGTCCACTTTGCCGCGCTCTACCGCTTTGGCGACCATCTGCCGGATGTCCATTTCCTTCTCCCGGTAGAGTGGTGCGATGCGTGTCTGCAAGTCCAATTGCTTGCTGTTCAGAGACTTTACCTCAACGTTTATTTTCTTTTCGTTGTACGTTACTACGGCTTTCCCGTAGCCAGTCATGGATTGTATCATAGTCTTTTCCGTTAATTTTTCTGCAAAAGTAATCATTTTGCGTGAGAAAAGTGCTACCTTTGTAGCCAAAATTAGAAAATGTCTTGTATATTACATATTGAGACAAGTACCGATGTGTGCTCTGTTGCGGTGAGCCAAGACGGTGCCTGCATCTTTGAGCAGGAAGAACATAGCGGTCCAAACCACGCAGTCAGACTCGGTACGTTTGTCGACGAAGCACTATCGTTTACCGACAACCACGGCATTCCATTCGATGCTGTGGCGGTGAGTTGCGGTCCCGGCTCCTATACGGGGCTGCGCATCGGCGTCTCCATGGCGAAAGGCGTGTGCTATGGCCGTCAGCTGAAGTTGCTGGCGGTGCCTACCTTGGAGTTGTTGTGCGTGCCGGTGCTGTTGGAACATGCCGACGAACTGGAGGAAGACGCCCTGTTGTGTCCGATGATTGACGCCCGTCGCATGGAGGTGTATGCCCAGATCTTCGACCGTTCGCTGAAGGAGGTGCGCCCCATTCAGGCTGACATCGTCGACGAAAACACATACCTTTCCTTCCTGGAACGTGGTCCGGTCTACTTCTTCGGCAACGGAGCAGCCAAGTGCATGGCGGCCATCAACCACCCCAATGCCCGCCTCATCGAGGGTATAGAGCCGCTGGCGAAGTATATGCAGCCCCTGGCTGAACGGCGGATGGCTGAAGAACGCTTTGAAGATGTGGCCTACTTCGTGCCGTTCTACCTGAAGGATTTCGTGGCGAAGCTTCCCAAAGACCTGCTCCATAAGAAGCAGATGGCGGAAGGCTGATAGAGAATTGAAACATGTCTAATTGTAATTTTTAACGAAGTGGATATAGAAGGATTAGATTACAACACGCAGCGCGAGAAGCTGATGCTGCCCGAATACGGCCGAGAGATACAGAAGATGGTTGACCACGCCGTCACGCTACCCACTAAAGAGGAGCGACAGCGGTGTGCAGAGACCATCATCGGCATCATGGACCGCATGTTCCCACAGGGACGAGAGAGCGTAGACCACCAGCAGAAGCTGTGGGACCACCTGGCTCTGATGAGCGGTTTCAAGCTCGACATCGACTATCCCTACGACGTCACGCAGGCACTGAAGATAGCCGGTAAGCCTGAGCCGTTGCACTATCCCATGGAGAACATCCCCGTCCGCCATTATGGAAAGCTGCTCTTCAAGGCGTTCGAACAGCTCAAGGAGATGCCCGAAGGTGCTGAACGTGACGAGCTGGCGCGCATCACCGCCAACCAGATGAAGCGTTCCCTCTTGCAGTGGAGCCACGGTTCTGCCGACGACGAGAAGGTCATCTCAGACCTTGCACGCTTCACCGACGGCAAGATTCAGCTGGATCCGCAGACCTTTGTCTTTGCAAGAATCAGCGAACGAGACTTCGGCGACAACCGCAAAAGAAGGAAATAAGAGTGTTCATGTCTAACGAAAACATAGGGTTGTGGAGTCATTTATCATAGAAGGAGGCTACCCGCTTAGCGGTACTATCACCCCACAGGGAGCCAAGAACGAAGCCTTGGAGGTCATCTGTGCCACCTTACTCACCAGTGAGCCCGTGCGCATCAAGAACATTCCAGACATCCTCGACGTCAACAACCTCATCAAGTTGTTGCAGGACATGGGCGTGAAGGTGTCGAAGAACGGACATGGCGACTACACTTTCCAGGCCGACAGCCTGAACCTCGACTACCTGGGCAGTGACGAGTTTGTCAGGAAATGCTCGTCCCTGCGCGGCAGTGTGCTCACCATCGGACCACTGCTGGGGCGCTTCGGCAAGGCTACCGTCGCCAAGCCCGGCGGTGACAAGATAGGTCGTCGCCGACTGGACACCCACTTCCTGGGCTTCAAGTACCTCGGTGCCAAGTTCGTACACATCGAGGACCGCAACGTCTATGAGATACATGCCAAGGCGCTGAAGGGCACCTACATGCTGCTCGACGAGGCATCGGTGACGGGAACTGCCAACATCATCATGGCAGCCGTCCTTGCCAAGGGCACGACAACCGTCTATAATGCCGCCTGCGAACCGTATATACAACAGCTGTGTCACCTGCTCAACCGCATGGGAGCACGAATCAGCGGCATCTCCTCCAACCTGCTGACCATCGTGGGCGTCGAGTCGCTGCACGGTGCTGAGCACACCTGCCTGCCTGACATGATCGAGGTGGGCTCGTTCATCGGTATGGCAGCCATGGTAGGCGAAGGCATCCGCATCAAGAACGTGTCGGTGAAAGACCTCGGCATCATACCCGACTCCTTCCGGCGACTGGGTGTCAAGGTGAAGGTGGAGGGCGACGACCTCTTCATTCCCAAGCAGCCACACTATGCCGTCGAGTCGTTTATCGACGGAACCATCATGACGCTGGCTGACGCCCCATGGCCGGGACTGACACCAGACCTCATCTCCGTGCTCATCGTGGTAGCTACCCAAGCCCGCGGAAGCGTGCTCTTCCATCAGAAGATGTTCGAGAGCCGCCTCTTCTTCACCGACAAGCTGATAGACATGGGGGCACAGATTACGCTCTGCGACCCCCATCGTGCCGTTGTCGTAGGCCACGACCGGAAAATCAAACTGCGTGCCGGGCGCATGACAAGTCCCGACATCCGTGCAGGTATAGCTCTGCTCATTGCCGCACTCAGTGCCAAGGGCACCAGCCGCATCGCCAACATAGCGCAGATAGACCGCGGATATGAAGACATAGAAGGTCGCCTGAACGCGCTCGGAGCGCATATCCAGCGCGTCGACGACTGACTTTAAAGGGCTCAGGACGAATGATCAGACCAGAAGAAGTCTACAAGATAGGACGCATCGGAAAACCTCACGGCGTGAAAGGTGAGGTCAACCTGATGTTCAGCGATGATGCTTTCGACAGGACAGAGGCTGAATACCTCATCCTGAATGTCGACGGAATCCTCGTTCCTTTCTTTATGGAAGAGTACCGGTTCCGCAGCGACGAGACGGCACTGGTCAAGTTCTGCGACATTGACACGCAGGAGCAGGCACGCGAACTGGTCAACTGTGAGGTCTATTTCCCTCGTCATCTCGCCATGCAAGACGATGACGACCTCACGTGGGCGGCCATCATAGGCTTCCACATCATTGATGACAACAACCAACAGACGATAGGAACAGTCACGGATGTCGATGAAACCACCGAAAATGTGCTCTTCGTCGTCGCCACGGAGCAGGGTGATGAGGTGCTCATCCCTGCCTCGGAAGAGCTCGTCCATGATGTGGACTACGAGGAGAGGACCATCCGTATGGAGGTTCCTGACGGTATATTAGAATTATGAAGCAACAGATATGTATACTCGGTTCGACGGGAAGCATCGGCACACAGGCGCTGGATGTCATCCAACAGCATCCTGACCGCTACGAAGCCTACTGTCTGACCGCCAACAACCGATGGCAGCAACTGGTGGAGCAGGCACGCCGCTTTCAGCCGGCAGCGGTGGTCATCGCCAACGAAGACCACTATGCCGACGTGAAGGAGGCGCTCTCCGACCTACCCGACATCAAAGTGTATGCCGGCAAGGAGGCGCTCGATCAGATTGTTGAAGCCGCCCCGATAGACATGGTGCTCACCGCCATGGTAGGCTTTGCAGGTCTTTCGCCTACCATCCACGCCATCAAAGCCCGCAAGAAGATATGTCTGGCGAACAAAGAGACGCTCGTCGTCGCCGGAGAACTCATCTGCCAGCTGGCTCAGGAGAACCATGTGCCCATCCTGCCTGTCGACAGTGAGCACTCAGCCATCTTCCAAAGCATCGTGGGCGAGGGCGACAACGGTATAGAGAAGATATTACTCACCTGTTCAGGAGGACCGTTCCGCAACCACACGATGGAACAGTTGCAGACCGTAACTGCTGCCGATGCGTTGCGGCATCCCACGTGGGACATGGGAGCAAAGATTACCATCGACTCCGCATCGCTGATGAACAAGGGCTTTGAGGTGATAGAAGCCAAGTGGCTCTTCGGTGTTCCGGCGGACCGTATACAGGTGTTGATTCACCCGCAGAGCATCGTCCACAGTGCTGTACAGTTCTGCGACGGTGCCGTGAAAGCGCAGTTGGGCGTTCCCGACATGCGGCTGCCCATACAGTATGCCTTCTCTTTCCCGGAGCGGCTGCCCCTCAACGGCGACCGCCTCGACTTGTTCACGAGCCATTCGTTGGAGTTCCTTGAGCCGGATGTAGAGAAGTTCCGCTGTCTGCAACTGGCATTCGAGTCGCTGAAGGTGGGTGGCAACATGCCGTGTATCGTCAACGCTGCCAACGAAATCGTCAATGCAGCATTCCGAAAAGATCAGTGTTCTTTCCTCAAAATGGGCGAAATCATCGAGAAAACCATGCAGCGGGCAACCTTCGACAAGAATCCTTCGTTGGAGACTTATTTCAAGACAGACGCTGAGGCACGCCGCATCGCGCAGGAACTCCTCGGCAGTTGAAACGCAAATACATCATTACGAAAATAGACAAACATCATGGAAATATTCTTTATCAGACTCTTACAGATTATTCTCTCTTTCTCCTTGCTGGTGCTCTTGCACGAGGGAGGACACTTTTTCTTCTCTCGTCTCTTCGGCGTTCGCGTCGAGAAGTTCTACTTGTTCTTCGATCCTTGGTTCCATCTCTTTGAATGGAAGCCCAAGAAGAGCGAGACGACATACGGCATAGGATGGCTGCCGCTGGGCGGTTACTGCAAGATTGCCGGCATGATAGACGAGAGTTTCGATACGAAACAGATGGAACAGCCCGTGCAAGACTGGGAGTTCCGTTCAAAACCGGCATGGCAGCGCCTGCTGATCATGATTGGCGGAGTGCTCGTCAACTTCCTCCTGGCACTGTTCATCTATGCCATGGTGCTCTTTGCGTGGGGCAATGACTACATTCGCACGCAGGACATGACGATGGGAATGAAGTTCAACCAGGAGGCAAAAGCGATGGGCTTCCAAGACCATGACATCCTCATCGGCACCGACAAGACTACCTTCGAGGGCTATGGTGTTGACGTCTATCGTGACCTGACGAAGGCTTCGCGTGTCGACGTGTTGCGCAATGGCAAGCAGGTGAGCGTCAACCTGCCCGTCGAACTCAACCTGCTCACGATGCTCAAGCAGACTCCCCAGTTCATGAGTCCGTTCATGCCGGCGCGTGTAGACAGCGTACTTTCCGGTTCGGTAGCCTCCCGTCTGAACATGCAGAAGGGCGACATCCTGATGGCTGTCAACGGGGTGAAGGTGGATTCCTACAACGAATTCCAGAATGAGATGGGACGCTTGGGCGACGTGTTGGCTGCCGCAGAGACGCATGCCGACAGCCTGAAGGCCCGGCAAGTTTCGGTCATGTTCCGTCATGAAGGCTCTTCCAAGGCGTATGTTGCCAAGGTGACGTTGTCGGAAGACCTGAAGTTCGGCTTCTTCCCCAAGCTCTATACCGATTATTATAAGGTTACTCACCAGGAATATGGCTTCTTCGAGAGCATTCCCGCAGGCATTGCCTACGGCTGGAACCAGCTGCGTGGCTACGTGGGTGACATGAAGTATATCTTCTCTGCCGACGGTGCGAAGTCGTTAGGTGGCTTCGGTTCCATCGGAAGCCTCTTCCCACCGACGTGGGACTGGCATGCCTTCTGGCTGATGACGGCATGGCTCAGCATCATTCTCGCCTTCATGAACATCCTGCCGATACCAGCCCTTGACGGTGGTCACGTGCTCTTCCTGCTCTACGAGATGATTGCTCGTCGCAAACCGAGCGAGAACTTCCTGATTCGTGCGGAGTATATCGGCTTCACCGTCCTCATCCTGCTCATGGTAGTCGCCAATCTCAACGACGTCTTGCGGTGGTTAGGACTGATGTAATGATGCATTTACCTCCCCATAAAAACCTATAGTGCAATGAAAACGATAGTATTGGCAACGCTGCTGACAGTCACTTCCGGGGGATGCAACTCGGAAAAGGCGCAGCAACAGCAGGCTGGCGGACAGCAGCAACAGACCGCAATGACGGCACAGCAACCGCAGTCAGAGCCGTTGAAGACCAAGAGGACGGCTCCCATCACCATCGCCATGACGGGTGACATCATGATGGGTACGACCTTTCCTACGCGGATGTTGCCGGCAAACGACGGCAAGGACCTGTTCTGCGACACGAAGGAGATAACCCAAAAGGCCGACATTGCCGTTGGAAACCTGGAGGGTGCCGTCTGTGACGGCGGTACCAGCACAAAGGGAACAGGGCCAAACAGCTATGCGTTCCGCATGCCTACCAGCTATGCACCCCTGCTGAAGGATGCCGGTTACGACTTCCTGAGCATGGCAAACAACCATGCCCGCGACTTCGGTGATGTGGGTATAGCCTCTACCGAGCGCGTGCTGAAGGAACAAGGTATTGCCTTTTGCGGCATCAAGGGGCATGAGCAGTCGGCTGTCGTCGAACTGGATGGCGTAAGATATGGCATCTGTGCCTTCGGACATAACTCCTATACGCTGAAACATTCCGACCTGGACTTGGTCAAATCCATCATCGACGACTTGAAAGAGCGGTCGGATATCGTCATCGTCTCTTTCCACGGAGGGGCTGAAGGACGCACTAAGAACCATCTGCCATACGGTCCTGAGACATTTCTTGGCGAGAACCGAGGCGACTTGCGCAAGTTCGCCCACTTCTGTATCGACAATGGTGCCGACGTTGTCTATGGACACGGACCCCATGTAGTGCGGGCGATGGAGGTCTATAACGGGCGTTTCATCGCCTATAGCCTCGGCAACTTCTGTACTCCCTATAATGTTTCGTTGGCGGGTATCAGCGGCTATTCGCCCGTGGTCACCATCCGTATCCATCCTGACGGCAGCTTCATAGACGGCAAGATACACTCTTTCATCCAGACAAAGGGTGTCGGTCCGCGTCACGATGCCAACAACAGCGTGGCTCACGAAATCAAGATGCTCACGGAAAGTGACATCAAGGGGTCGCCCATCCGGATAGACCGGGAGGGGAATATCACGCTGGACAGGTGATAGAAAGTAACAGGCAGATGGCAGAGCGCGGCATAAAAAAAGAACGGTTTGTTTGGTACAGCTCCCGCTTTTTTGCTATCTTTGCAAGATAATCCGTAACAATAAGTAATAGAATGAAAATACAAGTAGTCAACAAAGGACACCAGCCACTGCCGGCTTATGCCACTCCGCAGAGCGCAGGCATGGACTTGCGGGCAAATATAGACGAGCCGATCACGTTGAAGCCGATGGAGCGTAAGCTGATACCTACAGGACTTCACATAGCGTTGCCTGCTGGTTACGAGGCGCAGGTGCGCCCACGTAGCGGCCTGGCACTGAAGAAAGGCATCACGGTGCTCAACTCTCCAGGTACCATCGATGCCGATTATCGCGGTGAAATCGGTGTTTTGCTCATCAACCTGTCGCAAGAAGACTTCATTGTCAACGATGGGGAGCGGGTCGCCCAGATGGTGATTGCCAAGCATGAACAAGGCGATTTCATCGAGGTGGAGACTCTTGACGAGACGGAACGCGGTGAGGGTGGTTACGGTCACACGGGTGTCAAATAGTGAACTCTTAGGTTGAACAGGACAATCATCATCAGTCGAATGGCTTGCAAACTGACATATCACGGCATCAAGTGCTGCATGGCAACATTCTTTGTCATGCTTTGTGCCGTTCATGTATGCGCTCAACAGGCTTCCTTACCGCAGAACTCAACGCTCGAACCACGGTCGGCGAACTACTTCTTCCTGGAAGCCGTGCGCCAGCAAGACCAAGGAAATTTTGCTGCTGCATTCGACTTGCTGCAACTTGCCAAGGTGCTCAACCCGCAGGCTGCGGAAGTCTACTCGATGCTGACAGGCTATTATGCTGACCTGAAGGATGAGGCGGCGATGCGGTTCTGTTTGGAGAAGGCGGCAGCATTGAGTCCTGACAACGATACTTATCAGGAGCGGCTGGCTCAGTTCTTGATTACGCAGAAGGAATATGACAAGGCTATCGCGGCATACGAGCGCCTCTACAGTGCCCATCGCAATCGTGACGATGTGCTGAAGCTGCTCTTCAGGCTCTATGCTACGAAGAACGACTTTGAGAAGATGCTGGAGGTGCTGGACAGGATGGAGGTGTTGGAAGGCAGCAACGAGCAGATAACGCTGACGAAGATGCAGATCTATGAGCAGCAAGGTGCCAAGTCGAAGGTGCTTCGCGAACTGAAGGACTTGGCAGCAAAGCATCCTAACGACCTCAACCTGCGGGTGATGCTGGGCAACTGGCTCCTGCAAAACGAACAGCCGGAAGCTGCCTTCAAGGAATATAAGGCGGTGTTACGTGAGGAACCGGACAACGAGATGGCTCAGATGTCGATGCTTGACTACTATCGCACCAAGGAGCAGAAAGAAAAGGCGGAAGACTTGTTGCTGAAGTTGCTTCGCAGTAAGAAGACGGAATCCTCGACGAAGCTCACACTCTTGCGACAGGTTATACAAGAGAATCCCGCCGACAGTATCAACATCATGCGCTATTTCGACGAGACGTTGAAACTCCCTCAGGAGAATGCCGATATGGTCATGCTAAAAGCCGACTACATGTTGCTGCAAAAGATGGATTCGGTCAGTATCAATGCGCTCTATGAACGTGCGTTGGAGATAGAACCCGACCATGTGCGGGCACGCTATAATCTCTTGCAGAACACCTGGAACCAGCAAGACTATGACAAGGTCATTGCCTATTGCCGTCCGGCACAACAATACAATCCTACTGAGATGCTCTTCTACTACTTCCAGGGACTTGCCCACTTCCAAAAGGGTGAGAAGGACGAGGCTCTGGAGACCTTCCAGAAGGGTGTCAGCCAAATCAATTCGGAAAGTAACCCGGAGATTGTCAGTGACTTCTATGTCATCATGGGCGACATCCTGCATGAGAAGGGACGTGATGCCGAGGCGTTTGCTGCCTATGACAGTTGTCTGCAATGGAAACCCGACAACATCGGGTGCCTGAACAACTATGCCTACTACCTGAGTGAGATGGGTAAAGACTTGAACAAGGCAGAGCAGATGAGCTACAAGACGATTAAGGATCAGCCAGACAACAGTACCTACCTCGATACCTATGCCTGGATTCTCTTCCGGCAAAAGCGCTACGAGGAGGCTAAAATCTATATCGACCAGGCCATCAAGAACGATACCACGTTAAGTAATGTCGTCATAGAACATGCCGGAGACATCTATGCCATGGCGGGAGATATGGAGAAAGCATTGGAATTCTGGCAGCGTGCTGTCCGCGAAGGCAACGACAGTGCCGTGTTGCAGCGTAAAATCAAACTCAAGAAATATATCGAAGAATGAAAAAGATAGTATATGTAATCCTTGTGGTTGCCACCGTCCTGGCTTCATGCGGAACGAAGAAAGCCGTCACCAGTGATGGCAAGAAGTTGGAGAAGACAACCAGTGACACCGTTACTGCGCAGCAACAACAGAAGTTGCAGTTCGTACAGAAAGTTTCTGATCAAGCACTTTATCAGAAGAACATCGTGTCTAAGCTGTCGTTCAACTTGAAGAACGGTGAGAAAAGTATCTCCGTGCCGGGCTCCCTGCACATGCGTAAAGACGATGTTATCCGTATACAACTCATGGTTCCCATCATCGGTACGGAAGTTGGAAGGCTGGAGTTTACCAAGGATTACGTGCTCATCATCGACCGGCTGCATAAGGAATATATCAAGGCTGACTATGGAAAGGTGGACTTCCTCCATGCAAACGGCATCAACTTCTATTCGTTGCAGGCGCTGTTCTGGAACCAGCTGTTCCTGCCAGGAAAGCAAAGGGTAGGAGAGACGCAGCTCGAACAGTATGATGTAGACCTCACGGCGAAGGGTAATCTCCAACCCGTCATACTCCGACAGGACAAGATGACCTTTACATGGGATGCTGACAAGGTGTCGGCACTCATCCACGAGGCTGTCATCAGCTATGCAGCAGGAACGCCAAAGGCTTCGTCGCTCCATTGGTCGTATGCTGACTTCCGGGCATTCGGCTCGAAGCAGTATCCGCACCAGCACACCATTCACTTTAAGTCGAATGCCGTCAAGCAGAAGAAGGACATCACCGTCACCTTCAGCCTGAGCGGTGTCAGTGCCGACAGCAAATGGGAACCGCGTACTACCGTCAGCGAGAAGTACAAGGCGGTCAAGGCTGAAGACGTGCTGAAGAAGCTGATGAAGTAATTCATAACCCATAACTCCTAACTCCTAACTCTTGAAAATGCAAACCAGAATATATTCCCTCCTCATTCTATTGCTGTTGGTGTTGGCACCTGTGAGTGCACAACAACGGCGTCATACTGCAACGAAGAAAGCGGCCACTCAGCAAAAGACACCTGCTAAGTCTTCAAAAAGCTATGGGAAGCCGGCGCAGAAGAGCCGCCAGACTGCCGCTGTTCAGAAAGGCAGAAGCAGGAAAGGCAAGGTGGGCAAGGTAGGCAAGAACGGTAAGATTACATACGAAACCACCGAGGAAATCAAAGGTTTGCAGAAGCAGCGTACCCAGATACAAAAGGAAATCAACACCAAGGAAAAGGAGTTGAAAGCCAAGGAGCATGATGTGCGTCAACGTCTGAACACACTGGTGCAGATCAATACCGAGATAGACCAGCATCAGAAGTCTATCGACACCATCCAGCGTGACATTCGTCACCTTGATGGAAATATGGGCATTCTGAAGGTACAGCTCTCTGAACTGCAACAGCAGTTGGACGAACGCAAGGCAAAGTTCATAGAGTCCATGCGCTACATGGCACGTCATCGCAGCATCCAGGATAAGCTGATGTTTATCTTCAGTGCCAAGAGCTTGACACAGATGTATCGTCGCCTGCGTTTTGTCAGGCAGTATGCTGCCTATCAGCGTGCACAAGGTAAGCTTGTTCAGGAGAAGCAACAGCAGGTCGATGCCAAGCACAGGCAGTTGGAGGGTGTAAGACATACCAAGAACACGCTGTTGACAAAAGACCAGCGCGTGAAAGCAGAGCTTCAGAACAAGCATGCCGAGCAGCAGAAAGTCGTGGAGTCGTTGCAGCATGAGCAGCAGACGCTGCAAGGCGTGTTGGCACAACAGCGTCAGAAACAGGCTGCCCTCAACGCACAGATAGACCGTCTCATTGCCATAGAGATCAAGAAGGCACGTGAGCATGCTGCGGCTGAAGCCAGGGCACGTGCCGCTGCTGAGGCAGCAGCCAAGAAGAAGCGTGCTGAAGAGGCTGCCCGCCGAAAGGCTGCGGCTGAGGCTGCTGCCCGTGAGAACGCACGCCGTATTGCCGAGGCTAAGGCTCGTGAGGAGAAGGCGAAGGCTGAAGCGCGTGCTGCGGCAGAAGCAGCACGCAAGGCACGTGCTGAGGCTGCTGCCGAAGCAGCCGAGCGCCGTCGTCGTGCTGAGCAGTTAGCACGTGAGGCAGAGTCAGCACGTCTGGCAGCCGAGCGCAAGGCAGAGGCCGACCGTACCCGTGCTGAAGTGGAACGCCGTCGGGAAGAGCGTGAGGAAGCTGCCGCCAGCGAACAGTTCAGCAGTGCCGACCGTGCTCTCAGCGGTAGCTTTGCCAACAACCGGGGACGTCTGCCTATGCCACTCTCCGGTCGTATCGTCAGCCATTATGGACAGTATAGCGTCGAAGGACTGAAAGGCGTACACCTGTCTAACAATGGTATCAACATCAAGGGCTCTCCCGGTGCTTCCGTGCGTAGCGTCTTTGCCGGTGAGGTCAGTGCCGTCTTCGGTTTCAGTGGGACCACTGTTGTCATGGTTCGCCACGGTTCTTATATCTCCGTCTATTGCAACCTTGCCAACGTTCATGTCACCAAGGGGCAGAAAGTGTCGGCACGTCAGTCGCTTGGTACTGTCGGCAGCGACGGCATCTTGCAGTTCCAGCTGCGCAAAGAAACAGCCAAGCTCAATCCTGAAGCTTGGCTGGGAAGATGATGAGGTAATTTGGAGTTACCTTCTTCTACCTCCCGAAACACTTCAGCACGTCACACTTCGTGACGTATCGGGCTACCTTGTTCCTGTTTTGTTGGTAGAAGGTGTAGAGTGCTCTCATGTCGTTCTGGTTGCGGTTGTCAAGTACTCCCTTCCAGTCTGTATTGTCGCTCCATCCGCCTGCTTCGCCAGTCGGGTCTTGTGGGATGAAGGCGAGGGCGAAGAGACTCTCCTGACGGATGTCGAAGTTGGAAGACCCACTGCTCTCCCGCAACATCTTTACCGCTTCCTTGACGTAGTCCATTTCATTTTCTTCTGCTTTGTCACCCCAGCTGTGTCCGTAGTGGGTGATGTACCAGCAGTCCCCGTTATGAGAGACCTGGTAGTAGCGGCGTGCCAGTTCCAGTGCCAACCGTTCGCGCTCAACGCCCTTGGAAAGGTTGTGGCGTGCCTGCAACTGCAGTATCTCCTCACAGAAAGCAAGCTTCGGGTTGTGTGTGAGCTTGGCAAGGTGCGGACCTTCCGTTGATACGCCCTTTCCGAACAACTGCCTTCCGAACCATCGTCCCTTGGTATAGTCGCGCTTGGCGAGGTAGAAGCTGATGTTCTGTCCCTCCATGAACGCCAGTGGCACCGTCTTGAGCAGCGGGATAGCCTTTTCAAACTTCCCTTCTGCGATATAGCATGTGCCAGCCATGTCGTTGAAGTAGGTCTGGTCGTTGTCGATACGCTTCTTTACGAATGCTTCCATGGCGTCAGCCGGTTGCTGTCTAACCCATTGGGAGTAGGCTATCAGTTGGTCGCCGGTGAGTGCTCCGAGCGCTTCCGAGTATCCGCTCCAGTCCTGGTAGTTGTCGTTCCATTCGGAGTTCTCCGCTCTGTTGATCACAGCCCACAGGCGGTCGCTGTTGTTCATCATGTTGTATAGCGATACCTCCATGTTGATGTCGCCTTTCGCTTTGTACATCGGAACCAGTTCCATGTAGACAAGTCTGTCCATGGCACGGCTGTAGGGGCTGTCCTTGTAGGCATCTTGCTGCTTGGCAGCACTGCCTTTGGCAACGAGCCAGTTCATTTCTTCAGCCATCCATTGGGCAAAGTCCTTGTCGCCCTGCTTGCCTTTGACGGCAGCAACCAGTCGGATGATGCGTGCATTCTCCTGCATGAGCTTCGTACCCTTCATGGTCATGGCCTGGGTCAGCGTCTTGATGGCGGTCTTTGCATCGCCGTTGAGGTATTGCAGCTCACCGATGGCAGCCTGCCAGAGTGCGGGGTAGGGCGACTTTCCTTCCTTGATGACCTGTCTTGCCAGGCTGATGAACCGTTCGCTGTCGGTCTTCCGTACCACTCTGGAGTCGATGGTCTTTATCCAGTCTTCGTCCACGGTGTTGTTGTTGTCCGTGTTGTCGATGGTCTCCTGTGCGTTGTTGACGAAGTCCTGCACCAGGAAGAGCAGTGCCGGCGACGCTGGGTCTTCGTTGTATACGCTGCGGATTCCCTCCACGTTACGTGCCTTGCGCAGCAGCCAGCGTACGCTGTTGAAATCACCCTGTCGTGCGAAGAGGTCAATGGAAGCCTTCCGCTGTCCGGTATGCAGCAGTGCACCGGCATAGATGTTCTCCATCATCTCGCGGTAGACGTTGTTGGGCAGCTTGCTGCCGGTCGTCTTCCAGTAGTTGATGTTGGTCTGGTGCTTCTTCATCACCATGTTGGCACGCATGTAGAGCAGTGCCCACTGGCTCTTCAGCCGGGCTCCTTTGTAGGCAAAAGCCTTGGCAGCCATCTGCCGTAGCGTTTCCTGACGTGCTGCCAGCTCCTGCTTGGTGGGGTATGTCCATGCGTCACCCAACTGTTCGCTGATGTCAAGGTACTTGTTCAGTTGCTGCATGTAGCTGATCAGTTCCTGGTCGCCGCGTTGTTTGGCAATCTTCATGATGTTGTCTTTGTGCCACAAGTAGGAGTCAACGTCTTTCTTGGTGTAGTTCCTCCAGAACACGTTGCATCGTTGGCTGACATTGCTCTCTCGGTTGAAACTGTCGTCAAGGACGTTGAACAGATAGTAGTTGTGGGTGCTGACGCCGATGCAGGCACGTCCCTTATTGGGACAGAGAGCCGCGGTCAGCAACAGGATGGCAAATAACTTTCTCATAGTGGTATTGTTTAATACGTTGTATATTCTGTTTACTGATATCGTAGATGATGACTTCGTCGTGGGCATCTGGGCGCAGGCTGTCTATCGCCTGCCGCACGCGGCGCACCATGTCGGGTGCAGCCTGTCGCTCCACGATGGTGTCGGTGGGCAGTATCGGCAGGTATTCGTCATGGTGAATGATGCCCGCAAATCTCCATTGAACATGGAACATTGAAGATGGAACATTCTTGCGTTCCTTTTTTCCTCCGTTCTCTTTCTCCCTGAACACCACTCGCATCGCAAAGACGGGATAAGCCGTGGCGAGTGGCAGGTCGTAGTTTGGCAGGTAGCGCAGGTATGGTTTCACGTCCTTCATGTCGAGGATGGGGTTGCTGCCCTCAAACTTCGTGATGTCGCCCGTGTTGTACATCATCAGCACGCCGCGGTCTACGGGCGGCACTGCTTGTGCGAGTTGGTGCAGGCGTATCGTTGCCGATATGCTGATGCCGTGGCGTTTAGCCCGTTCGCGCAGCCGTCTGAGCAGGTTGAAGTAGTTGCCTTGCGTCTGCTTTGTCCAGTCGCAGTCGAGTTGTATTTCGCGCACAGGTCCCAAGTCGTGGGTCTCACTCATCTGCAGGATGCGCCCCAGCAACAGTGAGTCGAGTTGCGGATGGTCAGCCTCCATGCAGTTGTTGACGATGTATACGGTGGGAACCACTTCCAGTCCGCCGGGTTTCTTCGCCTGAATCTGCACCGTGGCGTTGGGCATAGGCTCACCGTTTCTCATCACTACGTCGAAGTAGCGCAGGTATAGCCGACCGATCTTTTGTTCCTGGATGAATGCCAGTTGTGTACTGTCCAGTCCGAACACCGTGCTCCAGTAGTAGGCAGCCACCGTCGGTTCTCCTTTCTCCTTGCCGGTACACTGCCAACACAGCGTGCTTCCAGCCACCGCTAATGCGATGAGCACCCACCGTGTAGCCTGGTGCAGGCGTTTATGCCATCTTTTTGTATAGACATTTCCCATCGCGGTCGATGTTTGCCTTGGTTATGATGATGAGGGTCTTTCTTTTTCATTACGTAAAGTACGTTACGGACTTTACGTAATGCAAAGATATATACATTCTGCGTAATTGCCAAACATTTTGAGGTGATTTTCAAGCGTTGTTCAATAAGGGATAGCAACAGGAATGCGGAAGAGTTTTTAACCGCTGGTTACGTGGATTTCACGGAAGGATCATCCCTAATGAGATGATGAAGCGGCTTACTCATCCGTGTTAATCCGCTGCTAACTCCCCTTCCATTCCTTTCCACTCCAAAGTTCTTTCCATAGGAAAGCGACTTAAAGTCGAGCAGAGCAACAAGCGAAACTTGAAT
>DEJO01000030.1:37312-49415 GCA_002353555.1 Prevotella sp. UBA2746 | reverse complement strand
ATGACATTTAACTTCCTAAGGCCGAAGGCCGATAAATTCTTCTAAATCCCTCTAACTCCAAAAGTCGAGCGAATGCGAAACTTGAATAATTTGCGGTTTAAAGTATTCCTGCAAGTTAGCTTTGCCCTAAGTTTTTGACCTACGTCAATAAATCGAGCATTTTTCAAAGTTTTACCCCGAAAAAGTTTGGTGTGTACGCACACGGTCGTATCTTTGCACCGTCAAAAGACAAAGGATAACGACTTTTATAAGTCAACAAAAAGGATAATATAAGGTAAAAAGAAAATGAAAGAAAGGGGCTGTGAAGCCCGTAATGATTCAGGATTAACATTAAAATTTAAAGAAAGGGTAAAAAGATGAAAAGAATGATTTTAGCAGTCGTTGCCATGCTGAGCATGACGATGACATTCGCCAAGAGCGAAATGGCAAACATGGAGAACGAGATGAACGCTTACGAGATGAACTTCAGCGTCTACTCCATGACCAACGCACTGAAACTGAACGACGATCAGGCTGAGGCAGTAGAAGACATCAACCGCATCTTCAACAAGGAGATGGGTGCCGCTGCCAAGGCTTCGGCAGACAAGCGCAGCGAAATGAAGAACAAGGCTGTGAAGAAGAACCTGAGCTACATGCACTATGTGCTGAGTGAGCAGCAGTATCACAAGTACTTGATCTATCTGAACGCTACGATGATCAACCGCGGATTAAACTAAAACGCACACGTAAAAAATACTAAGAGAGAGGGCAACGCCGACTGGGTGTCGCCCTCTTTTTTTTCATTCGATTGGGATATAGCGAAGAAGAAAAAGAAATAAATTCTCTCTGCCAAAATGACAATTTTTCGGTTATGGAACAATGTTTGCGATATTATTTGTAAACGACTAACCGAATGAACAAGAAACTTGTATCAGAACGAAATCCACAACCTACAGAAAAGCCCAAGCCAGTCGAGGAGGCAAAAGAAACTCCATTGTCAACCAATCCCCAGTCATACGAACAAGGGCGCAAGTTGCTGACCCCGCAAGAATGATTCTCTTGCCCCATCTATCGTCCACAGTGCGGTCATTGCCTCGGTGCCGAAATGAAAGATGGTCGGCGATATGTCGTTTGTGACTATCAGAGACCACGATAATAGGAGTGGAGTAGATTTACTTGAGCAGATTCCTATTATTATTCCCCTCCAAAACCTGCATCTGCTGAATAGCAATCTGGTTGAGCTTTATTAGCCTCTCACCTTGTGATACTCCATCATTGATAAGCACAGCATTGATATTCTCCATATTCGACAGGCATATCAGTTCGTTGATGGTGGCATAGTCACGGATATTGCCTTTCAAATCGGAATTGGCCTCCCGCCATTGCTTTGCAGTCATTCCGAACATAGCCACGTTTAATACATCAGCTTCCTCGGCATATATGATACTTGCTTGTGCTGGAGTGACCTCTTCGGGTATCAGATGGCTCTTGATAGCATCTGTATGGATGCGGTAGTTAATCTTAGAGAGTTCTCTTTTGGCAGTCCACCCCAATTGCTTCTGTTCTTCCTCTTTCAGCCTTTGGAACTCGTCAATCAAGTAGAGTTTGAAGGTTACACTAATGGCGGTTCCAAACTCAAAAGCAATATCCTTGAAAGCATACGTTCCTCCATATCGTCCCTTCTTTACAATAATACCAATGGCACTAGTCTTCTCAATCCACTCACTCACGCTCATGACGAAACTTGGCAAACCCGCCTGCATTCTAAAGTGGTCAAATTCGACCACTTTAAAATTGGGATTATGAATCATCTCCCAAGTACCTAGAAACTCAATGGTGTATCTTGTACGAATCCAATTCTTGATGATGTCNNGCACGGCTTTCACTTTGTTTGCCATTAGCCATATCTGTAAGTGATATATAGTCCTTGTCATTGTGAGATAAGACCGTTATTTCCGTGTTCTGAACCGTTATCTTTGCCATAGGGTAATGCTAATATGATTATGTGTGCAAAGGTAGCATAAAATCATGAGACAAAAGAACAAAAGGCGAAAAATCCCTCAAAAGTTTTGTTATCTCGCATATTATATTTGTACCTTTGTCCCCGACAATGAGCCATTAAACAGGCTGGTGGCTTAGCATCGGGAGTTCATTGACAAGCAAATCAAAGCAGAATGCGGAATTGAGAACGGTCTCTTATTCGTAACTCGATTTTTCCTCAATTCCTCAGACTGCCTTTATTTACAAAAGGTTAGCGATTTTATCCAAAGATATGAAATAACTTTGTAATTTATGCGAATACCCTTATCTTATGCGCCATAAAATTCATGTTCATATCAACTGTCAAAGAGAAGAAATCCAATTCTTTTGTCGGAAAACAAACAATAACCAACATTTAAAATCAGTAATTACATGAAGAAAACATCATCAACGCAAAGCGAGGATGTATCTGCCAAGATACATTCTCGTTTTTTTGTTTCGCCAAAACCCTTCACACGCCCGTAACCGTCTGGCTGTCAGCCGAATGCTGTGAAGGGTTTGTATATCCCACATTCAGGTCTACCTGTTCCCTTTCTTCCATCGGATGAACATAAAAAAACTTTCGATGTTGTCACGAAACAGACTCATCAAAACCTTTTGACACGTGTCGGAAACGTTTTTGACACGTGTCAGAAGGTTTTCCGACACGTGTCAAAAGGTTTGAGAAAAGCTTCATCGGAACTTCTTTCCAAAGGAAAGCGACTTAAAGTCGAGCGGAGCTAATGAAGAAGTAGTTCTTCGCAAGCGAAGCGACCAAAGGTCGAGCGAAAAGTCGATAGATTTATCAGCTGGAGACTCAGAATGCGATACTAACGGCTTCTGACTCCATAAGGCCGAAGGCCGATATATTCTTCTGACTTCCTCTAACTCCATAAGTGGAGCGAATGCGAAACTTGAATAATTGTCAATTGTGAATTGTGAATTATGAATTGTCAATTGTCAATTGTGAATTATCAATTGTCAATTATGAATTATGAATTGTGAATTGTGAATTATGAATTATCAATTATCAATTACAAACAAACCCTTCACAGCATCCGGCTGTCTTTCAGCGAGTTACGACGCTGTGAAGAGTTTGCATCAACAGCAAAAACCACATATTATAAGGGAATTGTTTTGGCGTTTTCTCACTTTTTTCATATCTTTGCGAAATGAATAACCAAGTCTAAATATGGAAACAAGATTCAAGAAGAAAGCCAACATCTTTAATGTCATCGTGACTGCCGTGTCAGCCATGCTGTCTGTAGGCATCATGCTCTATGCCGTAGCCCATTTCGGACTGTATGAGGCTGGCGAAGAAATCATCCTTAACATGTTCTACATAGCCTGCATCGTCATGATGTGGATGTACTTCTTCAACCGCCTCTCTACCGACAAGTTCAACTACTGGAGCTCGGTGTGCGTGGCTATAACGGTATTGTTGCGCGACATCCTCTTCCCTCCCCCGCTGGCTACCTACGCCCTTCATCTGGCGTGCCTTGCGCTCTCGGTGTACCTCATTCTGATGCTCACCTACTTCTATGCCCGCAAGGAGTGGAAGACTTATTCCAAAGCCAACCTGTGGTTTATCTTTATTGTAGACGTCATCATCGCCGCACTCTACAACTATGACATCTTCATCGAAGAGTACGTTGGCGAGGCGAAGCCCTACCTGATGACGGAAATATGGATACGCCCCACGATTACCTACGGACTGGTGGCTTGCTTCGTGACGGAATCAGACTAAAATCACTAACCTAAACAAAAGAATTGTATGATGGAACTACATGAGATTAGAGAAGCCCTGAAGGGCATGTACGGTGGAGAGAACAGACCGATTAGCGACGGCAATTACGACAAGTCGCTGGCGGTGAAGTGTATCAACGGCACGTTCGTCGGCAAGAAGCAGGAGAACATCATTACCTACAGGGGTATTCCGTATGTAGGAAAGCAACCTGTGGGAGAGCTGCGATGGAAAGCACCCGTAGACATCAGTCCGAGGGATGGCGTCTATGAGGCGTATTACAATGCGAAGAGCGCCTTCGGCAACGGACAGCTGGAGACGGGGTCCCTCTACTATATGGACGAAGACTGCCTGTATCTGAACATCTTTAAGGCGGAAGAGACAAACGGGCAGCCGATGAAGAAGCCCGTCATGGTGTGGATTCACGGCGGAGCTTTCGAGGCTGGAGGCACCATCGACCCGATGTTCGACTGTGTCAATCTCGTGAAAGAGCACCCGGAGGTCATCGTCGTCACCATCGCCTACAGGCTCGGCGTGATGGGATTCCTGCACCTGTCCCACCTGCCTGACGGCAAGGACTACCCCGACGCGCAGAACCTGGGACTGCTGGATCAAGTAAAGGCGCTGAAATGGGTACATGAAAACATCGCTGGCTTCGGCGGAGACCCCGACAACGTAACCCTCTTTGGCGAGTCGGCAGGTGCCGCAAGCTGTACCTTGCTTCCGCTCGTCAAAGGCTCACAACAGTATTTCAAGCGCCTCATTGCCGAGAGCGGCTCCGTCAACCAGACAAGGACACCCGAAGAGGCTGCCGGGTGTACCGACAAACTGATGGAAACACTCGGCTGCAAGAACGTTGCCGACCTGCTGAAGGTCGATGGCGAGAAGTTCCTGGAAGCCGCGTCGGGACTCTTTGCCAAGCAGATGCCCGAAAGAGACGGCAGGATTCTGCCCACAGACACGTATGAAGCATACGCCAACGGCGCTGCCAAGGATATAGAGATTCTCGTGGGCTGCAACAAGGACGAAATGGACTTCTTCGTCTACAGCTTCGGACTGGAAGGCTGGGACACGTGGGTTACCGGCCGCAAGAAGGAGAAGTTTGCCCAGCTGCCGCCAGAAGAGAAGGCGCTGGCAGAGAGCTACATGAGCGAAGTGGTGGGCGACAGCTACCAAGCCGACAGCCGGCTGTTCAGCCAGAGCTGGTTCAATGCACCCATCATCAGGATTTCGGAGGAGCAGACCAAGGGCGGCGGCAAATGTTTCACCTACTACTTCACGCCCGAGTCGCCCGATCCGATCATGAAATGCGGACATGCCATAGAGCTTTCCATCGTGTTCAACCACCCGGAGTTCACCGCCGACACGGGACGGGCGTTCGATGAAACCTTCTGCAAGACCATGCGCCAGATGTGGGTACAGTTTGCCAAGACCGGCAACCCGTCGCTCACGGCAGACATCTCGCCCGACGGCAAGGCGAAGGAATGGCCGCTCTACGACCTGGAGGACAAGAAGGTGATGGTGCTCGACGAGTTCGACATCCATCCGGCAAAGGAAGCCGACGTAAAGATTGTAGACTGGGAGAGAACCTATCCCCTGACGAAGTATTATATGTTGTAACATATCCGGGAGGGTGTGCCAAAATGTTGTCATTCCATTTCTGTAGGGTCTTACAATCATTTTGACACACCCTTCTACACTCTAAAACCGATGAAATGAAAACAAAAATCATGACATTCAGGAAGAAATGACAACTTAGCACCAACCAAAGCCAAATCCCTCAACGCCCAGCCACAACATCGTCCTGGAATTCCATGGACGGAATATCACCTGCACAATTAGTATAAGTACTGCCTTTCGCAAGAGGTAATCGTAAAAAACTTACCAAGGAGGAAGCCCTTCATCAACTAATCTTAAAAAGAAAGGGCGAGTCGCCCCGCCCATTTGTTTTCACAACGGAATAATCCTTATTGTGATTAGCTAAATTTCGTGCTGCAAAGAAACAAAAAATCCTTCAAACATGCAAATGTTTTAAAGAAAAAGTTTACCTTTGTCGCAAATTAACTAAAATCTAAGCAACATGAAAAGAATATTAGGTCTCGATTTAGGTACGAACAGCATAGGATGGGCTGTGGTAAATACAGACGAGAATGATAAACCTGTATCAATAGAAAGTATGGGCAGTCGAATTGTACCACTTACGTCAGACGATACTAATGAATTTACGAAAGGTAATGCCATTACCAAAAATCAATCACGAACAGAGAAACGAACAGCACGAAAAGGATATGACAGGTATCAATTACGACGGGAACATTTAACCGCAGAACTCCGGAAGTTAAAAATGCTACCTGACGAAAGGCTCATAAAGCTTCCTGTTCTGGAATTGTGGGAACTTCGGGGGAAAGCAGCAAGCAAAGGAAACCAATTAACGTTGTCAGAAATTGGACGCGTTTTATATCATATCAATCAAAAACGCGGATATAAACATGCAAAATCAGATGAGAGTGCTGACACTAAACAAAAAGCATATGTAGCAGAAGTAAATGCTCGTTATGCAATGATAAAGGAACGTAATCAAACGATTGGACAATTTTTTGCAGAGAAGCTGAAGGAGAATGAGATTGAGACTCCCAAGGGTAAATTCTACACATATAGAATCAAAGAGCAAGTATTTCCTCGAAAGGCTTACGAAGCAGAATTTGACCAAATCATAGAGTGTCAGAAAGAATTCTATCCTGACATATTGACTAATGAAGAGATCAACAGACTGCGCAATGAAATTATTTTCTATCAACGTAGATTGAAATCATGTAAGCACTTGGTGTCTTTCTGTGATTTCGAGAAACGAGAATATATAAATAAAGTAGGTAAAGTTGTTTATGGAGGTCCAAAGGTTGCTCCCAAGAGTTCACCATTATTTCAATTATGCAAAATATGGGAAGAGGTCAATAATTTAACATTAAGGAACCGCAAGAATGATGAGTTGTTTATAACAATAGAACAACGTCAAGCAATGGTCGATTTTTTAGATACACATGAAAAACTGACATTAAGCGATATGTATTCCATCCTTGGAATTAGCAAGCAAGATGGCTGGTGGGGAGGAAAAGCAATCGGAAGAGGACTACAAGGCAACACTACAAAAATTGCTTTAAAAAAAGCACTCGGCGACTTTGTAAATGCAGACACCCTGTTACAGTTTAACCTAAAACAAACTGACAGTAATTTAGTTGATGAAGTTACTGGTGAGATATTACAAGTAATAGATCCTAAGTTGGAAAAAGAACCACTTTATGATTTATGGCATACTATATATTCTATTTCCGACAAAGAAGAATTAGCAAACGCGCTTAAAAAGAAATACAACATACATGATGAAGACATCATAAATCGTCTTTATGCAATAGATTTTGTAAAATCTGGATTTGGAAATAAATCAACTAAAGCGATGCGACGAATTCTTCCATATTTACAGCAAGGCTTAAAATACAGTGATGCTTGTGAATATGCAGGATTCAGACATTCTGATAGTTTAACAAAAGCAGAAAACGAAGCACGACAATTGTTAGAAAAATTGCCTCCTGTTCAAAAGAATGCACTCCACCAACCTATTGTGGAAAAAATACTTAATCAGATGATTAATGTTGTCAACGCTTTAATGATTGAATATGGGCAATTTGATTCTATACGTGTTGAGTTAGCCCGAGAACTGAAACAAAGCAAAGACGAAAGAAATACCACTTTCTTGCAGAATGAAGCGATGCAGAGATTAAATGAATCCATTGCAACACGTCTAAGTTCAGAAGGAATAAAGCCCACTAAAAGGACAATAGAAAAATACAAATTCATCTTTCCAACAAAAGGCTGCTTTGATAAAAGAACTGGTAAATTCATCACCAAAAACTTTGAGAACCTATCAACTGTAAATCGTTGTATCTACTGTGGTCAGCCATTTTCTTTAAGTGCAGCACTTAATGGTGATGGATATGAAATAGAACATATACTTCCACGTGATTTGATTTGTGATAATTCGCAGAGCAACAAAGTCCTATCGTGTAGAAAGTGCAATTCTATCAAATCTAATAAGACTGCTTTCGATTTTATGCGTAGTCAGGGGGAACATGCTTTTGAAACATACTTAGAACGAGTTGAATTATGGTATAAAGATGGTATTATATCACCTTCTAAACGTGAGCGACTCTTGCTTTCACATGAAGATTATTTGGAGCGTAAAAAGAAAGACAAGGCAACCGATATTGACAAAAAATATTGGGAGAATTTTGTTTCTCGTCAAGCAGGAGAAACACAATATATCTCACGAGAAGCCATTAGAATCCTAAAGCAATGCTGCAGATACGTAAACGCAACCAGTGGTTCTATAACTGCCACATTACGTCATCTCTGGGGGTATGATGAAATTCTACATCAACTTAACTTTGAGAGATACAAACAAGCAGGATTGACAAAAATTGTAACGTGGGAAAGCAACCACGGAAAGAATAAACACAGCAAAGAACAGATAGTGGATTGGTCAAAACGAATCGACCACAGACATCACGCTATAGATGCTTTGGTTGTTGCCTGTACACAACAAGGATTTATTCAGCGAATTAACACTCTAAATGCGGATGAAACAAAAGATTTGATGAAAAAACAAATAGAATCCGCAGGTATAAAATTTGAAGAAAAAAAAGTCTTATTGGATAAGTACCTCACATCACTCATTCCTTTTAAAACTCAATTTGTTGCCGATGCTGTAAACAAAATACTTGTTTCATTTAAAGCTGGGAAGAAAACGGCTACTATTGGGAAACGAATAGAATACAAGGACGGAAAGAAACATGTAGTCCAAGAGGGAATTATTATACCTAGAGGGGCGCTACACGAAGAAGGTGTTTATGGAGCAATTCTGATAGATGGCAAGAAAGAAATAGTAAAAAAATACAAGTTAGGTAAAGGGGCACAAGGTTTCGTTTTTACAGGAAAAGAAACTTATGTAGAAAAAGTAAATAAAAAAACTGGAGAAATTCAAATTGAGGATAAGATTAAGAATGTCCTTGATTCTATTGTAGATGGTAATATACGTAACAAAGTTCTGCAACGTTTAAATCAAGGATTTGAAGAGGGACAAGATTATCGAAATAATGTAAAGAAAGCTTTGGATAATCTGAACAATTTGGATGAAAATCCTATTTTTGCAGACAAGAATAATACTATTCCTATCCGTACCGTTCGCTGTCGTACTGGCTTGTCTGCAGTTGTACCAATAAAAAAGAACGAACGAGGTGAGGCTATAGGCTATGTTAAGCCAGGAAATAATCATCATATTGCCATTTATCGAGACAAAGAAGGGAAACTCAAAGAACACGCAGTAACATTTTGGAATGCTGTAGAACGCAAAAAATACGGAATACCTGTTGTCATTGAGAATCCTTTAGAGGTTTGGGACAGTATTAGGGACAAGCAATTACCAGAAACGTTCTTGGAAAAGTTACCTGATGTAAATTGGACCTTTGAGATGAGTCTGCAGCAAAATGAAATGTTTATCTTGGGATTGGAGGATGATGCCTTTGAGGATGCTATGCGAAATAAAAATTATGCATTGATTAGTAAATATCTGTATCGCGTACAAAGTATCTCCGAATCAGATTATTGGTTTAGGTTACATCTTGAAACTCAAAACGACAAAACCGCATCTGCAAAATTGGCAAAGAAGTATTATAGGACAAAGAGTATAAAAGGTTTTTATTCACTTAATCCGCATAAAGTGTATATTTCTGTAATAGGAAAAATTAAAGAATTATAGAACATAAAACTAACCATCATGAGCAACATCAAACTTTTTCAAGATAAAAAGATACGTTCTGTTTGGAACGATGAGGAAGAACAATGGTATTTCTCTGTAGTTGACGTAGTTGGGGCATTAACAGACTCCGCAAATCCAACTGACTATTTAAAGAAAATGCGTAAACGCGACCAAGCATTAGGAGCCTTCCTGGGGACAAATTGTCCCCAGGTAAATATGTACACAGATACTGGAAAAAAAAGAAAAACGTTAGCTGCTAACGTCAAAGACCTATTTCGCATTATCCAGTCTATCCCATCACCAAAAGCTGAACCGTTTAAGTTATGGTTGGCACAGGTAGGATATGAGCGTGTGCAGGAAATAGAGAATCCAGAACTGGCACAGGAAAGGATGAAACTTATTTATGAACAAAAAGGATATCCGAAAGACTGGATTGACAAGCGACTACGTGGAATTGCCATACGACAGAATCTGACTGATGAATGGAAAAAACGAGGAATCACAGAAGAAAAGGATTACGCCATTCTTACTGCTGAAATATCAAAAGCTACGTTTGGCATGACCCCTTCTCAATATAAAGAGTTTAAAGGGTTGACTAAGAAAAGCCAAAACTTACGCGACCACATGGATGATCTTGAACTCATCTTCACGATGCTTGGCGAAAGAGTGACAACTGAGATTTCTGAAAAAGAACAACCTGAAACATTCAAGGAGAGCAAGAAAGTAGCTCAAAGAGGAGGTAACGTTGCAGGCATAGCACGCAAGGAAACTGAGAAAGAATTGGGAAGAAGTGTATCTAATCCTAACAACTTTCTTCCACCTCCGAAACAGAAGAAACAATTAGAATAGCCTATGATCAAGAAGACCTTGTATTTCGGCAATCCTGCCTACCTGTCATTGAAAAACAAGCAACTGGTAGTAAAATTGCCTGAAGTGGAGAAGAACGACCTGCCTGACGTCATCAAGAAGGAGAGCGTCAGGACAATTCCGATTGAGGATATCGGAGTGATGGTGCTCGACAACCAACAGTTAACGATTACACAGGGACTGATGGCGGCTCTACTTGACAACACTACGGCTGTCATCACCTGTGATGCAAAGCGCATGCCTACAGGATTGCTGCTGCCACTTGAAGGACATACGCTCTATAACGAACGTTTTCGCAATCAGATAGAGGCCTCCCTACCCCTTCGCAAGCAACTGTGGCAGCAGACAGTGAAAGCAAAGATTGAGAACCAAGCGTTCTGCTTGCAGAAAAACACACCGAAGTCTCATGCCCCACTCCACGTAATGGCACGGGATGTTAAAAGTGGAGATCCTGACAATTACGAAGCACAAGCAGCGGTTTACTATTGGAAGAACATCTTCAAGGACAGACCTGGATTCATTCGTGCACAAGAGGGTGAAGCACCAAACAACTTGCTCAACTATGGCTATGCCATTCTGCGTGGCGTTGTTGCTCGATCTCTTGTTGCCAGTGGGCTACTACCTATATATGGAATTCACCACCACAACCGCTACAACGCCTTTTGTCTTGCCGATGACATCATGGAACCATACCGTCCTTTTGTAGATGATTTGGTCATCAACGTTAGAGAGCGGATGGAGATTGGGGAAACGCTGACGACTGAACTAAAACGAGAAATGCTCAGCATACCCGTACTTGATGTTCGTATAAGCGGCAAAAGAAGTCCTCTCATGGTGGCTGTAGGGCAGACAACAGCCAGCCTTGCCAAATGCTTCAACGGAGAAATCCGCAAGATTGCCTATCCTGAGTTCGTATGATAGAACGTTTAAACGAATATAGAGTTATGTGGGTGCTTGTGATGTACGACTTGCCAACAGACACCAAGAAGGAACGAAAAGCAGCAGCCAAGTTCCGTAAGGACATCATGGGGGATGGCTTCACGATGTTCCAGTTCTCTATGTACATTCGTCATTGCGCCAGTATGGAGAACGCTCAGGTACATATAAAAAGAGTTAAATCTTTACTTCCTGAGCTCGGACACGTCGGAATTCTGTGTATTACCGACAAACAATTCGGAGATATTCAAATCTTCTCATGTAAAAAAGAGAAGAAGCCAAACGCTCCATACCAGCAACTTGAACTTTTCTAACAGCGAGAGCAAAATGATGCTTGCATCAGGTTTGCCGAGTCGTGACGAAAAGTCATCAATAGACTAACTTTTCTAACAGCGAGAGCAAAATGATGCTTGCATCAGGTTTGCCGAGTCGTGACGAAAAGTCATCAAAGATAATTGTTTTAGAAAAGAGGATTCCGACTTTTTAATCGAAATCCTCTTTCTTTTTGCACTTGTTTTTTCTTTTCTGGTTTACAACATATTCTATTGATTTCCAATAAGATACCTACTTCGGGTTGTTTATACCAGTGCAAAGATACGAAATTTTTAGCTAATCACAACTCTTACGGTGACAACGTTACCAGCGGTTGAGTTGTTTATACCAGTGCAAAGATACGAAATTTTTAGCTAATCACAACTGGAGCCACCGCGGGAGGGGGTAGCTCCGCGTTGTTTATACCAGTGCAAAGA
>DEJO01000030.1:0-37284 GCA_002353555.1 Prevotella sp. UBA2746 | reverse complement strand
AATTTTTAGCTAATCACAACTGATGACTGCCACAATATGGCAAGAACACCGTTGTTTATACCAGTGCAAAGATACGAAATTTTTAGCTAATCACAACTGCTGTTGTGCGTCCGCGTCGGCAGTAGATGTTGTTTATACCAGTGCAAAGNNAATTTTTAGCTAATCACAACTGGTGAGTTGTTGCGACTGGAGTCGCAACAGTTGTTTATACCAGTGCAAAGATACGAAATTTTTAGCTAATCACAACTAGCCGAAGCAAACCGAGCTCGCCAACATGTTGTTTATACCAGTGCAAAGATACGAAATTTTTAGCTAATCACAACTGAGCGGACTTAACTGCAATATCTTCAAGGTTGTTTATACCAGTGCAAAGATACGAAATTTTTAGCTAATCACAACCGGAGGCAGAGGAGGCGCAACGCCGGCGAGGTTGTTTATACCAGTGCAAAGATACGAAATTTTTAGCTAATCACAACCTCGATGAGCGTCTGAACATCTTGTTTCATGTTGTTTATACCAGTGCAAAGATACGAAATTTTTAGCTAATCACAACCGCATGGAGGGCAAGAATGGGGCAATACGAGTTGTTTATACCAGTGCAAAGATACGAAATTTTTAGCTAATCACAACGTGTTTCAGCATAGGCTGTACGATGGTAGTGTTGTTTATACCAGTGCAAAGATACGAAATTTTTAGCTAATCACAACTGTTAATGAAGTACTGCTGACCCTTACCCGGTTGTTTATACCAGTGCAAAGATACGAAATTTTTAGCTAATCACAACAGAGCTTTCATCTGTGCTACATCGACAACAGTTGTTTATACCAGTGCAAAGATACGAAATTTTTAGCTAATCACAACGGGTGTCAAGTTCCTCGCGGCTGTTGGCAGTTGTTTATACCAGTGCAAAGATACGAAATTTTTAGCTAATCACAACTTGGGGAAAGTGGTTGTATATGAAGAGGTTGTTGTTTATACCAGTGCAAAGATACGAAATTTTTAGCTAATCACAACATAGGAGGCGGCCTGTCTGTTCGGGGTGTTGTTGTTTATACCAGTGCAAAGATACGAAATTTTTAGCTAATCACAACGACTGCGCGGAGAACGTTGGCAAGAGGTGGTTGTTTATACCAGTGCAAAGATACGAAATTTTTAGCTAATCACAACCTTGCAACCTTTAAGTGATTGGCTTATCTGTTGTTTATACCAGTGCAAAGATACGAAATTTTTAGCTAATCACAACCAGAGCAGCATGACGTTGTTGGGGTCGTAGGTTGTTTATACCAGTGCAAAGATACGAAATTTTTAGCTAATCACAACCTGCTCATGCCAACACACAAGGATGACGAGGTTGTTTATACCAGTGCAAAGATACGAAATTTTTAGCTAATCACAACCGCAGGAGGTACAGCAGACCAACCTTGTCAGTTGTTTATACCAGTGCAAAGATACGAAATTTTTAGCTAATCACAACACCGTGTAACGAGATACCTTCGGAATATCCGTTGTTTATACCAGTGCAAAGATACGAAATTTTTAGCTAATCACAACCAAGGCACTCGCCAATACTAAGCGACGCATGTTGTTTATACCAGTGCAAAGATACGAAATTTTTAGCTAATCACAACATTACTGGATATGGTGTATCTGCTTCTCAGTTGTTTATACCAGTGCAAAGATACGAAATTTTTAGCTAATCACAACATGCCACTCACATGCATTGATAAGCTGTCAGTTGTTTATACCAGTGCAAAGATACGAAATTTTTAGCTAATCACAACAAAAACAGTTAGATACTTCTATTGATTTGTGTTGTTTATACCAGTGCAAAGATACGAAATTTTTAGCTAATCACAACCGTCACGACGATGGTGTTACCTGCGGCTGAGTTGTTTATACCAGTGCAAAGATACGAAATTTTTAGCTAATCACAACAGTGTTACCAGTAGCGAATGGAAGTACGAGTTGTTTATACCAGTGCAAAGATACGAAATTTTTAGCTAATCACAACGCGTCCGTCGGAGTGATTTTCAGCCGTGTTGTTGTTTATACCAGTGCAAAGATACGAAATTTTTAGCTAATCACAACCATCCTGCCGATGTTGTGTTACCTCAACGGTTGTTTATACCAGTGCAAAGATACGAAATTTTTAGCTAATCACAACATCACGCCGAAGGCAGCCGAAACAGCCCTCGTTGTTTATACCAGTGCAAAGATACGAAATTTTTAGCTAATCACAACGAAGAGCGGCTTCAGTATCTCGTGGCGGTCGTTGTTTATACCAGTGCAAAGATACGAAATTTTTAGCTAATCACAACCACCAAACTGCTCACTCTTAAAAATCTGTAGTTGTTTATACCAGTGCAAAGATACGAAATTTTTAGCTAATCACAACATGTGTTGCGACCGGCTTCTGCTTGTTCGGTTGTTTATACCAGTGCAAAGATACGAAATTTTTAGCTAATCACAACCATTGATAAAGAGAGTGAACACAAACTTCGTTGTTTATACCAGTGCAAAGATACGAAAAATCCGGAACTTTTGCAGTTCCGGCACGCTAATTGTCTGTCATGTCGTCAAACAATAAAACTATACAACAGTTATCAGTTGCTGCCCTATCCTATGGATACCATCCACGATACGCTGACGTTGCTGCGGACGAGGATTTTTGATGCCATTGGCATAGTGCGACAGTTGGTGCTGGTTGATGCCGGTGGCACGGCTGAGAGCAGCAATGGATATCAGAGGCTCACAGATGCGAATCAGCGCAGCCACGTTAACATAATGATATTCAAACTCATAGTCACCGTCAACAAGCCACTGAGGTACCTCGTCACCGTCTTCGAGCATACCTTGTACGTGGAATTCCAAAGTTTCCTTCGCCTCCTTATAAAGTTCATCAGGAGTATTGGCAGTAAAGACCACTGCTCCTGGCACGTTATCTCCGAGCTGAGCGGAGAAATTCTTGTTGCACCATGCAACATCTACCCTAATCTTTTCCATATAGCTATTATTTTAGGTTATATCATTTTCAAGGCTGGGTAGTTATTTCCTTAAGCACGGCGGCATCATTACAGATGTCGAAGACCGTCTTACTTCTTAGGTTTTTGTACTTCATATTGCATCGTTATTTAATTCTTCGACAGAAAGCGGCTCACCTTCTACGGGTGACTTTTTATACCAATGCAAATATACCGCCATATTTGACCTTACGAAAATACGTTTTCTAACAGTCTCTTGTTGTCTTCAAAAACAATATGTATCTCCTTCAAGAGCTCTTCTTCCGTCTTAGCCTCAATCCATGTGCTATGGTCAATCTCTTCTGAGTCTATGACCTACTGCTTGCCCTTCAACACAGGATGGTTGCGCCATTTGGCACTCTTGCCTTGCGCCATCTCGTCGATGCCGCCGGGGAAAAGGTTCTTAAAACAGAGGGCTATCCATGCAGGGATGTTGTTGTTGCTGTTTACCTCTATCATCCTTCGTATCAACTGCTTCTGGCTCTCCTCCATCCTGCTGCGTATCTGCCGTTCCTGGGCGCGTGCCTGTGCCCAGGCTTCCTTGTCCTGAGAGAAGACGTCGATATGGAAGTTGCCGGGACCTTCCCTGTTAATCATGTCCAGAGTCATCTTCAGCTCCGACGACAGGGGTGAGCCTTCGATGGTTCCCGCCGGCTGGTTGACGGTGATGTGCTTGCTGTCGGGAATGAGGACGAAGAAGGCGCGTTCCGGCCATTGCTTGTTTTCGTACAGACGGATAAACGAGTTACGGTCTACCTTGACGGTGACGGAGAACTTGCCGTCCTTGATGGGGACGAACTGTGCATTGGCGGTGTCTTCATCGACGATGAGATACAGCTTGCTGATATATGAACTGAGGGTGCCGTCGATGGTCACCTTGACGGTCTTGGCACTGATGGTCAGTGCAGCCAGCAGGAGTGCTGACATGAGGATTGTTATTCGTTTCATATCTGTTGGGGATTTAGTGTTTTACAGTTATGGGGAGTAGGCTATTCCTCACTCAGAAACTTTTCGCTGACGAAGGTTCCGTCATAAGTGAAGACTTTTTCTACGGAGTAGCGGCCACCTTCGGGATGGTAGCGGTAGGCTGAGAGGTGGAGCTGCCGACGCTCGGCATCGATGCTAAGGAGCCCTTCCGTTGCTTGCAGCTGCTTGGCGGTGCGCTTCTTCAGGTCGACGATGTAAGTCCAGATGTTGCGGGCATCGGGGCATCCTTCGATGACGACCAGATGGTCGGCACCTGGGATGAAGGCTGCTTTGTCGGCAGCGGCAATGTTGCTGAGCTTGACGGGTGCACAGCCGTTCGTCATCTTCTCCCACACCGGTTCTGCATTGGCAGTGGTCGAGAAGAGCAGACAAACCTTGCCGGTGCGCTTATCCTTGTACCATACGCTGACGACTCCTGCCAACTCGTCTTCGGAAGGTGGTACCAGCTGGTCGAAATAGATGGCTTGGTCAGCGGTCTCGGCGGCTAACGTAGCGGTTTCGGGCAGTCGTGCGATGGCTTTGTCTGCAAAGGCTGGCATTGCAACAAACAAGATACTGAGTATCATGAGCAGGATTTTTTTCTTTTTCATCATCTTAATAGGTTGCTTTATGGTTAATAACTATTCTGCAAAGTAAATCATTTTTCGCGAATCTACCAAGCATTTAGCCGAAAAACAGCAGTTTCGCCACCTCCAGCCCGATACCTGACGAGGCACCGACTACTATTGCTTTCTTCCCTTGCTTCATATACCGTCCTATCTCCTGATGCTCTGCTTCAGCCTCAGAATGCGACGCACGCTCTCGTCAATGCGCTTCTCTGTGATGGTGCCGTCTTCTACAGCCTTGACCACTGCATCGAAAGCCTCTGTGAACAGCTGCGGGCCGAGCACGATGTCGACACCGGCCTTGATGCAGCCCACGGCAGCCTCGCCATTGGTGTACTGCTGGGTGATGGCTCCCATCTCCATCGCATCGGTGATGATGAGGTTCTGATAGCCCAGTTCACGGCGCAGCTTGTCCTGAAGTATAACCGATGACATTGTTGAAGGGATGTCATCGCCCGTCACGTTGGGCGCACTGATGTGAGCCGTCATAATGAGTTGGCAGCCCCACTGGATGCCAGCCTTGAAGGTCACCATCTCGCATGAGAGCATCTCCTCCCACGTCTTCTGTGAACTGGCATAGCCGAAGTGCGTGTCGGCCTTCGTATCGCCGTGGCCGGGGAAGTGCTTGAGACATCCCGTTACGCCGGCATCCTTCAGCCCCTGCAGATAGTTGGTCACCATCGGTGCTGCCACCTGCGGGTCACCACTGAATGCCCGCGCACCGATGACGATATTCTCAGGATTCGTATTCACGTCGGCCACGGGCGCGAAGTCAATATCGAACCCGTAGCGGTGGAGATAGGTGCCAATGGTGTTGCCGCACTCGTAGGCATTCTTCGGGTCGCCCGTGGCACCGATGGCCCCCATCGACTCATAGGTCTTCACGTGGAAATTGCTATTGCGCCCTATGCGAGCCACACGTCCGCCCTCTTCGTCGATACACAGCAGGGGCGAGCCTTTCAGCGCCCGAATCTCAGGGATGAATCGTGCAAGTTGTGCCTCGTCCTCTATGTTGTGTGCATAAAGTATGATGCCGCCTACGGGATATTTCTCGTTCACGCCCCGCATCGTCTCGTTGACGGCCTGCAGCTTGATTTTGGTGATGTCGTCGACACTCTGGTCAATGCCGCCAGAACGGTTGAAATGGATGGTGGTGTCAAGGCATTCCGGTCGCACATAGAACATCTGTCCCACCTTTTCTCGCAGAGTCATCCGCTGAAGTTGTAACTCGACCTCATCTATTGGGGGTACATCTATGTTGTCTTCATTCGAACACGAACTGAGCACCATCAGGCCACAAGATGTAAGGATGGTGGCCAGCATCCATTGTTTCATTTGTTTCATGACTGCAAATTTACTTATTTTCTAAGAAACAAGTAGTGTAAATGCATACTTTTTAACATCAATTCCCGTTCACCAAGCTTAAATACTTTACCTGAAACAAAACAGTATCTTTGGCTTCGCCGATGTTACTACGTCTCGGAAATGCAAAGAAAAGCGAGCTTTCCTTTTGCATTTCGCTCGACTTTCCGTAACTTTGAATAACTTACAATGCACTCGGCATAAAAAATAAACGAGTTTATTTTGTTCTGCTCTCGTTTTTCCGTAACTTTGCACCCAATTCAATGAAATTCATCATGCAAGCGGATTGCAGGTTGCCTGATGAAACCATTTGTTTCTAAACGATACAGAGATTATGAACGAAATTGAACATAAGTACATCGTGGTGAGCTACGAGCTGCACACCACTGAGAATGGCGAAGACAAAGTGATTGAAACGGCAACGGAAGAACGCCCCTTCAGCTATCTGACGGGATTCGGCATGACGCTGGATGCCTTCGAGAAGGAAACGGAGAAGCTGCAGACGGGTGACGACTTCGAGTTTACCCTGCCCCAGGATCAAGCCTACGGCGAATATGTGGCTGAGCGGGTCATTGACATCGACAAGAACATCTTCACCATCAACAACCACTTCGACCACGAGAACATCTTCAAGGGTGCCATCGTCCCCCTGCAGAACGAGGACGGCAACCACTTCTTAGGCAAAGTGGTCGACGTCATGGATGACAAGGTGAAGATGGACCTCAACCACCCGCTGGCAGGCAAGGACCTGACGTTCAAGGGAAAGGTCATCGAGGCACGCCTGGCAAACGACAAAGAGGTAGAAGGCTTCATCAAGCACATAGAACAGCACCACTGCGGATGCGAGGACTGTGAAGGCGGATGCGGCGGACACGACGGATGCGGCGGACACCACCACGACCATGTTGGTAGCTGCGGATGCGGACACTGTCACTAAAGGCTGAAGCCTCTCTCCCTACAATGGCAGGGAGAGTTGAAGGGTTATTCACGCTATAAAGTCGAACGTTTATGAGCAATACATTCGGGAAGGTATTCACACTGACGACCTTCGGCGAAAGCCACGGGGAAGCTATCGGCGGCATCATCGACGGGATGCCGGCGGGGATTCACATTGACGTGGACTTCATCCAACACGAACTGAACCGCAGAAGACCGGGGCAGAGCCACATCACGACAGGCAGAAAGGAGGACGACAAGGTGGAACTGCTCTCTGGCGTCTTTGAAGGCGTGTCAACGGGAACGCCTATCGGCTTTGTCGTCAGCAACACCAACCAGCACTCTCACGACTATGAGAACATGCGCAACGTGTTCAGACCGTCGCATGCCGACTATACCTACTACAGCAAATACGGCATCAGAGACCATCGGGGCGGCGGACGCTCGTCGGCAAGAATCACTATTGCCAGAGTGGTAGGAGGAGCGTTGGCTAAACTCGCTCTCAGACAACTCGGCATCAGCATCACGGCATATACATCGCAGGTGGGGGACATCAGCCTGGAGCGCGACTACAGCAAGTATGACCTGGAGGCTGCGGAAAGCAACATCGTCAGATGTCCCGACCAACAGAAAGCCAAGGAGATGGAGGAGCTGATCGCTGCTGTAAAGGCGGAAGGAGACACCGTCGGAGGCATCATCACCTGCGTGGTGAAAGGCTGTCCGGCAGGACTCGGTGAGCCGGAGTTCGGCAAGCTGCATGCCATGCTCGGTGCTGCCATGCTCGGCATCAATGCCGCCAAGGGATTTGAATACGGCGACGGCTTCGGGAGTGCTACCGCAAGAGGCAGCGAACAGAACGACATCTTCGTCAGCAGCGAACAGGCTGACGAAACCGGGAAACGCAAGATTACCACCCTGAGCAACCACAGCGGAGGCATACAAGGGGGCATCAGCAACGGACAGGACATCGTCTTCAGGGTAGCCTTCAAACCTGTTGCCACGCTGCTGCGCGAACAACAGACGGTAACCGTGGACGGAGAAGAAACGATACTGAAGGCTAAAGGACGCCACGACCCGTGCGTCTTGCCACGAGCCGTACCCATCGTAGAAGCAATGACAGCCATGACTATTCTCGATGCATACATGCTCTGCAAGGCTAAAAAGAGTTAAAAAATGAGTCAAAAGCTCGATTTTATCTATATTTCTATCCCAATTACAAATATATTCAGTATTTTTGCATACGACAAATCGGCGTTTGTGAAAATACTGGTTTCGTTTAGTTAAGTCTAGTTTAGTTTTTGTGTTGGTTGAGGGCTACCGATTGGTAGCCCTCAAATTTGTATATCAGTAAAACGGTTTCCATGTACCAAGACATGGAAACCGTATGAAATCAGCCCGAAAGAAATGTCTATTGGCGAAGGGCACCAATGATTTCGGCAACCGACTTGCAACCATGACGGTCGAGCCAGTCGCTGATGCCGTCACGAACCTTGAGCGTTACCGCCGGGTCGATGAAGTTGGCTGTACCAATCTCTATCGCCGTGGCTCCTGCCATCAGGAACTCGATGGCATCTTCAGCAGTACAGATACCCCCCAACCCCACAACAGGAATCTTCACCGCCTGAGCCACCTGCCACACCATACGCAAGGCTACGGGCTTGACGGCAGGACCGCTCAAGCCTCCTGTGCCGATGCTCAGACGTGAACATCGTTTCTCGATGTCGATAGACATGCCCATGAGCGTGTTGATGAGCGACACGCTGTCGGCTCCCTCAGCCTCACAAGCACGGGCTATGTCGGCGATATTGGTCACATTGGGCGACAGTTTGACAATCAACGTCTTGCCGTAACGGGCACGGACGGCACGGACAACGGAAGCTGCTCCTTCGCAGGTGACTCCGAAAGCCATACCTCCCTGCCTGACGTTAGGACAGGAGATGTTCAGCTCGATGGCAGGAATCTTCTCCAAGGCATTCACACGGGCTGCACATGCTGCATAGTCGTCAGGTGAGGAACCACTCACATTCACCAGCACATTCGTGTCTATATCCTTGATTTCCGGATAGATATGCTCACAGAAATAGTCTACTCCCTTGTTCTGAAGCCCCACACAGTTCAACATTCCCTGTGCTGTTTCCACCATACGAGGATAGTCGTTGCCTTCGCGGGCATGAAGGGTGGTGCCCTTCACGATGATGCCTCCAAGCTGGTCGAGGGGTATGAAGTCGGCAAACTCTACGCCATAACCGAACGTACCCGATGCCGTCATCACTGGGTTCTTCAGTCTCAGATTATTGATTTTTACACTTAAATCAGCCATATTCACGTTGTTTAGTTGTTTTCATTTCCCCACATCAGTCGCCGGGTATCGAATACGGGACCGTCGGTACACACGCACAGGTTGCCGTCGGTGGTCTTCTCCACACAGCACAGGCAGGCACCCAAGCCGCATGCCATCAGGTTCTCCAATGAGGCTTCGCAGGGGATGTCGGCATGAGCGGCATAGCGTGCCACGGCCATCATCATCGGTTTTGGACCGCATGTAGAGATGCGGGTGAACTGCTCTTGCTGCAGGATGGAATGGTCGGTGACAAAGCCGCGTTCACCCATCGAGCCGTCTTCTGTGGTGACGAAGACCCTGCCGAGCGCCTGGAACTGCTCCAACAACAGCAGGTCTTTGGCTGAACGGGCACCCAACAGGAACGTGGGTACTGCTCCCACCGACTTCATCTGGGCACCGAAATAGAGCAACGGAGCCACACCGACGCCGCCACCAACCAAGAGAATGCGTTCATCCGAACTCATGGGCATCGTGAATCCATTGCCTAAAGGGAGGACACAGTTCAGCGTATCACCAGCAGAAAGTTGTGCCAAGCGGCGCGTGCCGTCTCCGACGGCTGCCACCAAAAGCCACAACTCATTGGCATTGCGGTCTACGAAATTGATGGAAATAGGGCGGCGAAGCATCGTTGAGGGTGAGCCGTCGACACGCACTTCGACAAATTGTCCGGGGCGCATCTCTGGCAAAGGCTTCTCATCCGTCAACTTCAACAGTACATAACGGTCGTTCAAATGCTCTACAGAGCGCACTTGCAAGTCTAAAATATACTTCTTCATCTGATATTCATTATACTTTTGCTTGCAAAAATACATAAAAAAGCCGACTTTACAGCCGGCTATAAGAAAAAACATAGCAACGCATCACCACATTATTATATATAGAGCACACTATATATTCCAGTAGGGGTACGCTCCATGTCAATATCAACAAGTAACGCTACTTCTTCGGCACAAACGTTTCCCAAGTCTGATCATTGAAGAATATACGAATCTCAGTTATCTGTCGCTTCGGTTTGTCAATAGTTTTCATCTCTTCATGATAGGCTTTCTTACCGGGTTGAGCTACACCATCAAACTGCAACGTTGCAGAAGTAGGGAACAGAGAAGGCGATTCTGGGGTACGGCCTTTCATACTTTCCTGTGGAGAGGAAGATGATGCGCCATCAGGTGAAGGCTGCTGATCCATGAACATCGGTCCGTTTCCATACATCAACCAGTCAAGGCTAATTTTTGAGAATTTGTTTCGGATGGCTTCAACAGTGTTCAGGGTTGGCTTGGTACGCCCGTTGAAGATGCTGCTGAGCGATGCCGAAGAGATCCCAAGGAAGTCGGCGAAGGTTTGTTGAGTCATGTGCTGACTCTCCATGAGTTGCTTAATTCTGTCTTTCATATCACTTACACGTCCATTATTTAGGGAAAATCCCGCATTTTCATTGATTTTACAAAGGTAAAACAAAAATTTAAAACTACAAACTAAATTGAAAAGAATTTGCATCTATAAAGTTTACTTTTACAAACTTAATAATTTTACATTTACAAAATAAAAGACACGAAAGCCTACTTTACAGATACAAATGTAAAACAGGGGTAACAAAGGCTTACAAAGCCTTTATTTAGAGGAAATAGATAAATAACTGGCTATCTATGAGTTGTTTTACATTTTTGAACCACTATCAGAGGTGTATATGCAATTTGGGGCGTAACAATAGGCGAAGATGTTGTGTTTTGATAAAACAAATAAATATAATAGATTGATTTTCAGTATAATACAAACATAATATTTGTTATGTATATTTATAGATGAGTTCTGTCCGGTCGTAAGATTTTGATTTATAAATATAAAGATACAAACCGAAATACACAAAAATAAAACAGATAAGCGAACTATTTGTTTTAGGTTTGTGATTTATAGTTTAGGAATTAAAAGCAAAACCGTTACAAATCAAAAACTAAAAGAACGTGAACTCTAAATTCGGAGGTTCTTCTTTTTCCAAAAATCGCCGTCAGTTTAAAATTCCTGTACGAGGGGGAAAGAGCCCGAAAATACGCCATTCTCAGAGGAGTTATTTTGGGCTAAAGTGCTGATTTTACGGGATTTCAAACCAAAAAAGAGGCTCTCAAAACTCGAAAAACAGCTTAAAATAGAATAAAAAGAGGGGATTTTTAATGCAAGATAAAGAAGATTAGCTCCTTCATCAGCTCTCCTGCAGGGGTGTTTGGGTTATCCAAACCTTTACTTTTTGCATCTATTTCTCTCATCTTGGAAATGATGTCCATCGTCTTTCTGGCAGAGTAATATCTCATACCAGTCACATAATCCTTGGCACCCCATGCTGATCTCAACCCTAACGCAGCTGCTACCCCATTCTCTGTTGACTTGTTGGGTGCATAGTGTACGATCATCAGATTCTGGAAATAGTTGAAGAGCAAAGGGAGTACCGAAAAGAGAGAGCCAGCTTTAGGGTTTTTGTCGTAATAATTTACTATCTGGTTCGCCTTCAGAACTTGCTTGCTGATGATGGCATTCCGCAGTTCAAAGGTATTGAAGTCCTTGCTCACTCCTATCTTCCGCTCCACGATGTCGGGTGTCACTTTTCGTTCTCCCTCTTCCGGCATACCGATGAAGAGCTTATTGAGTTCCGACACCATGCGATGCAGATCAGAACCCACATGGTCGGCAATCATCTGGACAGACTTATTGTCGATGCTTACGCCATGTTCCTTCAGGTATCCTTCGATGAATTTCGGCAGTTCATAGTCGCGGAGCTTCTTCGATTCATAGACGACGCCGATACTGTCAGCCAGTGCGATGACCTTCTTACGAGCATCAATCTTGCCGTTTTTATGGCACCAGACCAAGATGGTCGACTTCACGGGAGCCTTCAGGTACTTCTCCAGAGCCTCCAACGACCGTATGTTCTGCGCCTCCTTGACAATAATCACCTGATATTCCGACATCATCGGGTAGCGACGTGCCATGTCAGCCACCTGCACGGCGGTGGTGTCAGCACCAAAGACGACGGTCTGGTTGAAGTCACGTTCCTCCGGAGCCAGCACATGTTCTGCTATATAGTCGGCAATCTGGTCGATATAATAGGCTTCCTCACCCATCAATATATAAATAGGTAAGAACTTCCGTGCTTCCAAATCGCGCATGATGCCCTGAAATGTTGCTGCCTTTGCTGCCATAACCAGATTTTTATTGTCGCTTTCTCTCTATGGTGCAAAAAAAAGAACAACTTCTTTTTCTTGTGCCTTCAATTTTGTATCTTTGCATGCAAAGGTACGATTAAGCGGGGAAAATACAAAACTAAAGCCTGCTTTTGTTTTTATTTTCGAGCGAAAGTACCTGATGAAAGTACAAAAAATGATTCCATTAAATCTGCCATCATACCCCATAAAAGTGCGAAAAGCAGGTCATCGCGACTATGTCTTAGACGTCCTGCGCAGGAAATACGTGGCACTGACACCGGAGGAGTGGGTACGCCAGCACTTCATCCACTACCTCATCAAGCAAAAGCACTACCCTGCCGCCCTACTCGCCAACGAAGTGAAGTTGCAAGTGGGCGACAAGGTGTTGCGTGCCGACAGCGTCCTCTACTCCACCTCGCTACAGCCTCGCATGATTATCGAATACAAGGCACCTCAGATACAGATTACGCAGAAGACCTTCGACCAGATCTGCGTCTACAACTTGCTGTTACATGCCGACTATTTAGTGGTATCTAACGGCTTGCAACACTATGTCTGCAAGATGGACTACGCACGGCAGAGTTATGTCTTCTTAGAAGACATTCCAGACTATCAAAACATTTAACAAATAGACAGGCAGCAAATATAGACATATCACAAAAAAATACATAACAGAAATATGGCATTAGGAAAGTGGATTGGCGGCTTCCTGGGTTGGATGACAACAGGCAGCATACTCGGAGCATTGGCAGGCTACGCCATCGGCAGCCTTTTAGACGATGCTTTCACCGGCTCTGACAACAACACTCAGCGCGAGACATTCAACAACAATGGCAGTTACGACGAAGGCGAACGCAACTCCTTCCTCTTCTCCATGCTGGTATTGATGGCTTATATCATCCGCGCCGACGGCAAGGTGATGCACTCAGAGATGGAGGTCGTACGCTCTTTCCTGCGCCAGAACTTCGGAGCTGAGGCTGAACGGGAAGGTGAAGCCATTATCCTGAAAATATTTGAAGAACAGAAACGACAAGGGACAGCCGCTTTCCGCGAGACCATCCGCAAGGCTTGCATCGAAATCAGGATGAACATGGAGTACAGCATACGCCTGCAACTGCTCGACTTCCTCGTGCTCATTGCCCAGGCCGACGGCCGTGTCACCAACGACGAGCTTGCTGCCCTGCGCGAAGTAGGTCAAGCCATGGGGCTCTCTGCCAACGACATCGAGTCACTCCTGGCTATGGGCAGCTACAACAACCGCCGACGCTACGGCGGAGGCAACCGCCAGAACAGCTATGGCAGCAGTGGTAGTGGCTACCAGTCGCAAGACGAACTGGCAAATGCCTACAAGGTGTTGGGCATCGCCCCCACTGCTTCCGACGACGAGGTGAAGAAAGCCTACCGACAGATGGCGTTGAAACATCACCCCGACAAGGTGTCCACTCTCGGCGAAGACGTGAAGAAAGCCGCCGAGAAAAAGTTCCAGGAAATCAACAACGCCAAGGACATCATCTACAAGTCGCGCGGGTTGTAACTGCCAGCCCTTGCACACAGGGGGCGTGTTTTAACGTTGGACTTCATTCTTACACGCCACTTATCAGTCATAAAATACCCATTTTTAAGTATTGACCAGTCTGCAAAATCCCAGTACCTTTGCAGCCTACACCAACCATGACCGCATCTTACACATCTTTCTGCCGGTCTTGGCTGGGTTGTGTATTAGGATTTATCACACCTATTTATATAATTAGCAACAAGATGTCAACAAAGAAATTACTATTGATTTTCACGGCTGCACTCGCTCTGACGAGCTTCATGAACGCAGCAGAGGCTACTGATTCACTCACCATGAGCATCCAAGCGATGCACTGTGGCAAATGCGCCCACAAAGTAAGCAACATCCTGCGTGCCAACGAAGGTATCGAGAACTTCAACATCGATGAAGAGCGGCGCACGGTAAGTGTTGCGTACAACCCGCAAAAGACCTGCAAAGACTCTATCATGTCGCAGCTGGCAGCAACGAAGCGCTACATCCCCAAGGTATATAGTGCCGACGAAGTGATGCCACGCACCATCAAACAGCGCATTGCCGACATGCACTGTCGCAAGTGTGAGCAGCGCATTACCACACGTCTCACCGCCATGAACGGCATCGACAGCCTGGCTACCGACCTCGCCAAGCATGACGTGCTGATACGCTACGATGCCAACAAGACGCGCAAGGACTCTATCCGCCAGTCGCTCATCGACCTTGGCTTCACTCCCGTCGACGTACTCCTCCACCATAATGAGACGGTCAAGGGCATCAGCTACGCCTATTTCAACATCCCGGAGAGTGCAGCCAACGACAATACCGTAGAGGAGTTGATGGCTATCGACGGTATCGCCGATGTCTGCGTGAACGCCAAGAAAAAGACACTTGCCATCACCTATGCCGACAAGTATTTCGCCACACCTGATGCGTTGCTCAAACAGGTGCGCGAAACAGGTGTGGAAGCAACCGTTCCTCCCGCTCACGAATGCAAGGAGAATTGACAATTCATAATTCACAATTGACAATTGACAATTGACAATTGATAATTGACAATTGATAATTGACAATGAATCATTCTTGCTCTGGCAAGCGCTACGCGATTACATCATTAACAATTCATAATTCACACTTAACATGAAGAAAATCTCTACTTTATTATGGGTGCTCATGGCACTCTTGGCACTGCCCAAGGCGGCAGGTGCCGCTGAAGTCAGCAACACGTTCGACTTCGAGAATAATCCTCAGAACTGGCCTGTGGGTGAAGGTATCAACTTTGCCGACGGCAACCTCACCGGTCCACTGACTATCGGTGAAGTTACGATGACGGGCATCGACGGCAACCAACCGTGCCGTCTGATGAAGGACAACAACGGTGTCACATCTCTCTATGTCTATGCTAACGCCAGTGCTGTAGGCGGTTTGAAGTTTAATGCCGCCGAAGGGCGCGCTATCACAAAAATTGAGGTGACCATGAAGTCGGGTAATTTCGACTTCGAAGCTTCTACAGGAACACTCTCCGGCACCAGCTGGACAGGCAACGCCACCGAGGTGACCTTCAACCGCACAGGTACCGGCAACCGCCAGATGCTGAAAATCGTCGTCACCACCGATGCCAAGAATGAACAGACCGTTGAACCCGCCACCGAAACGTTCGATGTCGAGGCTGAAAACATCGCAGCCTTTAATGCCGCAGAAGACGGGAAGGTGGTAAAACTGACACTCAACAACGCACGCGTGAACGGAACCTATAACGGCTATTATGTAGAAGATGCCAGTGGCGCCACCGTCATCAAGGGCATCACCCTGATCGTAGGCACCGCCCTCAACGGCTACATCATTGGCAAGAAGAGCACAGACAACAACATCGACTACATGAGCTATGAGCCCACACCCTATGAGCCACAGCTGACAGCTACCGACGCCACGACCTTCGAAGCTGCCGAAACTGCACTCGTCGGCACAGAGATGACCATCACCGAGGCCTGCCAGCAGGCTACATACGCCAAGCTCGTCACCCTGAAGGACGTTACCATCAGCGGTACCGGAAAGAACAAGACGCTGACCGACGCCAATGGCAACACCATGAAGGCTCGTGACTATATGGGCACGCTCTCTGCAGGTTTCACCTGGCCAGAGAAGGCATCCAAGCTCACCGGTGTCGTCATCTACTACATGACCGGCTGGTTCATCATGCCCCTTGGCGACGATGCCATCGTTGAAGAATCCACCTCTGCCCTCTTCGACTTCCACAACAACAACCTGGAGATGACTCCTGGAGTGAACGGAACAACAGAAAGTGTCAACGCAGGCAACCTGGAAACGGCGGCTCTCACCAAGGGTGATGTTACGCTGACCTTTGTCAGCTCACCCACGATGCCTACCCGCTTCTATGATAATGGTACGCGCGGCTTGCAACTCCAGCTCATCAAGGACGGACAGATGCGCGTCACTGCAGCAGAAGGAAAAGCCATCACAGCCATCCGCTTCACTTACAACCTCGGCAAGAACACCAGTACAGGTGCCGATGTCTATAACACCTCATGGGGCGTTGACAAAGGCGAAGGAACCTTCAGCACCGACAAACTGACATGGACGGGTAATGCATCGAGTGTACGCTTCACGGCAACAGGTTCAACATACGTTGATGCCATCGAGGTGGAGACGGCTCCTGCTAACGCAGAGACCGTTATTCCTGCCGTTAATGAATATACAACCGAGGTTTCTTCTCTTGCCGACTTCAATGCCCTTTCCGACGGCACACTCGTCAAGCTGAACCTCACCGATGCTGTCATCACCAGCAGCATGGTGAACGAATGGGGCTGCTACGTACAGGATGCTACTGCTGGTGCTCACTTCTACTGCACTGGTCTCAACTTCAAGGTCGGCGACAAGCTCAACGGCTTCGTCTATGTGAAGAAGAACAAGCAGACGATGGGCAGCCGCATCGCCATGACTGAAGAAACCAACAGCAACGACCTCACCGTCAGCGAAGGCGGCACCTACACACCGGCTACGGGTTCTATAGCAGAACTCAGCATCGACGGCAACCTGATGAAGGTCATCAAACTGACCGATGTCGCCGTCAAGGGAACCAGCGAAACTGCTGCCACCATCACCGATGCCGACAGCAAGACCATCAACATAAACAACGGCAAGACCAACTACTTCCCGTATGTCATCCAAGAGAGTCTCGCCGGCATTGACTATGCCAAGGCTACTGTCATCGGCATCCTGACCAAAACCGGCAGCGGATTCCAGATTATGCCGCTTTCTATCAGCGAAGATATTGAGACGGGCATCGATTCAATTGACAATTCACAATTGACAATTGACCGCTCGGCCGAAGGACGCTTGCAAGGCAAGAATGCAGCCGGCAAATGGTACTCCCTCGACGGTCGCAGCATCAACGGCAAACCGACACAGAAGGGCATCTACATCTTCAACGGTCGCAAGATAGTCGTGAAATAACCGGCACATCACACACACAAGATTTATATCTCTATTCAAACGACATCGCCAAGGAACGGTTCGTTCCTTGGCGATGTTTTATATATACAACTTAATAAAAAAATGATTGCATTCTACACAGACTTTGTATGTCGTTGACAAACAGTGCCAAACAAAATTCTTCCGATGAAATATCCTACACTTTTTCATTCGCAACCTATTGGTTATCAGCGCACAACATACTTCTGTCCGTTATGGATATAGATGCCTCTGGGCAAAGAAACAATCTTGCCTTGCAAGCGACCATCGGCTATTTTCCGACCACTGAGGTCATACCACGCATCGTCGCGAGGCTTCGTGTCGGTGGTGACGGTAGCAATGGCAGTATCGTCGGCACTGACCTTCCTTATTTTCGGGCTGCTCCATATCTCTATCAAGCCCACGGGGGTGGCATAGGGTATGCTCTCGGAAACGACGGCATAGATCTTGCGTGAGTTGTTCTCCTCGTTGGAGAGCGCATATTCGGTAGTATTCTCATCGCTCCACGGACTCCAGAAGGTCATGCCCACGATGGCAGAGGCATCGGCATTATCAGCCAGCAGATAGACATAACAGTGTCCGCCCTCCGTGCCTCCCCAGTAGAAGAACCCTTTCTCCAAGTAGTTGTCGCGCGGCTCAAGGAACTCCGCAGCGAAAGCCGGCTGCTGACTGTCGAGCACCCAGCCGAGCCTGTGCTTCCCTGCCCCGTCGTTCTCGACGAGTATGCGCCAGTCGGCAGCGTATGCCGTGCCCGTCTTGCTGTAGAAGTTGTCGGCATGACATTGCAGGTAGCTACCATCAGCCGACAGGGTGGCTGTAAAGTCGACTATATCGGTGCCGGCAGAGTAGATTCCAGGGGCTACCTCTACGCCGTTGTTGGCAGCAACGAACTGCCAGTTGCCCGACAGGTCGGACTGGGCAAAGGCAGGGGTGAGGAACAGGGGGAGGTTGGCATAAAATGCCAACATACAGAACAATTTGAAGATACGAGTTGTTTTAAACATGGTAAACTATGAACTATGAATTATGAATTATGAACTATGAACTATCAAAAGTTACAGCCGAGGGTGACAATGGCCTGCGTACGGTCGCAACCGGGGCTGAGGACGTAGGTTTCGTTTGCCTTGCTGTGGGACAGGGACAACCTGGCGTGCGTCTTCAGGCGTGTGCCAGGAAAGACGAAAGCATACTGCACGCTTCCGCCTATGCGGTATTGCGCCGATGTAAGGTACTGGTAGTCGCTAAAGAGGAAGGCATCCTCCGTGGCTGGAGCCTCCTGCTGCGCATCAGGGGTAATGTAGGTACCATCGACATACGGACTGCCGGAACCTTTCGCAAACGCTCCTTCCAAGGAAAACGACCACACGCCACGCCGACAGACCCTGTTGTGCGTGGCACCCGCAGACCAGCAGCGGGTAATGAGGTCCTGATAGCGATAGAAGGGGAAGAGGTATCCCAGCTGTTGCTGCCGGCTCCACTGCCAACCCGCACGTAACTCCCATGCCGGTGTCTCACCCACGATGCCGATCTGGGCGGTATACGTCAGGCTAAAGTCCTGCCACTGCTTGTCGGCAGTAGGCACGGGAGCATAGTATTCGTAGTAGTAGGCACCCGAAGCGTTAGACAGTTCGCGGAAGGTCTCAGCTCGGTTGGCAAGTTTCTCGTTGCGGAAAGAGAGGTCGAGGCGATGCCTCGACAGACGAGACGAACAGGGGGAGAGGTCGGACTGGTCGGACCTGTCAGACTTGTCGGACAAAGCGACAGGAGTATAGATGAGCGAAAGGGCGGCGGTCGTGACGCGGCGGTCGTGCTGGGTATAGGTTGCCGTGTAGGGCGAACGCCGACCGTAGTAGCCGTCACCCTTGCTGAAGCCGAAGCTACCTATAGCCGTCAGCTGGCGCATGGGGCGCAGTTCCACTTGGAAGTCGGCTCCGTGACTGTCTTCAAAGAGCGGCATCTCGCGCGACTTGTCGGTATATCCGCCGTTGCCGAACTGCTCTACCCTACCGAAAAACGCTCCATAGTTGATGAGCGAACGATAGACATCCTCGTTCTTTCCGTAGGTACTGAAGGTGAGACTCTCCGTGTTGCGGTGGTATACGTAGTCGGCGCCGAGACTGAGCCACGCCGTCAGGGGGGCATAGATGCCTGCCGAAAGGCTCAGGTCCATGAGCTTGTTCTTATGGCGCAGGTCTTTGTACTTGGCATAGTTGGCGGCCGTATAGTCCAGACGCACACCCAGGGCATAGCCCTTCCACACGTCGACACCGACGGCACCAGCCAGCCGGTAGGTATCACGATGCTTGCGACCGGCGTTGTTTCCGGTAGCCTCGGCAATGTCGAATGGCTTGCGGATAGGGTTGATCCATGCCGATCCGGTCATGTCGTCGCCCGAATAGTTGTCGTAGCTGATGTCGCCGTAGACTACCGTTCGGCGGCTGAGCCGATAGAAAGCCTCCGCCGCCACGTCAGCCTGCAACACGCTGGGCGACTCGTAGTAACGGGTCAGCCCACCCTTCGCCAGCGACAAGGAGACCGATGCCTCTGCGATATTGGGAGCAGCAAAGCGGGTCAGCGCAGCCGCATTGCGGGTCGTCAGCCACGGGTCTGCATGCTTCACATACTGGTAGTTGCGCACGAGCAGCGAGTCCTGGGCTGAGCAAAGGCTAAGGGGTGAAAAGACGAAAAGATAAAGAAGGATATGCTTTCTCATTGTTCTATGTCTTATTTACGTAACGAGCAACTTTGCCGTTCGTGGAAATCAGTCGATGAATTATTGGAATCTTGGAAAACAATATGTGCACCGTTGCGCATAGATGCTTCGGCATCGATGCCAGAGGGATCGGTGGAGGTGCCGACACCCAGGGCATAGCCGTAGACCAGCTTGCCTTCATTTTCGGGCAGTGCCTCGGTAGCCTCCTTGTCCACATTGCGGTAGAGAGTGTGTCCCTGATAGTTGGTCAGCCACACGTAGCCGGCATCAACGTCGGCGGTGAGCCGTTTCTTGCTGCTGTCCTTGTAGTTGGCAGAGAAGATTTCCACACCGTCTACAATCCATTCGTTCGGCACCTTGGTACAGAGACCGCTCTGTAGCACTCGCCCACCATCGTACCATTGGTTGGCAACATCGCTTGCATAAACAGCAGGGGTGGTATCCTTCACTTGGAACAACACCAACGCCGGAGCCGAAACACTCAGCGGCCAGGCGTTGCCCAAGGCTATGCGCACCGCCTTCAGATAGTGGCTGGTGGGGATGACACTTGCTGGTGTGGGATAGTAGGACGAGTTGACGTAGCCACTCTCCGGGTCATACATGCAGTAATAGTCTGCATTGGCGTAGTTCACCGAGTTGCTCATGGCCTGTGTGTTGTCGATGGCACCATGCACGTTGATGACCACCTGCGAGTAGGGGGCTATCTCCAACGTCTCAGGGAAGTACCAGATGCCGTTCCATACGGGGATGAACCCTTCAGCTTCATAGGTGAGCCGTCCGTCGGAGCCATAGTTATTGTTGTTGGAATGACCGTTGGATGGTGCACCCTCACCAATACAGAGGTTGCTGACGGCTGCCGGTTGGTCGCTGTTGTTGTAGAGGATGATGCACTTGTCAAACTGAAACTGCGTCACGCCGTTGTCTGCCATGCAGCCGCCGTTGTAGATTTCCTTGATGATGACCTGGCTGACACGTGCCGTCTTCATGCTGATGGTTACCGGAAGCGACGCTTTGTCGCCTACTACCAACTCGCCGGCAGTGCCATTATAGGTATAGGCAATGCCTTCCTGGGCACGTCGCCCCGTAGCTGTGGCTTCATAAATGCCTGGTGTCACGGTGAAGAGCGCCTTGCCGTCGGCATCCGATGTCTGGGTGAAGATGCTGTTAGTCGACGTGTTACGCAACTGTACCTTGATGCCGTCCAGACTGCCGTTGCCCGACAAGGTGACCACCACCTCCGAGGTCGTCATTCCGTTCTGAGGATGGCTGAAGATGTCATCCGAACACGACGACATGCCGAACAAAAGAGCAAGCAGGCAACAGGAGAGCAGAGTGTATCGTTTCATGTTCATAGTTTTAATCGTAATGAAAGTCCGTAATAGAAGCTGGGAATATAGCTACTGCCGAAAAGCGATGTGTCCAGCCCCGTCTGCGAGGAGTTTACCTTCTTCATGTTGTTGAAGAAGTTGTTGGCGTAGAACGAGATGCTGACATGGTCGCCAATCTCCTTCGTCACGCTCAGATTGGCACTATAGTAGCTGCTGATGCGGTTAGGGTTCATGACATAAGGGTAGTTGGAACGCACGATCAGCTTCGCCAGGTCGCTGAAGAGTGCTGCATCGTTGTCCTTAGCCCATGCCAGTTTCTCGGCAAACGGCACCATCTCGGTGGGGTTGTCCCACGTAGAATAGTACTCCGGATAGACGGCAATCAGCTTGTCGCGGCTTGTTCCGTCGTAAGGTTCGCCGAAATAATCGGCACTGGTGTTGAGCACGTAGCCGCGAGTGGCACCATCCAACTCGCTCAACTGCCGGCTGTAGTTGTAGAGCGACGCTTCCAGACGCAGTGCCACGATGAGCCTGATTTTCGGAATATGCGTCGTGATAGTTGCGTTCATGTTGAGCTGACGCTTCAGCGTACCGTTGTTCACCGTAGCGTAGGCACTGCTGCCGGTGCCACTGACGCCGGTGCCGCGGTACCATCCCACATACTGATAGGGCTGACCGTCGGTCATCGTGGTGTTGACTCCCTGCGGAATATCGGCATAAAACGTATCGTCGAGACCCTTATAGTGATAGTAGCTACCGTCGATACGCAACGAGGTACGCAGGGCTTTGATCTGTGCAAAGTCTATCGCCCACTCCAGTCCGTAGCGTGTAACGGGACTGACGTTGACATACTGGCTGACGACGGCGTAGGTATTGCGCTGGGTGTAGGCGAGTTGGCGCGCTGGATAGGCACCTGAGGCATCGCTGACGGTGACCGCTCCCGACTGGCGGTCTATGGCGAACTGCCGGTCGCCGGCACTGATGGGCAGGGCGTCGAGTGACGAGGGGGGCGTGTAGAGATAGCTCATCGGCGTGTAGCGCGAGGCTGACATGTAGGGACGGTGGGTGCGGTGGTAGAATGCCGAGATGTTGATGCGCGTACCCTTGACGGTAGCCTCCACGCCGATGTCGGTCTGGTTGGTGTATTGCCAGCGCAAGGCGGGGTTGTAGATGGCAGTCGAAGGATAGGTGTGATAGGCATAATACGACTTGTTGTCGGCGGTAGAGGTAGAGGAGAACGCCAGACGGTCGGCATAGGAGGGCGACGGATAGAGCACCTGGAACGACGGCAGCTTCACCGACTTGCCCCATCCGGCATGGATGCTCAGGTCGCTGACCCACCGTTTGTGCTGGTGCCTCCAGAAGATGTGACGCCCGTTGAAGCGCGGCGACAGGCTGCTCACCGTCCCGTAGTCGGAGCCGCTGATCAAGGTGATGTCGTCACGGAGTCCTGCTGTCAGTTCGAGTGTGGAACGCTTGCCCGTAGGAACGCTCACCTTATCCTCTACGTACAAGGCGAGGTTGTTCATGGCAGGCAGGGCGTTGTACCGGTATTCGCGCCAAGTGGGTGCATAGCGCATGTCCTCGTAATAGACTCCGCGCCCCGTGTTCTTCGACCCGGTATACTCTGCTCCCACCATGAGGTGGTTTCTGAATGGCAAGCTGGCGATGTTGAACTGCAAGTTGTTCTCAGCCTTGAGGCGCAACGACCAGTTGACGGGCTTGCTGTCATGGTAGCGGCGCACATACCAGTAGCCTGTTGGTCCGAGAATGATGCCAGCCTGCGGATTCAGGTCGTAGTCTTCGGCAATATGGTAGCCTTCTTCTGTCGTGTGGATGTAGGGTTGCGTAGAGGCACTGGTGGCGTGGGTGTAGCTCTCTGCCCGCTTGTCGGCAAGGGAGATGGAGCCTCGCAGGTTGAGACTCGACAGCCATCGCTTGTTCAGCAGCCAGTTGAGTTCGGTATGAATGCGCAGAGCATTGTCACGAGCCTTCGAGTAGTCGTCGAGCTGTTCGTCGGGGTCTGCTTCGGAGTTGTAGCCACCGATATTGCCCGTGAGCCCGAAGTTGAGCGTCAGGGGCATGGTCTGCTGCATGAAAACGTTCATGTAGTTGAGCGACAGGATGTTGCGCTGGTAGGCGGTGTGGGGTGATGCTGCGTCACTGAACGACCGTGCATGCTCGAACGAAGCATTGAGGATACCCCACCGGTGACCTAAGTCGAAACCTTTGTTCAGGGCTATCTGACGGGTGTGCTGATTGATCTTGCCCTCCAGGATGAATGGCGACTTACCCTTGCGTGTGTTCACCTTGACGATACCGTTGGAGAGGTCGCCATATTCCACCGACGGTATGCCGGTGACAATCTCGACACTCTCGATGTTAGACGTGCTGACGGCACGTGTCGACGATGCCAAGGTTTCGTCGGCAGCAGCATTGTTGTCAAGTCGCATGCCGTCGATTTCTATCGCCGTACCAAACGAGGCGTTGCCTTTCTCCTGACTGCCGCTGCGAAGAGCCATGCGGTTGTCGTCCATGAGGGTGGCGTTCACCGTCTTACCACCTGGCAACAGAGTCTCTATATCCCCAATATTGATGAGTTGCTGCTGGTCGAGGGCAGCACGGTCTATGGTGTAGCTGGTGGTAGCCTCGTCCTGCTTGCGCTTGGCGGTGACGGTGACCTCGTCCAACTGTAGGTTGTCTTGCTTCATTCGGATGCTGAGCTTCAGCATGTCTTGCTTGATGTCCAACGGGATAGTGCGTGTATTGAATCCTAAGCACTGCACCGTCAGCACGTCCTTTCCTACGGGAACATTGCTCACCGTAAACCGGCCATCCTCACCGGTGACCGCCCAGAGACCGCTTTCCTTGAGCAAGACAGAGGCAAACTCAATGGGTTGGCGGCTATGGTCGTCGACGACCCTTCCGGAGAGTGTAACATGCTGAGCTACAGCCGACAGCATGTTTCCACACAAGAAGAGGAGAAACACGAAAATTCTGATATGTCTAAGCGTCATATATGGTATTAATAATGTGGGTGCAAAGGTATTGAAAACACCTTGCGGTGGCAATACCTACAAATGGTGATTTTATCAAATTAGTTTTGTCTTGCCAGCGGTTTTTATTCCGTTTCTTTATATCTTTGCACGGAAAAAATCGATAACATGATGAAAAGACTATTGACCAGCACGTTGGTGCTGATGATGGCGGTGATGACGTTTGCACAGTTGCCGCAAGACAGTGGTGTACGTAAAGGTACACTGAAAAACGGTATGACCTACTACATCGTTCACAATGCCAAGGAAGCCAACCTTGCCGACTTCTACATCGCACAGCGAGTAGGCTCCATCCTGGAGGAACCACGCCAGCGAGGACTCGCCCACTTCCTGGAACACATGGCATTCAACGGTACGAAGAACTTCCCCGGAAAGAATGGAAAACTGGGCATCGTGCCGTGGTGTGAGACCATCGGCGTGAAGTTCGGTGCCAACCTGAATGCCTATACCAGTGTAGACCAGACGGTATACCACATCGGTTCGGCTCCGATAGCCCGCGAGAGCGTCGTTGACTCTTGCCTGCTGGTGCTGCACGACTGGAGCCACTACCTGTTGCTGGAAGACAAGGAGATAGACAAGGAGCGCGGCGTGATACACGAGGAGTGGCGCACGCGACGTGCAGGTATGGCATTGCAGCGCATGATGGAGGATGTCATGCCTACTATATATAAAGGTAGTAAGTATGAAGACTGTCTGCCCATCGGCTCGATGGACATCGTTGACCACTTCCCTTACAAGGACCTGCGCGACTACTACCACAAGTGGTACCGTCCCGACCTGCAGGCTATCGTCGTCGTGGGTGACATAGACTGTGACAAGGTGGAGAAGAAAATCAAGCACATCTTCGGCTCTATTCCCATGAAGAAGAATGCTGCCGAGCGCATCTACTACCCTGTTCCCGACAACGAGAAGATGATTGTCACCACCAAGCGCGACAAGGAACAGCCCATCGTCTTGGCTCACCTCTACATGAAGCGCGACGCCACACCCGACAAGGAGAAGGACAACATCAGCTACCTGCGACGCAAATATGCAGAGAGTCTGGTTGCATCGATGCTCAACAGCAGGCTTGCTGAGATGAAGCAGGTAGAGAATCCGCCGTTCATGAGTGCTACGGCACGTGCCGGCTCGTTCTTCGTCAGCCGCACCAAGGATGCCTTCTCGCTGAGCATCAGCTGCAAAGAAGACAACATCTCCGGCGGCATCATCGCTGCGGTGGCTGCTACGGAGCGTGCACGCCAGCACGGATTCACGCCGTCGGAACTGGAACGGGCGAAGAAGCTGCAGATGGCTGCTGCCGAAAGGCAGTATAACGAGCGCAACGACCGACGTAACTCGTGGCACGTGAACCGCTGCGTGAACAACTTCCTGAACGGAGAACCTCTCATCTCCAGCGACAGCCGCTATGAATATGCCAAGCAGTTCAACAAGGAGGTGACGCTGGACGAGGTGAACAAGGCTGCACGCAACCTTATCAGCGACAAGAACCAGGTATTCGTCATCTATGCACCGGAGAAGCAGGAGGTGGTCATTCCCGACAACAGCCAGATAGAACAGATCATCACAGCCACGCAACAACAGCAGTACAGTGCCTATGAAGAGGCTATTGTTGCTGACCAACTGCTGGACAAGAGCAAACTGAAAGACGGAACCATCGTCAGCGAGAAGCCGTACAAACACGGCTTTACCGAACTGACGCTGAGCAACGGCATGAAAGTATACGTGAAGCCGACGACCTTCCAGGCGGATGAAGTACAGATGTCTATCCGCGGCGACGGCGGAACATCGCTCTACGGCAACGAAGACATTCCCAACTTCTCGCTCATCAGCAGTGCCGTCACAGAGGCTGGCGTGGGCGACCACGATGCCACGACGCTGCGCAAGATACTTACTGGCAAGGTCGTGAAGCTGCATCCGTCGGTAGGTATGAAGCGACAGTCGGTGAGCGGAGGCTGTGCCAAGAAGGACATCGAGACGATGTTGCAGCTGACTCACCTCTATTTCACCCAACCACGAAAAGACAGCGTGGCATTCAAGAGCCTGATGAACCGTACACGGTCGTTCCTGACCAACAGGAATGCATCGCCGAAAGTAGACTACAACGACTCTATCAGCGCCATCGTATATGGTCACCATCCGCGACTGGAGCCGGTGACTCAGGCTACACTCGACAAGGCCGACTATGACCGTATCCTGCACATCTACCGTGAGCGCTTTGCCGACGCCAGCAACTTCAAGGCGGTCATCATCGGCAGTGTGGACATGAACGCGCTCCGCCCGATGCTTTGCAAATACCTGGCTTCGCTGCCTGCCACCCACAAGGGCGAGAAGACCAACGAAAAGGTGGTACCGCAGATGGTGCAAGACGACAAGGTTCACGTCTTCCGCAAGAAGATGGCAACGCCGCTTGCCAACGTCACCATACTGCATGCTGCCGACGTGGAGTTTACACCGAAGAACGACTTGGTATTAGACTTCCTGAAACGCGTGCTGCAGATAGCCTACACCGACTCCGTGCGCGAGGAGAAAGGTGGCACCTACGGCGTGAGGGTAGACTTCAGCCTGGAGCGCGACGACAAGCCGACGGCAACGCTGCGCATAGCCTACAATGCCGACCCGAACCGCTATGAGGAACTGAACCCCGTCGTCTACCAACAGTTAGAGACGATTGCCAAGCAGGGACCGTCGGCTTCCGCCATGCAGAAGATCAGCACCTACCTCACCAAGCAATATGACCAGTTTGCCATTACCAACGACTACTGGAGCTACATCATCTGGCACGAGCTGGACGATGATGCCGATTTCGACAAGGACTACAAGAAACTGGTGGGAGAGGTGACGGCTCAGGACGTGCAGAACATGGCACGGAAATTGCTGGACAGCAAGTGCAGGATTGAGGTAACGATGCTGTCGTCCTTTTAACTCCGCCGCATAGCGGCATAACTTCTTATAACTCCAGCCGCGAAGCGGCTAACTCCCAAAACTTAAATAACATAAGATAGAAATGAACATGAAGAAATCGACAGCCGCACTGCTGTTTGCGGCAATTACCATGATGAGCGCCATGCCTGCCGACCAGGTAATAACCAAAGAAGACGGCATGGACGTGGTCAACACCACGACACTGGGACAGAAGGTGACAGGATATATCGGCACCACACCGCTGAAAATATACATCAAGCGCAACAAGGTGGTGAAGATTGCTGCCCTGAGGAACCAGGAGACACCCAAGTACTTTGCCAAGGTGAAGAAAGGACTGCTCACGAAATGGAACGGCAAAAAGGTGAAAGAGGCTTCGAAGATGAAGGTAGATGCCGTCACGGGTGCCACCTACTCATCAAAGGCGTTTATCAAGAACGTGCAGTTAGGACTGGATTATTACCAACATCACAAGCACTGATTTGCTGAAAAGGCTGCAATGGGGATGCAGCTGCTACAGGAACGCTATAACGAATAAAGCATTGAGGAATTGCCTCAATGCTTTATTTGTTTCTGATATCGTTGCTATCATATCTGATGCAACTATAGCCTCTGTAGGAAATGCAGGATTAATCCTCGGCAGCAGACTCGTCTTTCTTGACTGTCTTGCGGATGCTACGCTTGCGCTTCGGCTTCTCTTCGGCAGCTGTAGCAACCTTGACACCAGCAAGTTCGGGGTCAATCATGATGCGTCCGCAGTACTCGCAGACGATGATCTTCTTGTGCATCTTGATGTCCAACTGACGCTGGGGCGGAATCTTGTTGAAGCAACCGCCACAAGCATCACGCTGCACGTAGACGATACCCAAACCGTTGCGTGCATTCTTACGGATGCGCTTGAAACTGGTGAGCAGTCGCGGCTCTATCTTCGTCTCCAAGTCGGCAGCCTTCTCCTTCAGTTTCTCTTCCTCTTCGCGCGTCTCCTGCATGATTTCGCTCAGTTCGCTCTTCTTCTCGGTGAGGTCTTTCTGACGCTCTTCCACCTGCTCCTGGGCAGCCTCCAAGTCCTTCTTTCGCTCTTCCACACGTGCAGAGGCTTCACGAATCTTCTTGTTACACAACTCAATCTCCAGAGTCTGGAACTCAATCTCCTTGCTCAGCATGTCGTATTCGCGGTTGTTCTTCACCTCGTTCAACTGAGCCTGATAGCGTTCTACGCTGGCTTTGGCGGTTTCGATGTCGCCCTTCTTGAGCACCACAGCATCCTGGAACTCCTTAATCTCGTTCTGAATCTTCTCGATACGGGTGTTCAGACCAGCAATCTCGTCTTCCAAGTCCTGTACCTCCAACGGCAGTTCGCCGCGCAGCGCCTTTTTGTCGTCGATGGCCGACAAGGTTGTTTGCAACTGGAACAGGTTTTTCAGTTTCTCCTCTACGGGTAAGTCTTTCGGATCTTTCTTTGCCATAAGCTTGATTTACAATTTACGGATTTACAATTTATTTTTCATTTCTCTCTTTCTCTCTTCCTCTCTTTTTCCCTTTTTCCCTTCACACATACACTATCGGATTGGTATTGGTCTGGGTGATATAGGTTGCCACACCCGGACAATGCTCTTCGATGATGGACTTGAAGACCTCGGTGGTGAACTGCTCACTCTGATAGTGGCCGATGACTGCAAGCTGAATCTGCTGTTCACGGTCGAAGAACTCATGATAGTGCATCTCACCCGTAACGAAGGCATCGGCTCCTGCCCTGACCGCCTCGTCGACCATGAAGGCTCCTGAGCCTCCGCAGATGGCTACAGTCTCAATGTTGCGTTGCAAGAACTGATTGGCTTGTACACAAGCCACCCCGAACGTTGTCTTCAACATGGCGATGAAGTCAGCCGCCGACAGGGGCACGGCAAGCCGTCCCATGACCCCCGAAGCACCTTCGACACCGTCAGCCACCTTGCGTTCGCCGATGAAGTCTACATCCGTCAGTCCCATCTTCTCTGCAATTTTGAAGTTCACCCCACCCCGTGCGTTGTCCATATTGGTATGCATCGAGACGATGGCTATACGGTGCTCTATCGCCTTGAAGACGATGCGCTGTACGAAGTCCTCACCTGCCACACGCGCCAGCTTGTGGAAGATGAGCGGATGGTGGCTCACGATGAGGTTGCACCCCATACGCGCTGCCTCGTCTACCACCTGCTCGGTCACGTCTAAACACAATAATGCCCCTGACACTTCCCACGCTTCTGTCAATCCAACCTGCAAGCCGGCATTGTCGAAGCCCTCTTGCAGAGGCAGAGGCGCGAATCGTTCAAGGGCGTCAATTACCTCTTTTACTTTCACGCTAAAATGTGCTTACGAAACGGTAACATTCCCATTTCTCGGCGACAAAGTTACAAAGAAGTGATGACAATTCAAAGGAATATCAAGAAAATGTTTCCGTTTATAGAAAAATAAAGGTATTTTTGCAAAATAAAAAGTAAATCATATAGAACTTTATGATGATTACAAAACGGTTATTACTATTCCTTTTGCTGACAGCAACCACCCTTGCTGCACAGGCACAACCGACATTACACAGGCTTATCGTAGATGCTACGCTCTATGATAATTACATCACGATAGTGGAGGTGCGCGATGTTGCGGCGGGCAATGCAGACGAGATGTATGTCAGCTACAATGCCCAAGTAGCACTGAGCAAGGTCATCATGAAGGTGAGCGAGCGCGGCGACAACAATGATTACGAGCAGGTAGACAAATGGAACACTGCCCTACCCTCTGCAGAGAAAGCCCGTCATTGCGGCTATACGTTGACGCATGACGGCAGGATAGAACTACATTGGGGCATGATACCGCAAAGCCGCAAGCAGTACTTCGTGAGCTACGGCATCAGGAATGCCATGTACGCCACAGCCGATGCCGACGTGCTGGACTACCCGTTCATCAATCTGCCCGACGACATGCCTGCCGAGAAGATGGAGCTGCGCATACATCTGAGCGGCAGGAAGATAACAACGGACATGCTGAACTTGGATGATTGCGTTGCAGACGGCAAGCTGACGATAGAAGACGGCACCCTATACATCCGTCCTGAGAAGGGGAACACACGCTTAAACTATCAGCTGAAATTCAAGAAAGGACTTTTCCCCAACCTGCCAGCACAAGGTAGCTTCGCAACATCCGACCTGCAACAAGGCAGTTTCACGCCCTCCGAACTACAGTCCCCCATGATGTTGGAAAAGACACCAAAGACAGAACTCGGTTTCTACAACCTATGGAACCTGTGCTTGGAGTACCCCATCACCGCTATCCTCATCTTTTTTGCAGCCTTGTATCTGCTGTTTCTTTTGATTAAATACGCCTATATGTTCATTTCATGAGACCTACCCTATACTCAACCAAACTGCTTGCAGCAACGGTATGGTTGCTGTTCCTGCCGCTTCCTATGTCGGCACAACTATCGGATGTCATCATCAACGTAGTCATCAATGACCTTGGGAATGCCCGTGTAGAGGAAATACACGATGTCATTATCCCGGAACGGGCTACAGAAGGCTTCCTCACGATGAACAACCTGCAAGGTAGCGATGTTGGCGAATTGGCGGTGAGCGACGAGAGCGGCAAGCCGTTCACAACCGTACAACCATGGAGAACCGACCTCAGCCGCGAAGAGAAAGCCTTTAAGTGTGGCATCAACAATACCAGCGAAGGCAAGGAACTATGCTGGGGCGTAGGCACACCAGGCAAGCATCTGCACAACATCCACTATACCATCACCCGACTGGTGAAGTCGTACGAAGACTTCGATGGTTTTCTTTTCACCTTCTACGAGGCTTCCCACCCGTATGCCAGACATCTGAAGATGGTAATCAGCAAGGAGAACGGCAACTTCTCTCCCGACGACACGCGCGTGTGGGCGTTCAACTATTACGGCACCATCTTCGTGAAAGACGGGAAGATAGTCGTTGAGACCACCAGACCCTTCTCCAAGCAAGGCGAGAAGATCAACGTCATGGTGGAGTTCAACAAGGGATTGTTCCGTCCTGCCACACAGGTGCTGACGACATTCTACAAGTCGGTGAAGCGCGAAGCCTTCAAGGGCAGCGACTACACTGACTTGGAGAAGGAGAAAGGTGCGCAACAGTCCTCGTTCTTTGGTTACGGCGTCGAAGATAGCAGTACCTTTGACACCCTCCACGACTTGCTGCTTTTTGTCCTGTTGCTCGCTATTCCGGTGGCAGTCATCATCTTCTGCATCGCTATCTATGGCACCATTGGCTACACCAACGAGATGAAACGCTTGTTTGGTAACGGCAGAGGGAAGATGATGGACTGGTATCGTGACATTCCTTTCGACGGCGACATACAGAAGACGGCTAAGGTGCTCTGTACCGTTGACTCTAAATTATGTTCAAAAGACATCGTTCGTAATGCCTACATCCTGCGAATGTTGTACAACAAACAGTTGCACATCACCATTGAGCACAACGAAAAGGGCGAGATGGCAGAAGTGTTCCAGGTAGAAATACCACTGGGAAGAGAAATTGAAGATGATTATAACCATAACTATCCGTTGTTCTTGCAAACTTTCCTCTACGGTGCTGCGGGTGCTGACCATAAACTGCAACCCAAGGAACTGGATACATACGCCAAGAACAAGACGATAGAACTGCGACCGCTGGCTCGCAAGATGGTAAACAGCCTGCGCCCATTGGATGGCAAGCTGGAAGCCCTGACCAAGGAGGATGTAACCCAGGTATTCGGATTCCGCAAGTATCTGGAGGAATTTACGCTTACCGCTGAACGCGACCTCAAGGAGACAGGACTGTGGAAGGAGTACATGGTGTACGCCTACCTGTACGGTATAGCCGACAAGGTGGGTAACGAGTTGGGCAAGGTCTTCCCCGATGTTGCACAATTAGGTAGTATAGAGAGTACTCTGGCAGCCATCGAACACATATCAGGCTACGCCGGCATGTCCATCAACTACCTCGACACATACGAGACACCGGAAGAGCGACAAATATGGAAAGAACATATGCACAAATACTATTCGTCAAGCAGTTCGTCAAGTTCCAGCAACTCCTCGCGTAGCAGCGGAAGAGGAGGTCGTTCGTCGTATGACGGAGGAGGCGGCTCACGTGGCGGTGGCGGTACGGGCTACCGATGAGACAATTGACAGCTTCTACCAGTCGCGCAGGTCGGCATTGGCTTCTATGCGCTGCTCTGTCTTGTCGCCGAGGGCAGAGAAGAAGTCAAGCCCCGTCATCTCTTCCACCTCGTCGACGGTCATCACATAGTCGGACAACGGACGGTGACCGTCTTCATTGTCATAGTAGAAGCCGATGGCGGCAATGGCGTCTCCGTGCTGCCGTCCGCGGTCGCTCCTCTGATTCATCCTGAGCACCACCTTATAGAACCCGTCGGGCACCCATACGCGGTTCCTGCCGATAGTACGGCTGGGACGGCTGTTGCGGAACACGGGGCCGCAGACGATGTAGATGTTTCCGTAGCGCTTAGCCCACGTGCGGCACTTCATCTCCAAGTCGTTCCAGTCGCCTCCGTTCAGGTTGTGCGACTGCGGACACATGTTGGTAAAGAGGAAACAGTCTTCCTGTGCCTGCCGGCTCCACTTGTTGTCGCCCGACGGACACATGTGTCCGCGGTCGTAGCCGGAGCTGTAGTAGTCACTGTTCATCGCCTTCGGGTACGGCACCTCATCGTCTTCCTGGAACTTCACGCCCTTCCGCTTGTACGGTCCTGTGGTGTGACTGGCGGTCAGGTTCCATGCCGTCCACATCGGCAGACGCCACTCCTTGGCATAGCCAGTCACGAAGCCCGTCTTCCTGAGCACCTGCACATCGCCGCCCACGACCATGAGCAAGTCGTCCTTCACTCCTTTGCCAACCTTGACACGTCGGGCAGCCTCACTGCCATCGAGCCTCGCATCGCCGCTTTCCGTTATCGACTCGCCGTGCTCGACCGACTTGCACTGCACCTTACTAAAGAATGCCAGCGTCATAACTACAGCCAGCACAATGATAAAAAGATATGTCGTCCTGTTTCTCATCTCTAAACTCTAATCTCTCAACTATAAACTCTCGTTCGAGCTTTGCTCGCTTGCAGAGCGAAGCGGCGCAAGTAACCGCGAAGCGCTTTCACCAAGCGAAGCGACTGAAAGAACTCTCATCTCTCTTGCTCTCACCAACGGTTCTATCACAGCAAGCGCACGCTCATGCTTGGCAACGATATGCCAATGCCCCCCTGCACGTCCACGTTTCAGGTTGTGCCGCAGGTCATTGTATTTCACGCGTATGGCAAGTTGGTTGTCCGATGCTGCTATGCGTTTCACATAATCCTCGTAGTTCATCCCCTCATCGTGCAACAAACCCGTCACCTGTTCCTCGCGGTTCCTGCCCGCCATGCCCACAGCCATCGGGTGCAGGATAACGGGGTTACCGTCTAAGTCTTTCTGTCCGTCGTGCGCTTCCAAAGCTATGCGCAAAGCATCTTCTACTGTTATCATATTGTTTCTCTTCTAAGTGCAAAGTGTAGGGTCTTAGCTGATCTAAGACCGAAGAACAAAGTGCATAGTGCAAAGGTAGTTTTTTCCTTTCAATTGGCAATACATTCATCCGCTAAATTTTCATTTCCTCTACATGAAGCGTAGAAACGTAGAAGCGTAAAGTCCACTTTTTCCTTCGTAAAGCGAACTTTTTCACCTCTATATAATAATGTAAGGACTCTCGCAGGACTTGATTTTATAGTCAAGGTCAAAGCCCCCCAACCCCCTAAAGGGGGAGTCTAAAGTCGAAGGTTTAAGGTCAAAGGATTCGTTCAATTTGTGTAATTCGTAGTATAAAGTCAAAGGTCTAAGGATTCGTGTTCGCTAAAAAAATCCGTGTTCATCTGTGTCATCTGTGGTTTTTATCAACAACGGAACACGCGGAAATCACGGAAGTTTTATCTTTTTTTGAACACGGATAACACGAATTTACACGGATTTTAAAATTTCTGGTTAATTTCTGGCAATTTCTTTCTTTGGCTAAGGAACTTAGGAACATAGGATTTTAATTTGTTTCATTTGTGAAATTCTTTTAGTCGCTTCGCTTTCTCCAGACTCGCTTTGCTCGAAGGAGCGAACAAGTTCGAGCGGTAAAAGTGTGCAAGCACGATGACGTAGTTTCTGTTCTTCGTTAGTATGAAATTTGTAGCTTTCTTCGTGTGTTCGCAAACACAGTCTTTGCACAATTTGTCGTATAAAAATCCCTTCCCTTTTCTTGTCAGTTTCAGAAATAATCCCTATATTTGCACCATCGCTTGTTAGCCCTTAGGGGTAAAGCGGGCGGTCTTATATATGAGAAAGACGTTTTCGGACGTCTGTCGTTGTGATTCAAGAATCTCGCAAATTCGAAACACCACAACAGACAGATGACAACGAGACGTCTGCGTGGAGCGTTTCTATATACCTTATTTAATATAGTACGTTCTGGCGTGGGCTAACTGGCGTTGTCTATCCTGTGTGGTGTGGGCAATGCGAGAGCCTTTGAATCCAGGATAGGCGAGAAGAATAGCACCTACGCCTTTTTTGTATCATAAGCTAACCTAAATTTAACTTTCCTTGCTGGGTGTTTCAAGGAGCAAAAAAGACAGAATCTATACTAATCGGTCTTTACAAGCTTAATGAATGAAAAGGAAATTAGAAGAAATTATCGTCTTGTATGACACTCATGATCAAGGCAAGACCAGTACCTTACGTGAACTTATTAACGTCATGTCGGGCTCAGTTCCCACTAAGGGTGGCGACCTTAGAGTTATCATCAGAAACTATCATGCTAAGGGTCAGCATAAGAAAGTAAATGTATTTATTGCCACATGCGGCGACTATCCCTGGATTATAGAAGACAACATCCGCTTCTTTAATGGGAAAATGCCTGATGCAAACAATGTTTCTACGTATATTTGCAATTATGGAAGTGAGGAATGGGAGATTGTTGAGAACGAAGAACAAATCAAAGGCTTAGAGTCTAATATTTGTATTTCTGCCTGTAGAACAGATGGTGGTGGAGTTGATGCCATGCATTATTTTGTCAATTCCAACCTGTCGTACACGTTCTCTACCATATGGATTCGCCTTAAATATCTGAGAATGAAGCTTAATGTTCAAAAGACCAAGAACAAAACACCTAACTGGAATAAATTGGCAATCGAACTAAAGAGCGTGATAGACGCTAAATTTGCAAGAAGAATTATACAGCAACAATAATAACTTAAAACAATTACACTATGAAACAATTTAAACTTACATTTGTCCTGACCGTGCTGATGAGTATGGTGGGACTACAGGCGTTTGCCGTTTTTGACACATCTACTAAGGTTGAAGTGGGTGGTTTGTACTATTATCTGGATAATGACAATAGTCAGGCTCAGGTGACATCTATGCCCTCAGGGTATTACAGCGGCGACATTGAGATAATCCCTAATATAAAATATGGAGGGAAAACTTACAGCGTGAAGAGCATCGGCGAGATGGCTTTCTATAATTGCTCTGGCCTTACCTCCGTCGCCATCGGCAAAAGAGTGAGTAGCATCGGCGAGAGTGCTTTCTCTGGTTGCTCTGGCCTTACCTCCGTCACTCTGAATTCCAACTATATAGCTTCAAAAGCATATACGAGTTCCAACAATATAAAGAATATTTTTGGTGAACAAGTTAAAGAATATATTATAGGTGAAGACGTGACGAGCATCGGCGCTAATGCTTTCAAAGGTTGCTCTAAGCTTACCTCCCTCACCATCGGCAACAGCGTGACGAGCATCGGCAGTGAGGCTTTCTTCGGTTGCTCTGGCCTTACCTCCGTCACCATCGGCAATAGCGTGACGAGCATCGGAAATGGTGCTTTCTATGGTTGCTCTGGCCTTACCTCCGTCACCATCGGCAACAGCGTGACGAGCATCGGCAGATATGTTTTCTATAATTGCTCTAGCCTTACCTCCGTTACTATCCCCAACAGCGTGACAAGCATCGGCTATCATGCTTTCGAAGGTTGCTCTGGCCTTACCTCCATTACCATCCCCAACAGCGTGACGAGCATCGGCGAGGGTGCTTTCGGATCTTGTGGCCTTACCTCCATTACCATCGGCAACAGCGTGACGAGCATCGGTGAATATGCTTTCTCTAGTTGCTCTAAGCTTACCTCCGTCACCTTGAATTCTAATGCTATAGCTTCAAAAACATATACGAGATCCAACAATATAAAGAATATTTTTGGTGGAGTTACAGAATATATTATAGGTGAAGACGTGAAGAGCATTGGCGGTTATGCTTTCTCTGATTGCTCTAAGCTTACCTCCGTTACCATCGGCAACAGCGTGACGAGCATCGGCTATGCTGCTTTCTATAATTGCTCTAAGCTTACCTCCGTTACCATCGGCAACAGCGTGACGAGCATCGGCAGTGAGGCTTTCCGGAATTGCTCTGGCCTTACCTCCGTCACCATCGGCAATAGCGTGACGAGCATCGGCGATTATGCTTTCCAAAGTTGCTCTGGCCTAAAAAAAGTAATCGTCAAGGACATAGCTGCATGGTGCAAGATATCATTTAGTTTTTTGGATGCCAATCCTTTATATTACGCAAAACATCTGTATAGTGATGAAAATACCGAGATAAAGGACTTAGTGATACCAGATGGTGTGACGAGCATCGGCTATGCTGCTTTCTATAATTGCTCTGGCCTTACCTCCGTCGAAATCCCCAACAGCGTGACGAGCATCGGCGCTAGAGCTTTCCAGAATTGCTCTGGCCTTACCTC
>DEJO01000028.1:2514-3680 GCA_002353555.1 Prevotella sp. UBA2746 | reverse complement strand
ATTTAGTTGGTGAAGAATTCATGAAGAACGACTTGCCGCTGCCCGACGGACCCAGCACGAACTTGTTGCGGTTGGTGGTGATGCCCCGCTTCATGGGCAGGTCGCTGATGTCGAGGTGCAGGGGCTTGCCCGTGAGCCTGTCCACCATCTTAATGCCGAAGGGCGAGAGCGAGCTACGGTAATTGGTCTCCTCCGTAAAGAGGCACACCGCCTGTTCGGTGAAAGTATAGAAGGACTCCTCCGCAGGGAAGTCCGCCGCATTGCCGGGCATCGCCGCCCAATAGAGCGTGGGGCAGTCGATGGTGTTGTGACGCGGCATGCACTCCATGCTTGCCAGCTGGCTGCCCACATCGTTCCTGATGTGGCGCAGCTTCTCCGCGTCGTCGCTCCATGCCATGACGTTGAAGTGCGCCCTCACCGAGGTCAGTCCGTAAGAATGTGCCTCGTTCAGGTACTGCTCTATCCACTCGCGGTTGATGCTGTTGCTCCTCGAATAGCGGGAGAGCGACTGCATGTTGCGGGCGGACTTCTCGAACTTCTGCAGGTTCTCCTCGCTGTTGTCCAGAATCACATACTGGTTGTAGATGTGGTTGCAGGGCAGCAGCAGTCCCACGGGACTGGCGAAGGAGAGGCGACAGTCCGAGCGGTCGGTGGAGAGTTTCTCGTACCTGACATCTGTGGAAACCTTGCCGGGCAGGTCTTCCGCATCGGAGAGGGTGTGCAGACACAGACGGTTGTCGCCGATGCGCATCTCCCTTGCCGAAAGGTCGATGTCCTGCAGTGTCCTGTCGCCTTCGGGCATGAGGGAGAAGTAACGCTCTATGAGTCCAGCCTTGTCCCCCGTACCGACAAGCTCATCGGTGGTGAGGCGGCGCAGCCTGATGAAGCCGCTGTCGTTCATGATGCGGGCGAACTGTTCCGTAGCCTCCATGAATTTCTCCGCCGTCTCCCTGTCCAGTTCCTTCGGGATGATATGCCCACGGCACAGCGTGCTGAAGTTGCTCTGCATACGGTTGCGCTCCTTCGTGGTCTTCGTCAGGAAGAGGTAGCAGGTGTGCTTCAGGTAGGGACGCTCGTTGAAGTGACGCTCAAACGAGCGGCTCAGGAAACTCATGTCGTCCTTGTGAAGCTCCGGCTTGTACTGTTCCTTGATGAACCAGTCCTGC
>DEJO01000028.1:0-2429 GCA_002353555.1 Prevotella sp. UBA2746 | reverse complement strand
TTTGAGACGATACAGCCGTGCTCCACCGCCAGCAGGGGAAACTTGTTTTCCAGTGTTGTCATTTTGGATATGTTCCTCATTCTTGTTCCGTTTTCTGTTTGTTCTTGAATAATCGGGTTATCCGCCGTCGGTTGATAAGGTATCGGGGATGGTTGCGTGCCGCTCCCAGCTTCATCAGTCCGTGCTCGCCGTACCGGGCGTTCAGTGCGAAGGTCTGCCATACGAGGATGGACGACGATGCCGCACCGAAGCCGATACATATCCACTGGCCGATGCCGACCATGTAGAGGATGACGAAGAGGATGAAGAGGGTGAGCAGACCTCCACAGAATATGAAGAGGTACTGCGCCTTCAGGCCCTTGAACTCAACCGGACGGCCGATACCCTTGTTGATGGGGTATTCAGCCATTGTGTGTTCCGTCTTGTTACACCTCATTATATATTAAAGGAAGAACGAGCGCAGGATGGTGGCTGCCACGATGAGGAAGATACACGCTCCGAACCAGCTTGCGGCGGTCTTGGAGGTGTCGGGGTCGCCCGACGAGAACTTGCCATAGACCTTCACGCCGCCGATGAGTCCGACCACTGCGCCGATGGCGTAGATGAGTTTCGTGCCGGGGTCGAAATACGAGGTAACCATGGAGGTGGCTTCGTTGATGCCTGCCAGTCCGTTGCCCTGTGCGAATGCGGAGGCGGTTGCAGCGATGAGGAGTGCTGCCGAGAGGATTGTTCTGATACTGTTGTTCTTGTTCATATTGATGTTCTGTTTTGTGCCCTCGAAGGGTGGATAGTCCTTGTGGGGCGGGTGGATAATGATTTACTTTATTTGGATATAGTGGTATCGCCCTTTTGTTTCTACGGACTTAGGCTGTCCGTTTGCGGCCTGGATGTACCTTGTACCGCTCTGCCGCTTTGTTGTTGCATTACTTTCTATTCATTCTTTTTTTCGTTGCAATGGTTATACGTTATACATAGTCCCGGATGTTGAAGTCCTCCAGTTTGTCGGGGATGACGAAATCTTTCTTCGGCTTCTTCAGGCGAATTTCCATCAGTCCCTTGATGCGGATACTTACTTCCGTACTTCCGGCCATTAGTTTCTCATAGAGTTCCGTGTCCTCCAGTTCTGCGAAGACCTCCCTCGCTTTCTGCTGTTCCTTGCCCGACGGGTTCTTCTTGGTGGCTATGTGGACAGCCTCACGAATCTCGTCAAAGCTGAAACCAGAGGCTCGCGGACGTTCGCTTTCTTCTTCCGGCTCATCATCCGAATAACCCAGCTCGTCCGGTGAAAGGCTCTTGAAAGCCTTGTCGAGTTTCTCGTCCGGGATGCGAGCGGAGTCCGTTTCTTGCTCGCTGTCTTTGTTTTCGCTTTCAAAAGTAATGTCGTTTTCCGACATCTCCACACCTTTTTCGGAAGTGGAATCCTTTGGCACAGGGGTGGCAGCGGTTGGCCTCGGAGACTGCATTCTGAACTTGCTTTTCCCGATAATCTCATTGTCGGAAACTGGAGATTGGGACATCGTTGGCCTTTCCTCCGCCGTTTCATGAAGCGACTTCCATACATCGGCAATGCCTCTCAGGAGTCTTGCCGCCTTGGTGTCGGCTATGCGGTCTGCAAGAAGCAGCAGGATAAACCAGACATTGCAGACAATGGACACGGAAAGCAGGATATAGGTGATGCTCATAATCTTGCCTTCAATGCTTCGTTCAATACTTCGTTGAAGGTTGTCCCGTGCATGCGGAAGTGGTCTTCCAGCACATTGTGAAGATAATCCGCTATGGTAATCTCACCTCGACAGCCGAGATTAGCCATCAGACTTATTTTCTGATGAAATTCCTCGCAGATGTAAACTTGCTTGCCGTCTCTTGCTTTGATGCCAGCCTTCTTAATGAACTTGTTGAAAATGCTTCTGAGATTCTTCTTCATTGTCTTGTAAATTTAGATGTGAATAATTTGATTGCCCCGATTTTATGCTTTAGATGCGATACACTGCACATCATTGATCTCGCAGAGTTTGCTCTGCAATACGTTTTTCACGTAATCGTCCACGGTACATTTGCCGTCTCCCATGACTTGGATGATATTCTCTATCACGGCATAAGTTGTCGGACTGATAGGAATAGGACGGGTATTCGCCTCGCGGAGCTGGTACTTCAATATGCTTTCCACAAAGGCGTCCACAGTGCAGCCGTCTGTCTCCATACCATGAATCAGACCCTCTATCATGTCATAGGTCGCTGCGCTGATAGATATAGACCGGGATTCCTTACCACTGAGACCATGCTTCAGCACGTTCTCCACAAAATCGTCCACGGTACAGCTGCCGTCTCCCATGACTTGGATGATTTGCTCTATCTTGGCATAAGTCTTCGGACTGATGGCCACTGGCATGGCATTCTTCTTGTTGATGCCATTGCTCTTCAAAAACACG
>DEJO01000043.1 GCA_002353555.1 Prevotella sp. UBA2746 | reverse complement strand
GCTCCACGTCGTGGTAGTAGCGTGCTGCCAGGGTGTGCTTCTCTTCGAGCTCGTCTTCGCTCAGGTCGGCATGTGCAGCGTCATATTTCTCGATGAAGTCGTTCAGTATCTTCTCGAAGGCTTCGGCACGTGCCTGTTTCTCCAGCGCCTGCTTGGTGACGCTGTAGGCGGGCTCGTAGCACTCCTTCTGTATCTGCTGGCGCAGCTCCTCGTCGTTGACCTCGTGGTCGTACTCGCGCTTCACGTCGGTACCCAGCTCCTTGGAGAGTTCTGCCTGCAGCTCGCACATGGGCTTGATAGCATCCATGGCAGCCTTGAGCGCACCCAGGAGGTCTTGCTCAGAAACCTCGTCCATCTCGCCTTCCACCATCATGATGTTCTCTGCAGAGGCTCCCACCATGATGTCCATGTCGGCTTCCTTCATCTGCTCGAAGGTGGGGTCGATGACATATTCGCCGTTGACGCGTGCCACACGAACCTCGGAGATAGGACACTCGAAGGGGATATCTGAACATGCCAAGGCAGCAGAGGCAGCGAAGCCGGCGAGGGCATCGGGCTGGTCTACGTTGTCGGCAGAAAGAAGCATGATGTTTACAAACACCTCAGCATGGTAGTTGCTGGGGAAGAGGGGACGGAGCACACGGTCGACGAGGCGGGAAGTGAGAATCTCGTTGTCGCCGGGCTTGCCCTCACGCTTGGTGAAACCGCCGGGGAAGCGTCCCGCAGCAGCATACTGCTCGCGATAGTCTACCTGTAGAGGCATGAAATCTGTACCGGGTACGGCGTCCTTAGCTGCACAAACAGTTGCGAGCAGAACGGTGTTACCCATACGAAGTGTAACAGAGCCGTCGGCCTGTTTTGCAACTTTTCCTGTTTCAATTGTGATGGTTCTTCCATCAGGCAACTGAACACTTTTCGTAATTACGTTCATCTAAAAAATCTTATTGTTTTATCTAACATCTAATAATAAAATCGCGCAAAGATAGGTATTTCCGCGCAAACAAACGAATATCAGGGTGTTATTTTTCGTTTTTTATGAATTTCAGCGGTATTCTTTCCGTCCGTTATGGATGACGATGCCCCTTTGGAGGGTGCGGCTTGGCAAGTTGTCACCTGACAGTTTCCTGCCATTGAGGTCATACCACGCACCGCCTTCACGGTCGTTGGCTGAGGGTGACTGCCCCATTGACCGCAAGTTCGTCGTCAGGTCTTCGTCAAGGTTGTTCTTGTCGTAGCCTAAAGCCTCCATCTCCAGCGATGCCCAGACGAAGGGACCGATGCCCTTCGGGTCGTTGTCGCGTACAGGTTCGCTCATATAGTATTCAAAGGAGCCGTCGCGGTTGGGCTTGTTTTCCGGTCCTAAACCCGACACCTCGCAACACTTCGTCAGCGAGATGGTGCCGTTGGTGTTTTCTTTGACAAACTCTTTCACCAGTCCTCGGTAGGCGTTGATGCCTGCCTTCTGGTAGGAAGCATCGAGATAGCCCATGCGTACACCCTTCAGCAGACAGTAGGTGAACATCGAGGAGCAGGTGGCTTCCAGGTAGTTGCGTGGGTCGTCGACATCGAGCACGTCATACCACACGCCGCTCGTCTCGTCCTGATACTTGACCACCGAAGCCATCACGTGCTGGAAGACCTTCACAATCTCCTCACGGCGGCTGTAGCTTTCGGGAAGGGCATCAAGCACCTCTACCAACGCCATAGCATACCAGCCGAGGGCACGTCCCCATGTGTGCTGGCTCTGACCGGTAACGTCGTCAGCCCAGAAGATTTTCGCTTCGCTCCACGCATGTTTCCACAGGTCGGTGGCTGCGTCATAGGTCTTCAGGTCGGTGGTTGTCATCTGGTCGACGGCATCATCGTAGTAGTCGGTTTCCTTGCCAGGCTTCAGGATGGGAGCGGCAAGGGTATAGAAGGGCATGCCCATGAAGACGCCGTCGAGCCACACCTGGTTGGCATAGATGGCCTTGTGCCACCACACGCCGTTGGTGGTGCGCGGCTGTTTTTCCAACTGGCTGAACAGGGTGTTCAGTGCCGTCTTCTCCTTGTCGGCAGGGAAATTCAGGTAGTAGCGCAGCAGGAAGTGGGCGGGGCGCACGTTGTCTAAGTTGTATTCGCTGAGGTTATAGCCGTTGATGGCACCTTTCGTGCTCACCATCTTGGCTGGATATTCCTTCAGGTAGGTGAGCACCTTCTCGTTCTTGTAGGTCAGGTAGACGTCGAGCATGGCATCCAGTTCGATGCCTACCTGATAGCTCCACTGTGCTCCCCACATGGAGAAGTTCAGGTTGTAGGGGTGGGGGGTGCGCTGCATCTCCGAAGCTACTATCCACTCGCTGTAATGGTCTTTGTTTTGTGCTTGCGACAGGCAGGCAAAAGCGGCAGAGAAAACCGCTAAGAGAAAGATTCGTTTCGTTTTCATCTTGCAGAATATCAATGAGGATATGCGATTACAGGGCGGAAAATTAGGCATTTTTTCTCATTCGACAAGCAAAAAGGCTTGATTATTTTGATTTTTTCATTGATTTTCTGTCTTTTACCCTTGCTTTTATCCCTTTTTACCGTACCTTTGTCGGTAATATGAAATTCAATATGACCCAATGGATTGCCGACACCATCAGCCGAAAGGACGTGACGGCAATACCCGTGATGACCCATCCGGGACTGGAAATGACGGGAAACACGGTGAGAGAAGCCGTCAGCGACGGACAGGTTCACTACGAAGCGGTGAAGGCGTTGTGCCAACGATACGAGAGTGAGGCGGCGGCAACCATCATGGACTTGACGACAGAAGCCGAGGCGTTCGGTTCGGAGATAGCTTTTTCCGACCATGCCGTGCCTGCCGTCAGCAGCCGGCTGCTGCCCGATGCCGAGGCTATCTACCAGCTGCAGGTGCCTTCGCTCTCTGCCGGGCGCATACCGCAATATCTGAAGGCGAACATCCTGGCAGCACGTAACATCACCGACCGTCCGGTCTTCAGCGGATGTATCGGACCGTTCTCCTTGGCAGGCAGGCTCTACGACATGTCGGAGATCATGGTGCTCATCTATGAGAACCCCGATGCGGCGCATACCTTGCTGCGCAAGTGCAACGAACTGATACTGAAATACTGCATCGCGCTGAAGGCGATGGGCAGCAACGGCGTCGTCATGGCAGAACCGGCAGCAGGACTGATGAGCAACGACGACTGTATGACGTTCTCATCGCAATATGTCAAGGAGATTGTAGACCGTGTGCAAGACGACTACTTCACCGTCGTGCTGCACAACTGTGGCAACACGGGACACTGTACGAAGGCAATGGTGGCAACAGGTGCTGCCGCTTACCACTTCGGAAACAAATGCCGGATGGAGGAAGTCATCCGTGATGTGCCGCCGACGGCTCTGGCTATGGGCAACGTCGATCCCGTATCAGTCTTCAAGGAGGGAACGCCTGAGCTGATGCGGAAGACGGTTACGGAATTGTTGGAGACGATGAAAGACTATCCTAACTTCGTCCTCTCCAGCGGATGTGACACTCCGCCGCTCACACCTGCTGAGAATATCGAGGCGTTTTATGATGCCCTGAAAGTATTCAATGCACGCCAATGAGTCAAAAGGAGCTCAGATACGACGACTTATCCATCAGTCTTGATGACGTTTACGAAGCGATGGAGTATCAGGCAGACCAGCCTGATGTGGCTGTCGCCGCGGAGACGCGTGCTGTCATGTCGGAAGTGAGCTTATGGCTTCGCCCGCGGTTCTGCTTCTTTGTCGCTTATGGCGAACTGGGCAGCAACTTCCAAACGCTGACCTTGGAGCAAACCACGCTGAAGGTGGGCAAGATTATCGGTCGACAACTGAAGGGCAGCGAAGCCTTCGCTTGCTTTGTCGCTACGGCAGGCATGGAGTTTGAAGCGTATCAGCAGCGGCTGATGCTTGAGGGTGACATGGTGAAGGTGTTTATTGCCAATGCCTTGGGAAGTGTCATCGCTGAGAAATGTGCCGATGAAATGGAGGTTTTTCTGCAACAGAGCATCGAAAAGCTGGGATGGAAGCATACTAACCGATTCAGTCCAGGCTACTGCGGATGGCATGTGTCGGAACAGCAACGTCTCTTTCCGCTCTTCCATACGGCGAACCCTTGCGGCGTACAACTCACTGACAGTTCATTGATGGTGCCCATCAAATCGGTCAGCGGCATCATCGGGGTGGGAAAGGAAGTCCGCAAGCTTGACTACACCTGCGGACTTTGTGATTTCGAGAAGTGCTATAAGAAAAAAAGGCCCCCAAAAAGCCCCCCATCCCCCTAAAGGGGGAGAATGTTAGGGGAAAGCTAACAAATTGTCAATTATCAATTATCAATTGCCAACAGTTGTTTGGCAACGGCAACGGCTGTATTGGCATTGTCGCTATAACCGTCGGCACCAATCTCGTCGGCAAAAGCCTGACTGACGGGAGCACCACCCACCATCACCTTTACTTGGTCGCGAAGTCCGGCTTCTTTCAGCCCGTCGATGACTACTTTCATATAGTCCATCGTCGTGGTCAACAGTGCACTCATGCACAGGATGTCGGGCTTGTTTTTCTTGATTTCATCGATAAATGTCTCTACCGGCACGTCAATGCCAATGTTGATGACTTCAAAGCCACAACCTTCCAGCATGGAGGCAACGAGATTCTTGCCGATGTCGTGAAGGTCGCCTTTCACGGTTCCGATGAGAACCTTGCCTAAGGTCGTCATCTCGCCGCCTGCCATCAGCGGCTTCAGCACCTCCAGGGCTGCCTTCATCGCCCTGCCTGCCATGAGCAGCTGCGGTACAAAAGCCTTGCCGTCTTGGAAGCGCTGGCCTACCTCGCTCATCGCCCGTATCATCTGGTCGTTGATGAGTTGCTGTGGCGAACACCCTTCGGCAACGGCATCGCGCGTAGCTGCTGCTGCATCGTCACCCTTACCGTTGAGGATGGCTTCAAAGATACGCTCAGATGAGACTTGGGAACTTGACTGTGGCGGCGTGAGGTCAGCACCTTCTTGAGCGGTCTCAGTCATAGAAAGATTCTCTATGTGTCGTCCTTTCGTCCTCTGGTGCTGCTTCGGACTCATGTAAAGTCCTGGGACCGGTTCTGTCAGTTGTGCTATCTTAGCGATATGTTCATCTGTCGTTCCGCAACAACCACCGACGACATTCAGCAGGTGGTGTTCTACCAGCGGCCATAAATCAGCCTGCAACTGCTCCGGCGACTTGCTGTAGCCACCTTTCCCATCAGGCTTGCCGGCATTCGGGTAGCAACTGACATACAACGGGAAGCGTTCTGCCAGCAACTGTACGAAGGGCACCATCGCTGTGATGTCGGGTGTACAGTTGATGCCGACGGAGAAGAACTGTAACTGTGGGTGTGCTGCCGTTATTTCCTCGATGAAATCGGGAATATTCTGCCCGAACATGTTCTTACCTTCCGGGGTGGCGACATTGAAGCTCAGCATCACCGGCACGCTCTTCTGCTTCTCTGCGAAGACTGCTTCGGCAGCCTCAACCGCCGCTTGAGCATTCATCGTGTCGAAAATGGTTTCTATCAGCAACGCATCAACACCTCCGTCAACCAAGGCATCTACCTGTTCGTAATAGGCATCTCTTAAAAGCGTTCTGTCTAATGGTGGTTCCTTACCAGTCGAGAAGGAGCAAGTCTTGTTGGTAGGACCGATGGAGCCGACGACATAGCGTGGCTTGTCAGGAGTCTTTTCGGTATAGATGTCTGCCATCTCGCGGGCAAGGCGACATGCTTCTAAGTTGATGTCCCTGCAATGGTCTTGCAAGCCGAAGTCCGTCATGGATACCCGTTGAGCATTGAACGTGTTGGTCTCTATCATGTCGGCACCGGCTTCCAGGAAGCGGCGGTGTACCTCCCTGACAACAAACGGACAAGTCAGCGACAGCACGTCGTTGCATCCTGCCAATGACTGTGTATGGCTGGCAAAGCGCTGACCGCGGAAATCTTCTTCGCGCAGCTGATATTGCTGAATCATCGTTCCCATGCCACCGTCTAAAACCAAGATGCGGCGGCGGGCTGCTTCAGTAAGGGGAAGAGGGTGGGGGGAATGGGAATGATGGGTAGGATGGGCATTTGGGGTGTTGTGGGGAATGCCGCAGGTGCAATCGGTTGGATGCTGGCTGGCTGCAAAGGCTGCTTCAACCTGCTGGATGATGGCATCAACTTCATCATCTACTGATGAGGGAACCTTGATGCTGTCTTCTTTCTGTTTCTCCGCGGGATGTGCCGTCTGGTATTCCTCTACGATGCGCATGGCTTCCTCTACCTCCTTCTCGTTGTGGAAGTCCATTTCGATGTGAACACCCTCGCCGCCGATGTTGTCCAAAAGCGGACGCAGTTCGTCCAACGTCACCCAACAAGCCAGGATGCTCTTGCCGCCATTGAGAATGCGGCGATACAGGTCGTACCACTTCGGGCTGCCTCCCTGTGGTTCGCCCACTCCCGGTGTCCACTGTATGGCATTCAGTTCTTCTATCTCCAGCAATGCCGGCAGGTGTCGCATGGCTCCCACACCGTCGAGGTGGTAGAGCGTGTAGTCTATCTTCTGACATTGCTGCCGGATATAAGGTTGGACAAAGCGACGATAGTCATCTTCGCTGATCATCGTGGAGATGTCGCATTGCAGTTTCGACATCTTACCCGGTGCCCATGCCGAAAAATAGCAGAATGCCATCTCGTCGCCCTCGCGGATGATGTCATAGAGTTCATCGAAGACCTGGAAGTAGATGTCGTTGATCTGTTGCACCTGCCGTTCGACAACCTCCGGCTGCATCACCGTATCGAGCAATACCTGGTCGGTACCTTTCAGTGCAGCCAGCACGTCGAGTCCCTCCATCAGGTCGGGCATGCCTACATAGTAGTGTCCTTGTGCCCGTTGCTTGCATTCCGTGAGCAGCTGTTTGTGCAACAGCCAGTTGGGATGTTCGCGGTTGAAGACGATGCCGTCATCGGTGAAATGCGGATCGGGGTGTATCCATATCGTGTCTTCACCGCCTTCAAGCACACCGCCGAGGATGGCAGCCAGCGAACCCGGTCCGAGTTGGGTGTTGGCAACAGGTAGCATGTCGGCCTTCAATGAGCTGTGAGCTACATACCAGTCCAGGTATTGTGCCCGCCAGACGGGGTCGAACCATTTCTGGTTGAGGTCCTTTGGTGGTGGTGGTGCCTGTACCGAGGCATGTGGTGCCACCCCTTCTTGGAAGTGTTCCCACATATTCAATACAATACCACGATGGTTCCACCAGTCTACGTAGCGTTGTTTGGTGGCATCCATATTCTCTTTCCACGTTTTTGTCAGTCCAGCCGACAGTTCTTTTTGCGTTTTCTCCATATCTTCAGAATGTGCTTTCGGGCAACAAAATTACGAATTTATTTTGATATTCAGCCTATTTCAATTACTTTTGCAACTAAATTCAAAAAGAACAGTATGACAAAAGTGATTTCCAGATGCTGCTGGGGCATCGCTGCCGCAGCATTGATGATGAATATGAGTTCGTGCAGCAAGGAGAAATTCCACGTCGAAGGCGACATTACCAATGCCAAGGACTCTATCCTCTATTTTGAGCACAATGGTCTTGACGGTTTTGCTGTCGTAGACTCCGTCAAGCTCGATGAAACCGGTGCTTTTGCTTTCAGTGGTGACAAGGCAGACAACCCTGAGTTCTATCGGTTGCGCATAGCCGGGCAGATCATCAACATTGCCATAGACTCTACCGAGACGGTCAACGTGAAGGCAGCCTATCCGATGATGGCAACGCAATACACCGTCAGCGGTTCACCAGAAAACGAGAAGGTGAAAGAATTGGCATTGCGACAGATAGACTTGCAAACACGCTGCCAAGCCATCGCCGACAACCCCTCGCTGGGTATTGACTCTGTGGCTACCGCCATTGCCCAGTTGATGAATGCCTACAAGGAAGACGTCAAGCGCAACTATATCTACAAGGAACCGATGCGTGCCTACGCTTATTTCGCCTTGTTCCAGTATATCACCGTCAACGGAGAGAGCCAGCTGCTCTTCGATCCGCGCGAGAATCCTGACGATGTGAAAGCGTTTGCTGCCGTTGCTACCAGCTGGGACACCTTCTATCCCAATTCCAAACGCGGAGAGAACCTGCACAACATCGCCATACAGGGAATGAAAGACCAGCGTATCATCCGTAACCAGCAGCAGAGCAAAGCCCTCGACATCGACCCGTCGAAGGTGAGAGAGTCGGGAGTCATCGACCTGCGGCTCCTTGACAACCACGGCAACCAGCGGTCGTTGACGGAGCTGAAGGGCAAGGTGGTGCTGCTCGACTTCCATGTCTTTGCTTCGGAAGGTTCCACACAATACATCATGGCTCTGCGCAGCCTGTATAACAAATACCATGAGCAGGGACTGGAAATCTATCAGGTGAGCCTCGACGACAACGAACACTATTGGAAGACGCAGACCGCTGCACTGCCTTGGATCAGCGTCTACGACAACACAGGAGCCAGCAATCCCTATCTGGCACCCGTGGCAGCACCACCTGTTATCTACCTGATAGACCGTGGCAACAACATCGTAAAGAACCCGTCACAAATCAAGGACATAGAAGCGGAGATACGTGCGTTGCTTTAGAAACCGATTATTTTAAATTAGAGAATATGAAAAAAGCAATATCCATCGCTATCCTTGCGGCACTGACCATGACAGCCGCAGCACAGAAAGTTTTCGACAGTCCGCTCTATAGCGGTAAAGCGCCTCACGACAACGGAGACCCCACCGACACGGCAAAGGTACGTGTCTACCTGCCCGACAGCAAGCAGGCTACCGGACGTGCCGTCGTCATTTGTCCGGGTGGAGGCTACGAACACCTCTCGATGCAGAAGGAAGGCTATGACTGGGGAGAGTTCTTCCAGAACCAGGGCATCGCCGCCATCGTATTGAAATACCGCATGCCTCATGGCGATGTTGACGTGCCTGTCAGCGATGCCGAAAATGCGATTAAGTTTGTACGCCGCAACGCTCAGTCGTGGCATATCCATACCAACGACATTGGAATCATGGGATTCTCTGCCGGCGGTCACCTCGCTTCAACCATTGCCACAAAGTCGAAGGGTGAAGCCAAGCCTAACTTCCAAATCCTTTTCTATCCCGTCATCACCATGCTGGAAGGCTACACTCACGAGGGGTCACGTACCAACCTCCTGGGAAAGAAGCCGTCGAAGCGCGAAGAGAAGAAGTACAGCAGTGACATGAACGTGTCGCGCACAACACCGCGTGCCTTCATTGCACTGAGCGATGATGATCGTTCCGTTCCGCCTGCCAATGGGGTGAACTACTACATGGAGCTCTATCGCAACGATGTACCTGCCAGCCTCTACGTCTATCCTACCGGCGGACATGGCTGGGGCTCGAAGATGGGATTCAAGCACCATCTGGAGATGCAGCTCAACTTGCAGTCGTGGCTCAAGAGTTTCTAACATAGACAGGTCAGAAAGATGTCAGACACCGTCCATCCGTTAGTGAAGTTCCGCTACTGTCCTGCCTGTGGCAGCAGCCAGTGGGAGGTCAATAACTTCAAGTCGAAGCATTGTTCGGCATGTGGGTTCACTTATTATGCCAACCCCTATGCAGCCAATGTAGCCCTGATCATGAACGAGCAGGGTGAGTTGCTGGTGGTGCGCCGCAAGAAAGACCCGGCAAAGGGCACCCTCGACCTGCCCGGAGGCTTCACCGACATGGAGGAGACGGGCGAGGAGGGTGTCATCCGTGAGGTCTTGGAGGAGACAGGGCTTCGCGTAGAGCGTGCCGACTACCTGTTCAGCATTCCCAACATCTACCGCTACAGCGACATGGACATCCACACGCTCGACATGTTTTTCCGTTGCCAGGTCAGCGACACCAGCACCGTCACCGCCATGGACGATGCCGAAGAAGCCCGCTGGATAGCCGTCGGAGACCTTTGTCCTGAAGAGTTCGGCCTCCGCTCTATCCGCGAAGGCATCACCCGCTTCATACAGCTGATGAAGGCTCATCACTGATTATACCCTAATTGAGCGCAAGTCGTACACCGCCCCCAAAAGCTGAAAACACAAACATTTAGTCCCTTTTCTGCAACTGTTATGTGTTTGCGCTCCAACTACTATGAGTTTGCAACGCAACTTTTTTCTTTTTTATTTCCCCTGTAGGGGCACCACAGTGCAGGATTGCGCTCGAAAAGTGTCATCCTACACTCATGCTTAAACCGAACTCATGTTGCTTAAAGTTTAATTAAAAAATATTAAATGTCTGCATATTATAAGGTGTAAGCGAAAGTTTTGATTTACTTTTGCGCCCTTGAAATAGCCATGCCACTATATATAAGGTGTAAAAGGATTCATTGGAAACAAATATCAAATAGAAAATATGCAAGAGAACTTAGTAATTGTAGAGAGCCCGGCTAAGGCTAAAACCATTGAGAAGTTTTTAGGTAAAGACTACAAGGTGATGTCCAGCTACGGACACATTCGTGACCTGAAGAAGAAGGAAATCAGCATCAATCTCGACACGTTAGTCCCCGAATACGAGATACCAAAAGAGAAAGAGAAGCTGGTGGCAGACTTGAGAAAGAATGCCAAAGATGCCAAGACCGTCTGGCTGGCATCCGATGAAGACCGCGAAGGAGAGGCCATCTCGTGGCACCTTTGCGAAGTCTTGGGACTGGACACGGAGAAGACCAACCGCATCGTCTTCCACGAAATCACCAAGCCTGCCATCTTGGAGGCCATCAAGCATCCCCGTCAGTTAGACATGAACCTGGTCAATGCGCAGCAGGCACGCCGCATCCTGGACCGACTGGTCGGTTTTAAGATTTCTCCCGTGCTGTGGCGCAAGGTGAAGCCGTCGCTCTCCGCAGGTCGTGTTCAGAGTGTTGCCGTAAGACTGATTGTAGACCGCGAACGCGAAATACAGGCTTTCAAGAGCGAACCCTATTACCGGGTCAATGCCATCTTCACCACCGAAGGCGAAGACGGAGCAATCTCTGAGTTGAAGGCAGAACTTTCTACCCGTTTCAAGACCCATGACGAGGCAATGGCATTCCTGGAGCAGTGCAAGGATGCAACGTTTACCGTCGGTGCCGTGCAGAAGAAGCCGCTGAAACGCAGTCCGGCACCACCCTTCACCACGTCAACCCTCCAGCAGGAGGCAGCCCGCAAGCTGGGTTTCACCGTCAGCCAGACCATGCGTGTGGCGCAGCGACTCTACGAGAGCGGTCGCATCACCTACATGCGTACCGACAGTGTGAACCTCTCAGGTCTCTGCATCAACGCCAGTAAGGAGGAAATCAGCAAGCTCTATGGTGAGGAATACAGTAAAGTGCGCCAGTATCACACCCACTCCAAGGGTGCTCAGGAGGCTCACGAAGCCATACGTCCTACCTACATGAGCGACACCGTTATCGAGGGAACGCAGCAGGAACGCCGTCTCTATGAACTTATCTGGAAGCGTACGGCAGCGTCTCAGATGGCTGATGCACAGATAGAGAAGACGACCGTGGAGATAGCCATCAACAATCCGCAAAGTTCTGCCCTCAGTTCTCTGCCCACTTTCGTAGCCCAGGGCGAGGTCATCACCTTCGACGGATTCCTGAAGGTGTACAACATCTCACCGGAAGACGACGAGAACAGCGAGAATGCCAGCCATATCCTGCCTGTCTTGCACGAAGGCGACAAGTTGGAGCGGCGCGAGATTACGTCGTCAGAGCGATTCTCACAGGGACCGCTCCGCTATACGGAAGCATCGCTCGTGCACAAACTCGAAGAACTGGGCATCGGACGTCCGTCTACTTATGCACCGACCATCTCTACCATACAGCAGCGCGAATACGTACAGAAAGGTGACAAGAAAGGCGAAGAGCGGCTCTATGCCATTGATACACTGAAGGGTACGAAGATTACGTCGAAGCAGAAGAAGGAGATGGCGGGTGCCGACAAGGGCAAGCTCATCCCGACAGACATAGGCTGTGTGGTCAACGACTTCCTCATGGAGAGCTTCCCCAGCATCATGGACTACAACTTCACCGCCAACGTGGAGCAAGACTTCGACAAGATAGCCGAAGGCAAAGAGAACTGGGCATCGGAGATGAAGCAGTTCTACCAGGACTTTGAACCCGAAGTGAACAAGGTCATGAACTCTCGTGCCGAGCACAAGGCTGGTGAGCGCGAACTGGGTACCGACCCGAAGAGCGGTAAGCCCGTCTTCGTCAAGATAGGACGCTTCGGTCCCGTTGTTCAAATCGGGTCAGCCGAGGACAAGGAGAAGCCTCTCTTCGCCCAGCTGCCTGCCGACAAGAGCATGGAGACCATCACCCTGGAAGATGCCTTGCAGCTGTTCAAGCTGCCCAGGACGGTAGGCGAATACGAGGGAGAGCCCGTTGTCATCGGCACAGGTCGCTTCGGTCCCTATGTACTCCACCAGAAGAAGTATGTGTCGCTGCCCAAGACAGAAGACCCGATGACGGTGACGCTGGAGACAGCGGTAGAACTCATCGAGGCCAAGCGCAAGAGTGAGGAGCAGCGCCACCTGAAGACCTTCGAAGAAGACAGCGAGATGGAAGTGCTGAACGGTCGCTATGGTCCATACATTGCCTATCAGGGAAAGAACTACCGCATTCCCAAGAACCAGCATGAGCGTGCTGCCGAGCTGTCCTATGAGGAGTGTCAGCAGATTGTCAATGCGGCATTAACCAAGAAGAAGCCGTAAGCAGCATGAAACGCATCATACTCATCGGATATATGGGTGCCGGAAAGACCACCGTAGGCAAGGCACTCGCCAAGGACTTGGGGTTGCCTTTCTATGACCTCGACTGGTATATCGAGAGCCGCATGCGCAAGTCGGTGAAGCAACTCTTCGACGAACGTGGCGAAGAAGGCTTCCGCATCGTGGAGCGAAACATGCTGCACGAGGTGGCTGAGTTTGAGGATGTCGTCATCAGTTGTGGCGGAGGCACTCCCTGTTTCTTCGACAACATGGACTACATGAACCAACAGGGAGATACCGTCTACCTGAAGTCTACACCCGACATCATCTACCAACACCTGAAGATGAGCAAGAATGTGCGGCCGCTGCTACTCAACAAGACACCCGAAGAGGTGCAGGTCTTCATCCGTGAGCAGCTTCGGCAGCGTGAAGCCTTCTACGCTAAGGCACGCCATACCGCTGACGTATGTCTCATGGACAGCACCGAAAACATTAAGGCCATCATCACAACAATCAAAAAACGATTAGACCTATGAAGAAATGGACGATTGAGGACGCAAAGGAACTCTACAACATCAACGGATGGGGTACCTCTTACTTTGGTGTCAACGAACAGGGAAACGTATATGTATCGCCGTGCAAGGATGACACAGAGATAGACCTGCGGGAGGTCATGGACGAACTGGCACTGCGCGACGTGGCAGCACCGGTGTTGCTGCGGTTCCCCGACATCCTGGACAACCGCATAGAGAAGACGTGGAGCTGCTTCAAAAAAGCCAGCAAGGAATACGACTACAAGGGCGAAAACTATGTAGTCTATCCCATCAAGGTGAACCAGATGCAGCCTGTCGTCGAGGAAATCATCTCCCACGGCAAGAAGTTCAACCTCGGACTGGAGGCAGGATCGAAGCCTGAGCTTCATGCCGTCATTGCCATGCAGTGCCAAAGCGATTCCATTATCGTCTGTAACGGCTATAAGGACCAGAGCTACATCGAACTGGCACTCCTGGCTCAGAAGATGGGCAAGCAGATATTCATCGTCGTCGAGAAGATGAACGAGCTGGAAGTGATAGCCAAAGTCGCCAAGAAGATGAACGTCAAACCCAACATCGGTATCCGCATCAAACTGGCGTCAAGTGGTTCCGGCAAGTGGGAGGAGAGCGGCGGCGATGCCTCAAAGTTCGGGTTGACGAGTGCCGAACTGCTCGATGCCCTCGACACGCTCGACAAGAAAGGCATGCACGACTGCCTGCGACTCATCCATTTCCACATCGGTAGCCAGATTACCAAGATACGACGCATTCAGACTGCCTTGCGCGAGGCATCACAGTTCTATATACAGCTCCACAAGATGGGGTACAATGTCGACTTCGTAGACTGTGGCGGCGGACTGGGTGTCGACTATGACGGCACACGGTCGCCGTCGAGTGAGAGCTCCGTCAACTACTCTATACAGGAGTATGTCAACGACTGCATCTACACCTTTGTTGAGGCTGCCAACAAAAACAACCTGCCGCACCCCAACATCATCACCGAGAGCGGACGCTCTTTGGCTGCCCACCATTCGGTGCTTGTCATCGATGTGCTGGAGACGGCTTCGCTGCCTGAGATGCCGGAAGAGTTTGAACCCGATGAGAACAGCCACCAGCTGGTGAAGGACCTCTATGAGATTTGGGACAATCTCTCGCCACGCAACGTGCTGGAAGACTGGCACGATGCAGAGCAGATTCGCGAGGAGGTGCTCGACCTCTTCAGCCATGGTATCGTCGATCTGAAGACACGGGCAGAAATAGAAGCGATGTATTGGAGCGTTTGTCATGAAATCAACATCTTGACAAAGAGCCTGAAGCATATTCCAGAGGAGCTGATGAACATCGACAAGTTGTTGGCAGACAAATACTTCTGCAACTTCTCTCTCTTCCAGTCGCTCTCCGACTCATGGGCGATAGACCAGCTCTTCCCCATCATGCCGCTCCAACGACTCAACGAGAGGCCTACCCGCAATGCTACCATTCAGGACATCACGTGCGACAGCGACGGTAAGATTGCTAACTTCGTGACCAACCGCCACAACTCCCATTCGTTGCCCGTACATGCGCTGAGGAAGAACGAAAGCTACTATCTCGGCGTCTTCCTGGTAGGTGCCTATCAGGAAATCCTCGGAGACATGCATAACCTCTTCGGTGACACCAATGCCGTACACATCTCCGTCAAGGACGGCAAATACCATATCGACCAGATCATCGACGGCGAGACGGTGGAAGACGTACTGGAGTATGTACAGTTCAACCCCAAGAAGCTGGTGCGTCAGCTGGAAACATGGGTAACAAAGAGCGTCAAACTCGGCAAAATATCATTGGAAGAAGGTAAGGAGTTCCTCAGCAACTACCGCTCAGGGCTCTACGGATATACGTATCTGGAATAGGAAAACAAATAAAGAACAAAGGTTATGAAGCAGGGCTTGAAAATAGTGAAAGTAGGTGGAGCTGTTGTTGAGGAAGAAGAGCAATTGGCACAGTTATTAAAGGATTTTGCTGCCATACCAGGCAGAAAGGTGCTGGTACACGGCGGCGGAAGAAGGGCTACCAAGGTGGCTGCTGAACTGGGCATAGAAAGCAAAATGGTGAACGGCAGACGCATCACCGATGCGCAGATGCTGGAAGTGGTCACGATGGTCTATGGCGGACTCGTCAACAAGAATGTGGTGGCACGGCTGCAAGCCAACGGCATCAACGCCCTTGGGCTCACAGGTGCCGATGCCAATGTCATCCTCAGTCACCGCCGTCCTCCTGTCAAGTATGCTGCGACTCCGTCGCAGCCAGCCACTCAGACAATCGACTACGGCTTCGTCGGTGATGTAGATGAGGCTGACGGCTCCATTTTAGCCCATTTCATCGAGAAAGGGATTGTCCCTGTTATGGCTCCGCTGACACACGACGGCGAAGGTCATATCCTGAACACCAATGCCGACACGATTGCCGCAGAGACAGCCAAGGCACTGGCTGGATACTATGATGTGACGCTCATCTACAGTTTCGAGAAGAAAGGGGTTTTGAGCAATCCTGACGATGATGACAGCGTGATTCCCGTCATCACACACGAAAGTTTCCAGAAGTATCAAGCCGACGGAACGATTTCAGGAGGCATGATACCCAAGATAGAGAATGCCCTCAACGCCATCGATGCCGGAGTGAGCCAAGTCATTATCACCCGTGCTGATGCCATCGATGGTAATCACGGCACCAAAATAGTGGACTGATTCCCCAACTTCAACCTTTAACCCTCAACCTTCAACCATGTCATTTAGCTTCCAACACGACATATTGCCCTTGAAAAACGAGCTTTACAGGCTCGCTCTTCGTATCACGCTCAGTCGTGAAGAGGCTGAAGACGTCGTGCAGGACACGATGGTGAAGGTATGGAACAACCGCGAACGGTGGCAGGAGATAGAGTCTATGGAAGCCTATTGCCTGACCATCTGCCGGAACCTTGCACTCGATGCTCTGCGGAAGAAGGACAACCAGCACGAAACCATCGACGAGACGCTCTTGCAGTCGCCCACTCTTGCCACCACCAACCTTCAGGAAAGCATCATCCGGCAAGACCACATACAACTTGTCCGCAAACTTGTTGACGCTCTTCCTGAGAAACAACGTAGTTGCATGCAGCTGCGTGACTTCGAAGGTAAGTCCTACAAAGAGATTGCTGCCATCCTTGACATCAGCGAAGAACAAGTCAAGGTCAACATCTTTCGGGCTCGACAAACCATCAAGCAACGGTTTTCAATTCACAATTCATAATTCACAATTGACAATTCACAATTCATAATTCACAATTCACAATTCATAATTCACAATTTTCGTGCAAACCGAGTGCAATGAAAGCTTGCTTTCAATTGCCGAGGTGCCCCCTCAACCTTCATCGTTCAATCCTGTGCGAAGCGCACTCCTTCAACCTTCATCCATCATCCATCAACCTTAAAAAACGTTAATCCCTGTAACTTCTCCCCTTTTCCTTTCGTCTTCCATACAGAGCACAACAAATAACGAACGTATGGATTATAAGTACATCGAACAACTTCTGGACCGCTATTGGCGGTGTGAGACTACTCTCGAAGAGGAGCAGATACTCCGTGCGTTCTTCCAACAGGAAGAAATCCCTGCCCAGTTGAAGCAGTATCAACCGCTCTTCTCATACGAGGCAGTGGAGAAGCAGGTCGATGTCTTAGGTGACGACTTCGACAAGAAGGTGCTCGACATCATCGGCGAGGAGCAGCCCGCAAAGGTTATCACCCTGCGTCAGCGTCTCATGCCCCTATTCAGGGCAGCCGCCATCGTCGCCATCTTCCTTACCCTCGGCAACGCTATTCAGGTCTCTCTCAACGACGACAGCAACGATGCAGTGCCTATGGCTGGTATCGACAAGCCTACCGATGGACCATCGGTAGCTGCTGCGCAGACCGACACGGTGAAGTTAGAGCTTCAGCAGCCTACCACCGATGTGGCGAGTCCTATCAAACAATGATATTTTCAATGCTTTCTCTATAACAACAAGTTTAGTAAAACAACTTAAGAAGCTGTGAAGCTTCAACATTCTCTCAAATTTTTCATAACAAAACATGTTAAAAAAGATGTGTCACCGACACATCTTTTTTTTATCCCTTCCTCCCTTTTATCCCTTTTTTTCTTCCTCCCTTTATCTCTTTTCCTCTTCCTCCCTTTATCTCTTTTCCCCTTCTTCCCTTCTTCTCTCTCCCCATTAGGGGAGGGGTTTACTCTCTCTTCATTCTTATTGCCAGTTGGAAGAGTGCAGGCAATGCTATACATGCCGAGAATCCTAATGCCATGTACATCACCTTAGCGTCTCCATAGAAGAGGTCAATCAACTTTCCGTCCTGATTGGGCGTTAAGTTGAACATCACGTATGCCACAGAGTTGTTTACCCAGTGCGCTACCAGTCCGAGGAAGATGCTGCCTGTGCGGTAGTAGAACCATCCCAAGAGCAATCCGACAATGAAACCGTATATGCCCTGTGCCAAGTTCATGTGTATCAGTCCGAAGAGCATGGCTGACAGAACAATCGGTAGCCAGTGCATGCGGCGGTCGAAGACCTGTAGCAGCGACCGCAGGATGGCCCCTCTGAACACCATCTCCTCGGCTATGGGCACCAGTATGCCTATCACCAGATAGCCCCACGGATACCTCATGATGCTCTCAAACATTGCCTGCATCTGTTTCGGCATGACAATCTCCATCTGCTCATATACCCATTGGGTGGGCAGGATGATGCCCAGTGCCAGCACCACTGTCCACGCTATCGATGCCCAGGGGCGTGTCTGTAGCCATCGCCTTGTCAGCGGAGCCCACCGTCGCCATGCAAACAATGCTATTGTCAACACACTGCTCACAGCCGTAGCCGTCAGCAGCAAGTCGCCGTAGCTTCCTTGTGCCATGCCCATCGACACGGCATCAAAAGCCTGTCCTTTCACTACAGACCATATTGCGGAAGCAGCCAGTTCAACGACTACTTGTATCAACACAAAGACGACAACATACCATATCACGTTGCCGAAGTTCTTAACCACCTTGTTCTTCATCATTCTCTTTTTTGAATAGTTCTTCTATATATTCCCTGTCCTGTTCCAACTGGCGGGCGAGTGCTTCGGGTGACTCAAACCGTTGCTCTTCGCGTATGCGGTGCAGGAACGACACATGCAACCGCTGTCCATATAGGTCTTCAGCGAAGTTCATCACGTGCACCTCTATCGTCTGCTCCTCACCATTGAAGGTTGGCCGAAATCCTATGTTCATCATGGCATGGTAGTCGGTGAGCGAATGCTCTGTCCTTACCTTTACGGCATATACCCCGTTGGGAGGTACGAGCTGTTGTGAATCTGCCACGTCAAGGTTAGCGGTAGGGAAGCCCAGCTTCCGTCCTTCCTGCACACCGCTCACTACTTTTCCGCTCAGCGTGTAGGGATAGCCCAGACACCTGTTGGCTGTTTCTATCTTTCCTTGCTCTATTGATTTCCTGATGAGCGTAGAGCTGACCGTCTCGCCCGAACCTGAAGCCTGTCGGTAGCTGTCGCTTTGGCTTACCACCATTCCCCATGTGGCTCCATAGCTGACGTAGTCGTCGAAGCCTTCCGTCCTGTTCCTGCCGAACCGGTTGTCATAGCCTATGATCAGGTGTCGTACGTTCAGGCCTTCCCATAACACCTGCTGCATGAACTCTCGTGCGCTCATTGCTGCCAACTGGTGGTCGAAGGGAACCACTACCACATGGTCTGCTCCTGTCTTCGTCAGCAACAGCAACTTGTCTTCAAGCGCTGTCAGCAACTGTGGATGCTCCTCCGGGTGCAACACCTGGCGCGGATGTCTGTCGAAAGTGACCACTGTCGACTCTCTGCCTTCAGCATGTGCTTGCGCCACCACCTGTCCAATCAGGTACTGATGTCCCAAGTGTACACCGTCGAAAAAGCCTAATGTTGCCACTTGTTCGCCAAGTCCCAACGGCTCACCATGATAATAAATTGTACTCATTTGATTGCAAAGGTACGGCAAGTCGAAGACAATACAAAACAAAAACTCGTTTTTGTTTTATTGTTGAGGCGCAGCGTATCTTTACGGCTCTATTTTGTCGTCCCATAAGCTGTATGTCGGCGTTCTCTCTTCCTCAAACTCCACCAAACCGTTTGTTCCTCGTGCCGCCTGTTCACCGTTACCTTCTTCCTGATGGGTACCGATTCCGCTACTCGCCATGAAGTGTGGAATGCTGATGACATACATCTTGCAGCGTGGTGTCTTATACTCGTTCTTCATCGTACGACCCTCTTCTTTCCGTTAACAATGACGATACCGTGATAATTACTTCCGACACATTGTCCGGCAACGTTATAGACACAGCTGCTGCCTCTTTGTTGTGGCGATGCCGTCAGCTTGTTGATGCCTGTAGGAATGGTGCTCAGGAGGAATGAGCGGGCTTGGTTAGCCTGTGACTTCGGAAGAGCGAGGTATGCTTTGTGTGCCCCACTCGTAAAGGGTCCTCCGTTGGTGCATCCGCTGCCGAAGTAGAAGCCTGCTGAACCAGGATCGCTATCCTTGTTGAGCGACAGCATGTAAAAGTAGTAGTCGGAAGCATTTCCCTCTGGTGCCGTTGCCGTAGCTGCTTCGTCGAAGCCTCTCAGCATGTTGGCAGCGTCGCCGTCACCCGTTTCAGAGGAGTAAAGGAACGGATAGCTTCCTGGTTGGGCTGCAACGACAACAGCCGTTCCAGCTGGAATGGTCTGACCGGGAGCATACGTCTTGCTCACCATCAGCGTGTTGTCTTGATACTTGTAGGTATGTACTTTCACATTAGCGGGTACCACAAACGCCTGATTGCTATAGTATAATGTGGCATAGCTGATGGCACCGACCGTAAGCATGATGCCTTCGGCATCGGTGACCTGGCGGTAGAGGCAAACTTCGTCATATTTATTATTTTTATTGTAGTAGCTCCGGAAATCTGTGCCAAACCTGATGCCACGCCCATCTGCACCAACATTAGTTATGGACTCCATGGTTATCGCCCATTTCTGATTCTTATCGCTACTTTTTTTGGTTTGCAAATAAAAATAATTATCGCCTTTACTAGCCGTGAGATACATATTGTCTACAGCGATATACCATGCACCACTTGTCCCATTAAGCGTAACAACCAGCACGTCGCTATTAGGAATGGTGATTTTATCTTCTTGTATGGAGACTTTTACACTTTCACCCACCAAGCCACTACTTTTTTTTTCTAAGTTTACTAAGTTACCCATCGCATACGATTGTTCTGGATCTTCGCGTACAATAATATACTTATCTCCAGATACTAATTCGTCAGTAGATTTCACTTTCTGATAAACGGTCAGGTTGTCGGCTTGCGCTGTTAAGCAAACAAGCCCTAACATAAGTGGAAGAGCAAGTTTTAAAAAAGAGTTGAAAGTTTTCATTGTAATTGATTCTTTTGTTGTCAAGTTATTTTTTGAACGCACAAAAGTAATAAAACGAGAAAAAAAAGGAGAAAAACAACCCGATAATCTCTCGTTTTTAACTACAATTAACGTCTTTCTTCACATGAATGCCCAATATGTTTTCACCATATTGGCAGGAAACTACTTCGTTGCCTCCTGGAAAGCAGGGGGTATCTGGTTCTGCGGCCGTCCCTGTAGGAAAGCTTTCACGTTGGCGATGGCAATGTTGACCAGTCGGGTGCGTGCCTCCTTGGTAGCCCATGCAATATGCGGCGTGATGTAGGCATGAGGACAACGTAGGAGCGGATGGTCTTCGCGGGGCGGCTCTTCCGCCAGCACGTCGGCACAAAACGCTTGCAGCCGGTTGTCTTGCAGGGCTTGGGCCACCGCCTCTTCGTCGATGAGTGGTCCGCGTCCCGTGTTGATGAGGATGGCTGTCGGTTTCATCATCGCCAGCGTCTGACGGTTGATGAGCCGGCAGGTGTCGGCAGTGAGCGGACAATGCAGGCTGACGACATCGCTCGTCTTCAACAGCTCTTCCATCGGCACCTTTCTGACACCCTGCGGCAACAGGTGGGGCTGCTTGCTGGTGACCGCCATCACCTGCATGCCGAAAGCCTGCGCAATGGCGGTTACCTTTTGTCCGATGTTTCCCAGTCCGACGATGCCCATCACCTTACCTGCCAGTTCGGTCAGCGGTGTGTCCCAGTAGCAGAAGTCAGGACTCTCTGTCCATGCACCCCTGCTATTCTGCCAGGCATAGTGTTCCACACGATTGGTCACCGTGAGCAGATGCGCAAACACCATCTGAGCCACGCTGTCCGTGCTATAGGCAGGTATGTTGGTCACCACAATACCGCGTCGGCAGGCTTCTTCCACGTCCACTACATTGTAGCCTGTAGCCAGCACGCCAATATACTTCAGCCTGGGCAGCTGCTCCATCTCAGCCTGATGGATGCGCACCTTGTTGGTGAGGATGACCTCAGCGTCGCAGCTCCGTTCCACCGTCTTGTCGGCAGGGGTACGGTCATAGACAGTCAGCGTCCCCAGACGTTCCAGTTCCTTCCACGTTTCTTCGCCTATGTTGGCAGTATAGCCGTCAAGGATCACTATCTTCATGGTTCTGTCTTTTTGTTTTGAGTTGTCAAAGTTACGAAAAAACGAGTGCAGAACAAAATAAACTCGTTTATTTTTTATGCCGAGTGCATTGTAACTTATTTAAAGTTACGAAAAAACGAGTGAAATGCAAAAGAAAAGCTTGCTTTTCTTTTGCATTTCTGAGACGTAGTAACTTCTTAAGACTCGCTCCGCTCATATAAGCGATGTTGAACGTCGAACGCGGCGAAGCCAAAGTGATACGTTTAGCCGACGTAAACATACCATTAAGGGAGGTTGTGTGACTTCACCTTTCAAAAGCCATAGTATTTGGTCAGGAAATAGGTTCTGTCCCAGTCTATGATCTTTCTTTGTGATTCCCTTTCCAGATGGATATTGAATTCATCGAAAACCATCACCTTCTTTTCTTTCAGGTCGTAGAGCGGCCATTCCTTTGCCTTACCGTCGGGAGACATGTCTGCACTAATAGAGGGGTTGCCGGTCTTCGCGAACTGTGCAAACATCTTTCGCATGGTCTTTGAGAAGGTTTCGTCGAAGGGTCGTCCCGTGTCGCCCACCAGTTCCGGATGTTTGAACAGGGGTGACAAAGCCATGCCGTGAGCACTTTTCAGCATCGGCAGTGCATCAAACTCAATGCTGCCACTCCTCCGAAAAACATGAAAAATATATCTTTCTGTATCTGTTGGTCGTACATGTTGATGACTATTAGCTGAATGAGAGAGTTTCCTTATTTTACTGTTCCAGTGCAAAGATACAAAAATGAAGGTGAATAATAAATTCTTCGGACAGAAAATGGTGCTGGATGTTGGTATTTTTACTTTCATGAAAAAAAGATAAAAAATCAGTTAAAACTACGCAGTCTGGCTTAACTATTTGGTTGACAGATGGTTAGGTCGTGTAGTTTACTTTTTCTAAACTATATCAAAACTACACTTTTTACATATTTCTTTACGTTTTTGAACGTTTTACGGACAATGAGTAAATGCAGTTTCTTCTTGTATCAACACTCCGTACTATCAGTACGAGCCTATAAAACTGTCAGTACGACCACTAAAAACTAATAGTACGAAATAAAAATACTATTTTCAACTCATTGTGTTTCAGAGTCTTATTTTACTTATTGGGTATATGACCACCTTGTTTTACCCCGATAGTGTAGTTTGCGTGTAGTTTTAATGGAGTAAACTACACAGCCTAAAAGCTTGATAAACAATGAGATAAATGTAATCGTGCAGTTTTAAACCACTTTTTATATAAATTTCTCTTTGTATATTTTCAGCAACAAGCAATATTTTGATTTATCCTTACAGAATAAGCCTAAATAGCTTATTTTCGGGAAAAATAGTTGGATTTCATCCGCCCTTTTCTTCCCACTTCCCACCAGAGAAATCAAAGAGCTTCATCATACCACGAGGGATGACAGCGGTCAAAAAAACATGAAAACTTCCCACTAACCGGCAAATAGTCTGTATAACCAAAGACAATTAAGAGAAAAAGTCGTAATTTTGTAGCCAGTATAAAACGTAACATAGACGGAATAGATGATGATAGTAATAATAATAGTAGAAGAGCAAAAAGAAAAGATTGAGCGATATGGCAAATCCTGGCGACGACAATGAGAAAAAGCAGACACCCAGCATCTTCAGGAGCGTGCCCAAGTGGCAAGACCTGCGGTTCTATCAGAAGTCGGTGGTGCTCTATCAGCTAACCTACACCTTCTGCGACCGCTTCCTCGCGAAACACGGCGACCGCACCGTTGACCAGATGGTGCAGGCCGCCCGTTCTGGCAAGCAGAACATCGTGGAAGGCTCTGAGGACGGGAAGACCTCTACCGCCATGGAACTGAACCTGTTGAATGTGGCCCGCTCCAGCATAGGCGAGCTGCGCCAAGACTATGAGGACTTCTTGAAATCCCGCCGACTGACGCGATGGACTCCCACCGACCATCGCTTCCAACCGATGCAAGACTTCACCAAAAGCCACAATCTGTTGGCTGACTACGAACCTTACTTCCTGCAGTGGACAGCCGAAGAGATGGCCAATGTCGGTCTGACTCTCTGCTTTCAGGTGGATACCATGATGAATAAGTATCTGAAGGTGTTAGAAGAGATTTTCATCAAGGAAGGTGGCGTGAAAGAGCGTATGCACAAAGCACGCACCGAATATCGCAAGCAGCAGGACGAGCGCTTGGCTGAGTTGGAGCGCGCCTTACCCCAGCTTCAACAGCAGCTGTCGGTCGCCCAGACAGAAGCCGCCCAATGGAAGACTGCCTACGAAGACCTCAAGCAACGAGCCCTGAAAGCCTACTATCAGCAGCAAGAGGAGATAAGAGCCCTGAAGCGGCAGCTTGGGCAGCAGGCTTAGGGGCTATAGAGACTATAGAAGCTATAGTAGCTATAGTAGCTATAGAAGCTATAGGAACTATAGAAGACTATAGGGACTATAGAAAGAACAAAAAACAACAAACAACAACGAGAATATGGCAAAGGACTATAGCGAAGACCAACTGACTTAATCGTATCTCTTACCTTTGGTCGAAGATACTCTCGCTCGGAAAATTCCAAATAAATTTGGATTTTCTCTTACTTAATCGTATCTTTGCAACATCAAGCAGAGATATACTCTTCTGATAAAAAGGGCATTAGTATTTATCAAAAAAGAAGAATCTATGAAAAAGGTAAAATTCATTCTCGCTGCACTCCTTTGTGCATTAGTAGTCAACACAGCTATGGCTGACGACAAGCCCATTCCCGTAGAGCAACTGCCCGTAGCAGCCAAGACGTTTATAGCCACCAATTTCAAAGGCATGAAGGTTATCTATGCCGAGAAGGACAGGAACTCCTACGAGTGCCGGCTGGCCGACGGAACGAAGATAGAGTTCAACCGGAAGGGCAACTGGAAGAAGATTGACCGCCACACCGCAGCCATTCCAGCCGCTCTTATCCCTAAGGCCATCTCCAACTACGTCAAGACCAACTTTCCCAACTGCATCATCACCAAGATTGACAAGGATCGTTACGGCTACGACATTGAACTTTCTAACGAAATAGACTTGAAATTCAACTATCAGGGTGTGCTGATAGGCATGGATGACTAAAATTTTTTGTACCTTTGCACCCATGCAAGAGGATTTTGACATCAGGCAAGAACGGTATTCAAGTGCCGAGAAAGATTTCGAGAACGCCCTGCGACCGCTGCATTTCTCCGATTTCAGCGGACAGCAGAAGGTGGTAGACAACTTAGAGGTGTTCGTGGAAGCGGCGAAATACCGAGGTGAGCCGCTCGACCACACGCTCCTGCACGGTCCGCCAGGACTGGGTAAGACCACGCTGAGCAACATCATCGCCTCGGAGCTGGGCGTAGGCTTCAAGATTACCAGCGGTCCCGTGCTCGACAAGCCGGGCGACCTGGCAGGCATACTGACCTCGCTGGAGCCTAATGACGTGCTGTTCATCGACGAGATACACCGTCTCTCCCCCGTAGTAGAGGAATATCTCTACTCGGCAATGGAAGACTACCGCATCGACATCATGATAGACAAGGGTCCGTCGGCACGCTCCATACAGATAGACCTGAACCCGTTTACGCTGGTAGGTGCAACGACGCGCAGCGGTCTGCTGACAGCACCGTTGCGTGCGCGCTTTGGTATTAACCTGCACTTAGAGTACTACGACCCCGATACGCTGGCAAAGATTATCCGCCGCAGCGCCCACATCCTGAATGTGCCTATCGACGACGATGCCTCTGCCGAGATCTCGCGCCGCAGCCGCGGCACGCCACGTATCGCCAACGCCCTGCTCAGGCGTGTCCGCGACTTCGCACAGGTGAAGGGCAGCGGACGCATCAACCTGGACATTGCGAAGGTGGCTCTGCAGGCGCTGAACATCGACCAGTACGGACTGGACGAGATAGACAACAAGATACTGTTGACCATCATCGACAAGTTCCGTGGCGGACCCGTAGGCGTTTCGACCATCGCCACCGCTATAGGCGAAGACTCCGGTACGGTGGAGGAGGTATACGAACCGTTCCTCATCATGGAGGGATTCATCAAGCGGACCCCACGCGGACGAATGGCAACGAAACTTGCCTACGACCATCTGGGGCGCAACCCGTATGCAGGAACCATCATGGAACCGGAACTGTTTTCATAATTGAAAGATTGAAAATTTGAATGATTGAAAAATTGTCAATTGTGAATAGTGAATTGAAAAGGACAGGAGTATTTACAGGGAGTTTCGACCCCTTTACCATCGGGCACGACAACATCGTCAGGCGTGCCCTCGCCCTCTTCGACCGCCTCGTCATCGGCGTGGTGGAGTCGAACGTACACAAAGAACACGCAGCCAGTGCTGAGGAACGACGCAAGGCTATCGCGGCTGTCTATGCCAACGAGCCACGAGTGGAGGTGAAGGTGTATGGTGACCTTGCCGTAGACTTTGCCCACCGCGAGGGTGCCCGCTACATCATCAAGGGCGTAAGGTCGGTGAAGGACTTCGAGTACGAGCAGGAGATGGCAGAAATCAACCGCAACATCAACGGCACGGAGACACTCCTGCTCCTCGCCGACCCCTCCTTGGCGTACATCAGCTCCAGCATGGTGCGCGAGCTGCGACACTACGGCAAGGATATCAGTATGTATCTGCCGTGAAAGGGTGAAGGTTGAAGATTGAAGAATTGAAAATTATTAATTGTGAATTGAATTCGGAATGATAACCTACAGTACCGACGGCGTGAAGATGCCGGACATCAAACGAAGGGAGACAACAGCCTGGATCAAGAAGGTGGCTGCCTCCTATGGCAGGAAGGTGGGCGAGATTGGCTATATGTTTGTCAACGACGAGAAGATACTGGAAGTCAACAACGAATACCTCGGCCACGACTACTATACAGACATCATCACCTTCGACTATGACGAGGGTGACGTTCTCAACGGTGACCTCGTCATCTCGCTCGACACCGTGCGCACCAATGCCCAGCAGTTCGGCAAGCCTTACAACGAAGAGCTGCACCGCGTCATCATCCACGGCATCCTCCACCTTTGCGGCATCAACGACAAAGAACCAGGTGAGCGCGAAATCATGGAAGCTGCCGAAGACAAAGCCCTCGCCATGCGATAGCTCCGTCCATTTGCTCAGACGGAGGTTTCTTTCTTTAAGAACGACGATGTGTTGTTCTACACCCGTTAGCCCCTACATTTGCACCTTCACTGTGTTGTTGCCGACTCTCAATACATACGTGGTGTTGCTGTATGGCAACCACAGCGTGGTGGTGTCGGCGGCGGTTGTAGTGGAGACTACAAGCCTGCCATCGGCGGTGAACACAGCTACGGGTGTGCCTTGCGCGACGTTGTTCAGTTGCAACTCGTTGCCGCAGGTCCGGAAGTTCCATGCCGGTTTCATCGATGTCGGCGCAATGCCCGTCGGTGTGGGCAGGGGATAGACGAAGGTGTCTATGCGGAACTTAGCCCACGGATGCTTCTTGCTGTCGGCGCTATAGGTCTTGTTCTCGTTGCCGTTGCTGTAGTAGTCAACGGAACCGTTGTCGCAGACCATGTTGATGACGATGTTGTTGCCCTCTTGTCTGGCGGAGAATGCTTCCGGATGTCCCTCATACTCAGAGCCGCCCACCTGTACCAGCCCGTCGAAGTCGAGGTCCATCTTCGTGAGATGGCCGTCACCAGGCACCAAGGGAGAGCAGTCGCTATTCGTATGGCCGTCCCACAGGTAGGCAGCCGGCGTGCCGCCACCGTCGAAGTAGCCAGCCACGATGACGTAGTAGTTGCCTACCCGCTCGATGCTACGGATGCCCAGCTTGTTGAAATCGAAAAGGACGGGGTCGCCCGTCTGTGGTGTCACAGAGCTTTCTCCGCTGCCTTTGAGCATCGTCTCGAAGTTGTTGACGGGAGCCAGGACAGCATAGATGCGGTTAGAGGAGGTCGGAGTGACGCCCTTCTTGGGCACACAGGGAGCTCGGAAGCCGACGTATGCCGCGCCGCCGCCCTTCTGCAGGGTCAGTCCCTCGATGTTGAAACCGTCGATGCGCTTCGGTATCATCTTGTTCTCATACGATGCCGACGCGGTAAAGTTCCAGCCATTCTTGTCGCCGAAGGCAATCATGGCATCGCGCATCTTCGTGGTATAGGCTCCGCCGGAGAGCGTTGTCGTGGCTCCGCTGCCGCTGATTGTTGTCGAGAAGGCACGGTTGCGGTAGGGTTTCTCCTTGCCGCTCTTGTTGTTGCCGAGCGACGTCAGCCAGTAGATGGTCTTCCCGTCTTCGCTGACGGTGGCACCCTCGATGTCGAACTCGTCGCCGCTGGAGCCCTTTGCCCACGACGTGGCATCGACCTCCTTGAGCGGCATGCCCGACAAATTGGAATTGTAGAGCCGCAGGATGTTGTTCTCATCGTCGGCAACGAAGAAGCAGCCGTCGCCCACCATGGCAATGGCTGAGGCGTCGCAGCTGCCCATCATCCACCGTGTGTCAGCTGAACCGGCTTGGCTGGCAGCATATTCTATCTTGTAGTCGGTAGCACCGGAGAGCTTGACGGCAATCGTCGTCGTCCCCACACCCGTCGGCTTGATGCGCACGGCAAAGAGTCCCGGCTGTATCTCTTCGGCGGTGATGTCAGCCACCTTCACCACGTTGGTCTTGCTCGACGTGAAGGTAAGCACGCTGCCCGCAGGCGCATTGAAGTAGATACCCTCGGTAGCAGCAGGGTCGGTGGCGTCGCCGATGGTTCCGGTGACGTATGATGTCTTTCCGCTACCGCTGACGATGGTCAGCCGGGGTGTGCTTGTCCCCGGATAGGTAGGTTGTGTCTTGCTGGCTTCCAGCGTGGCGGCAGTGAGTGTTGAGATGCCCGCCATCAGTAACATGGCAGATAAAATAAGTGTTTTCATTGTAGTTATGTTTTTTATCTTTATGTAGTTATGTTTTCTTCCTTGCAACAGGAATCGATGACAAAAGTAGTTCTATTTTTATTATCCTCCAACTATTTCTCCCACTTTTTTTTAAGAATAACCGTTGTTCCTGAGTCCTTGCTCGGAAAATCTCAAATAAATTTGGCTTTTCCCTCGCTTAATCGTACCTTTGCACAGATTTTTAAGTTATTAAAGGAATATACCATGGTCCTGAACTATATTTGGATTGCATTCTTTGTGATAGCCTTCATCGTCGGTATGGTCAAGTTGGTCTTCATGGGAGACACGACGATTTTCCCTGCTATCGTAGACTCTACCTTCGACACGGCGAAGTCGGCATTTGAGATTTCCATCGGGTTGACGGGTATGTTAGCGTTGTGGCTGGGCATCATGAAGATAGGTGAGCGTGCCGGTCTCATCAACTTTCTGGCACGTATCCTCTCCCCGGTGTTTGTACGCCTGTTCCCCGACATTCCGAAAGGTCACCCTGCCACGGGCAGCATCTTCATGAACATAGCAGCCAACATGCTGGGATTGGACAATGCCGCTACACCGTTAGGACTGAAGGCCATGGAGCAGATGCAGAGCCTGAACACGAAGAAAGACACTGCTACCAACGCGATGATCATGTTCCTTGTGCTGAACACCAGCGGATTGACCATCGTGCCGGTGAGCATCCTTGCCTACCGAGCCCAGCAGGGTTCCGCCCAGCCCACCGATGTGTTCATACCCATCCTGTTGGCTACGGCAGTGGCTACACTGGTGGGTGTCATCGCAACCTCCATCTATCAGAAAATCAACCTCTTCAACCGCACCCTCCTACTGGCAATGGGCGCCATCCTCCTGTTCATGGCAGGCACCGTGTGGGGATTCATGCAGTTGCCTCCCGACCAGATGAACACGGTGAGCACCAGCATTACCGCCGTGCTCCTGATGTCGATTATCACCAGTTTCATCGTGGCAGGACTGTGGAAGCGCATTAACGTGTATGATGCCTTCATCGACGGAGCTAAGGATGGGTTTACCACTGCGGTGAGAATCATCCCTTACTTGGTGGCATTCCTTGTTGCCATCGGTGTCTTTCGCGCATCGGGAGCGTTAGACTGGCTGATGGACGGCATCAAGTGGTTGGTAGCCTCTACGGGTTGTGACACCCGTTTTGTCGATGCCTTGCCTACAGCTTTGATGAAACCGCTCTCTGGCAGTGGTGCCCGCGGCATGATGATGGAAGAGATGTCAACCTTCGGAGCCGACTCCTTTGTGGGCAGACTGGCTTGTCTTTTCCAAGGTTCTACCGACACCACCTTCTATATCCTGGCTGTATACTTCGGCAGCGTCAGCATCAAATACACCCGCCATGCCGTTGCCTGTGGTCTGATAGCCGACCTTGCCGGTATCATTGCCGCCATCGTGCTGTGTTATATGTTCTTTGGATAAAGGTTAGGAGCAAGGAGTTAAATGGCAAAACTGAAAGCCCTGGCCAAGGATACGGCCATATACGGAATGTCGAGCATTGTGGGTAGGTTCCTGAACTACCTGCTCGTCCCCCTCTATACCGCCAAGATGTCGGCAGCATCTGGCGGTTATGGTGTCATCACCAACATGTATGCCTACGTAGCCCTCATCCTGGTGATTCTCACCTTCGGCATGGAGACCACCTATTTTCGTTTTACCAACAAGACACATGAAGACTCCATGCACGTCTACAGCACCACCCTCATCAGCGTAGGCACCGTCTCGCTAACCTTTGTCGTCCTGGTGCTCCTCTTCATCACCCCCTTGAGCCAGGTCATGGGCTACGGCGACCATCCTTCCTACGTATGGGTCATGGCAGTAACCGTAGCCATCGATGCCGTGCTGTGCATCCCCTTCGCCTACCTGCGTCAGCAGAAGAAGGCGATGAAGTTTGCCTTGCTGAAGTTGCTGAACATTGCCGTCAACATCACGATGAACATCATCTACTTTGCCATCATGGACGGCAAGGAGGTGGGCTATGCCTTCTATATCAACCTCTTCTGCTCAGCCATGCTCGGCGTGTGCCTCTTCAAGGAACTCACCGGTTTCCACTACATCTTGGACAAAGCGGTGTTGCGCCGCATGCTCAGCTACACATGGCCCATCCTGATACTGGGCATTGCCGGCATCCTGAACCAGACTGCCGACAAGATGCTCTTCCCCTATATCTATAAAGGTGCCGACATGCGCGAACAGTTGGGCATCTATGGTGCTGCATCGAAGATCGCGATGATCATGGCAATGATTACCCAGGCGTTCCGCTATGCCTACGAGCCCATCGTCTTTGCCGGTGTCAAGGACAAAGACCAACATGAGATGTACGAGAAGGCGATGAAGTACTTCGTCATCTTCACCCTGCTTGCCTTCCTGATGGTGATGGCATACTTGGACATCCTGAAGTTCATCATCGGCAGCGACTACTGGTCGGGCTTGCGCGTGGTTCCCATCGTCATGGCAGCAGAGATCATGATGGGTGTCTACTTCAACCTCTCCTTCTGGTATAAGCTCATCGACAAGACCGTCTGGGGAGCCATCTTCTCTGGCATAGGCTGTTCGGTACTCTTGGCAGTCAACATCATCTTCGTGCCACGCTTCGGTTACATGGCATGTGCATGGGGTGGCTTTGCCGGCTATGGTGTCGCCATGATTGTCTCCTATTTTGTCGGACAGAAATACTATCCGCTGAACTATCCGCTGAAGGAGATAGCCCTATACGTTCTCATTGCCGCTGCCTTCACCTTCGCCATGTACGAACTCCACAAGAGTGGTTCGCTATGGCTGTCGTTAGGAGTCAACACGCTATTGCTCATCGTCTTTATAGCTATCGTCATCAAACGCGACTTTCCTCTCCAAACCCTCCCTTTCATCGGAAAATACTTTAGATAATCTATATCCCAAATTCCGGAATTTGGGTTGATAATGATTTTTGTAAAGGTAGCATTCCATCGATTACGCTTCGGACGCTTTTTGCTTTTATCCGGCGCAAAGTGCCAAGTATCATCAATCGTGTCGTTGCAGTCACTTCGTTTTTTGATTTCCTGTTGCGAAGTTACAAAGAGGTATGACATCTTCCAAAGGAAATCAAAAAACAAGCCTTGCGACTGGGGCTGATAAGACCTGAAACCACAAAAAAGACTATCGTTTTCAAGATTTGATAGTCGCTTTTTATGTTTTGATAGTCGTTTGTCATTAAGCCCTATTTGATGATTGCTCTATTTTCATTATTTTTGCAGTCAAACAACAACCCAAATAAGACTATGAAGAAAAGACGAGTTTTCTTTTTACTATCCCTACTCCTCAGCTTTGCCTTGGGGATGCGGGCGCAGAATGCGGTGTCGATTTACCAGATTGACGGGAAGGTGTCGACGTTTGTCTTTTCTGAGAAGCCGGTGGTGACCTATTCGGGCAACGACCTCGTGATGACCACCACCAAGACCACGGTGCAGTATCCTATCTATCTGCTGAGCAAACTTGATTTTGGCGACGTCATGGCTAATCTCACGGTCATCGACGACGTTGTCATCTCTGAGGGACCAAGCTTCTCGTTCAGTGGCGAGACAATCACCATCCGTGGCGGCGAGCCGAAATCGCATGTGTCGCTGTATCATCTGAATGGCATGAAGGCGGGCGACTACCGGCTGGATGACCAAGGTTGTGCCACCATCCCCGTGTCGGGGCTTAGCCGTGGCTTCTACGTCGTGAAGACCAAACATTTGACTTTTAAATTCCGAAAGCTATGAAGAAGCTGTTCTCCCTCCTTATCGTCGCCCTCTTCGCATCCAGCGCCGTGCTGGCCGACGATGTCAGTCATGAGCAGGCTTTGGAGATTGCCCGCCAGTTTGCCGTCAGTCCGTCGGCTCAGAAACTTTCGCGCCGACATGCGCCTGCCAAACCTGTTACGCAGGAAGTGGTTTTCAAGATGAAATCGGCTGTATCAGACAAACCGAATGTATATGTCATCAACCTCGGCAACGACCAGGGCTTTGTCATCGTGTCAGGTGAGGATGGTGTCGAAGATGTGCTCTTGGGCTATTGCGACCACGGCTCGTTCTCATACGAAGACTGCCCCATACAGCTGAAAGACCTGCTGACGAACTATTGCTCCGCCATCGACTCTTTGCGGCAGAACCCGAAATTGGCAGTGCCAAAAAAAGTAGCAGAATATGATAGATATCTCGGCTCGGTCATCGTGGAACCACTGATTACCTCGACATGGAACCAGCATTCTCCTTACAACCTGCAATGCCCTGAAGTCACACCCGAAGGAACGGATTTAGGCTATGGATATGGCGGACACTATGCCACAGGGTGCGTCCCTACCGCCATAGCACAGGTTCTGAGGTATTGGCGATGGCCGGAAGCGACATCGGGCACTGTCAACGGGAAGGATTTCTCTGGCCATACCTATGATTGGGACAATATGCTTGATAACTATCGTTATGGCTACACTGCGGCCCAGGCCAATGCCGTGGCTCAACTGATGGCCGATGTCGGGTATGCCATGAGAACAGCTTATGGCCAGCCTAATGGCAGTCCAACTTACTTTTCCTCTGTGGCATTAATTGAGAATTTCGGATTTACGGCAGATTGTGAAGAATTGTCCGCCAGTACCGCTTTTCAACTGCAGTCGGCCATCAAAGAAGAACTCGACGAAAACCGCCCTGTACCTTATTGTGGTTATCCTTCAGCCGGAGACGGACACGCATTGGTTTGCGATGGATATAGCAGCAACAACTATTTCCATTTTAACTATGGGTGGGGAGGAGTTACTGATGGATGGTATAAGTTGACCACTATACCTATGTATAGATATAATGCCGTCATCTGGAAGAACTTCCGCCCATACGATGCCATCAAAAAAGTTGTAGATGGTGTAGAGTATGGACTGCTAAGAAATGGCACGGCCGAAATCATCAGCTATGCTGCAGGCGGTGTAGGAAAGGCAAATGGAGTGTTGATTATCCCCGCCACCATTGAGGATAAAGGAGTGTCCTATAAGATTACCCGTATCCGGCAGCGTGCCTTCATGCGAAAGGGCAATTTCCAAAAGATAGTCATGGGCGACAATATCAAGACCATTGATGCCTATTCGTTCTTCAACAACCAGATAGACACGCTGGTGCTGAGCGACATGATGGAGGTAGTGCCCGACGAGGCTTTCCAAATCAACACCATCTTGCATCTTGTCATCGGCAAGAACGTAAAACGCATCGGCAAGAGGGCGTTCTATCTGAACAAGCTCGGTAGGGGAATCGTCAGCAGAAGTCCCGCTTTTGAGGTCGACGATGAAGCCTTTATGCATGCCATGCCTGCACTGGGTGACTGGACCAAATGCATCACTTCATTGGGACGCAAGGCGTTTTACGGCGTATACATGGATTTTTGGAAACACCCTCAGTTTGACAATCTGGAAGAGATTGGTGATTCCGCTTTTGTACTGTCAGGTTGGGGCGGTGGCTCTCCTACTATACGCCTTGGCGCGAAAGTGAGGAAAATATCCCCCTCCGCGTTCGACGGAATGCATTATGCCTCCTTACTTCTTATAGATGAAGACAATCCCTATTTCTCCAGGACAGGTTCACCCTCAAGCAATATCATTTATAATAAGAATCAGACGAGCATTATTTTAGCCACTGGATATGTAGAAGAAAAAGACTATGCTCCGACAGCGGTGAAAATGGAGCCCAACAGTATCCGCCCTGATTTTAGGTCGGACTTCATCCCCAACACGATTGTTGAGATGAACGGAGCCTTCAAAGACTTTTTGACGTTGGGAAACTCCAAGAACTTTTACTGCCATGGTGTCACTCCGCCTGTCATGACCGACAACTCCTTCAGTAAGGAACTATTGGAGGAAGTGCGCAAAGACGGTACGCTCCATGTGCCTGCCGGCAGTGAGGAAGCCTATCGGAGTGCACCAGGATGGAGACTCTTTAAAAATATCGTCGGCGACCAGGAGATCAACCCGCTGCCGGCACAGGGACGGCAATACTATATGGTTGTCGATGCCATTGGAGAGTCACAGCGGCTGAGCATCCCCATCAACGAGGTGAGCAGCATGGAGGTGAGCGAAGACGGACAGAGCGTCATCATCAAGCGCAACGGCAAAGAGGACATTACGACCAGCATCGCTGCCATCAATGACATCAAGTGGACTCCCGGCTTCGTCTATGAGAATGCGGAAATCTTCGAGCTCAACGACTCAACCCTCACGGCAGAGGCCCAGAAGTGCACCGTGAAGTTCGACGCTACCGTTATCGATGACGATGTGCAGCTGTGTGTGCGCAACATCGTTCGGGTACCTAACGCACCTGAGGACATGGTCGACGGCTTCGCCATCGACTTGAGCCTGTCAAACGGTCAGCATGAACTGTATGGCACTGTGGAAATCACCGTCCCGTTCCCGGCCAATTCTGACGAGACCGTCTGCGCCGCCTACTACAATGAGACCTCAGGAGAATGGGAACCCGTCTGTTTCGAGTATGACAGGATAACAAAAAAGGTCACCATTACGACCGACCACTTGTCTATATATTCCATTTACAAGGTGTATCGAAGATACTCTTCTTTGGCCTATCTTGACCCCATTTGTCAAGCGGAGAGAATTGTTGGAACTGTTGATGCCTTTTATACGTTGAAAGAAATCTTGGTGAAACTGATAAAAATCGTTGAAAGCGAATATCCGGAAATAGAGGCAGTCAACCAGTTCAGGGAAGAAATGGGATTATGGCAGACCCTCGGTCTGGATGGATTATGGAATATAGTCAGCGGGACTGCAAATGCCGCGATAGGCTTCGACCCAGAGAGACTGAACGAACTTATTAATGGTTTCGGAACCTTAGGCACATTCATCAGCATTTATGATGTTGCCCGTGCCGAAGCCCACGGCGACGACATCGCTGTGGCTTCAGGTGCACTGAAGACTATCCTGAACCATACCCTGGCTCGGGCATCCTATCATTTAGGAACACCTATCATGTCGGTGTCTTTGGGCATGGTGGCATTCATAGGTGTCGCTTTAGAAAAGTTGGGTACAACAGTAGCCGAGCGTAAGCATGATTTGTTCAACGAAATCTACCGCTACTTCTATAGTAAACGTGGAAGGGACGACGAGGATGTGCGAAGCTGTTACCGCTCGGCACAAGACTGGTTCAAACTGCTCTATCCTGTCATTTTAGAGGGTGATATGACGGAAAGTGAATGGAATGAGTATATTAAAAAGGAGGTTGAAGATTATTGTAACCAACTGTGGAGCGGAGAGTACAACGATGCCTATCTTGCCTGCTATAATATTTGCAAAACAAGATTCCCGTTTACAACTTTCGCTTGGCCCGAAGCAAGCATGAAGAGTCAGCTCGCAAAAGAGCATTTCGCCGAATTGATGCACGGTGAGATGGAGAGCGTGGTTAGGGCCATCAAGAACCATCTGAAAGTGAATGCCTACAACCGTTTCATGAAGGAATACAAGAGTGTTGCCGACATGATTAACACCCGGGTAGGACTGCGCGTCGTAGATTCGGGATGGAAAGAAGGAGAGACATCCAAATATGAGGGATGGAAGATAGCCTTCAGCGATATACCGGCCAATTTGGAGGACCCTGAAAACCTGCAGAAGAAGCTAAATGCAAAAGGGCGTGCGGGTGTCGGATTTGTGACTGAATATGCCCTTGTCAGCAATGGAATACCGACACAGCTCACCCTCTACGACCCGGAAGACAGGCCACAGAAAACCTATGATTTCCAGATACCCGACGGTAAAGGAAAGGTGTTTGTTGACATCGACCTCGCAACGGGCGGAATGAAAGCAGACAAGATGCCGCTGGAGGGACTGGAACTGACTTACGAACCCAATGTGGTGAAATACCCGTATGTATGTGTTGATTATGATGGCGAGGACTATAGTTTCGGCTTACTATACCTTGATAATACTTTGAACAAACGTGCCCGTTTCCAGACAGCTATTGAGCAGTTCTTCAACCGCCATGACTTCGTCTCTGTGGATAAATACGGCAACTATACGATTGGTGATGACATTATCGGCCGTTTCGAGGGCAATGGACTGGAAAGTTCAGGAAAGTTTGTCATCGATGTAAGCCATAAATATATAGAAAAAAACCTCGACCAGTTTATCAGAGAGGTGGCTGTGCCCTCTTTAGGTCCAAATGACTGGGCCTACGGACTGCTTAATGGTTTCATCCAACACAGGATAGAGTGCAACTACAAGATCACCCGTAAATCGACCATCAGCAATGAGTTTACTGTCAGCTTCACGGGCAGTGGCGACTACGCCCTCCTTGCGAATGTAACAGCCAAGGTAGAAGGTGTGGATCCGATAGCCTTGCATGAGTCTGCCAGGTTAGGACTTGAAGGTCCGGAGATTCATCCTCAACAGATTACCACTGAGGAGGTGAGCTTCGACGGCAAAGTCACGTTGAAATATTCCACGACGCTGAAGCGGTTGGGGGAACAGCAGTAGACCAATCAACCTATCAATAACGACACTCCCGTTGCAGCTAAGAGTCTGCAACGGGAGTGTTTTTGCTCATCGTTTCAAAAATCCCTAAAATCCGCAGATATTTTTCGAGTGTCTGATTTAGCCCTTGCTTG
>DEJO01000018.1 GCA_002353555.1 Prevotella sp. UBA2746 | reverse complement strand
GCTGCCGAGCGCGGCATTGCCGACCGCTTCCACTTCCCGGGATTCATGCGCGGCAAGCAGGTGTATGAGTGCCTGAAGGACAGCGACGTCTATGTGATGCCCTCCGTTTCAGAGCCCTTCGGCATATCGCCGCTCGAGGCCATGCAGTGCGGCACGCCATCCATCATCTCATGGCAGAGCGGATGCGCCGAAATACTCACCAACTGCATCAAGGTCGACTACTGGGACATCCACGCTCTCGCCGATGCCATCTACTCCATCTGCCACAACGACAGCCTGTTCCACTTCCTGCAGGAAGAAGGAAAACGTGAGGTCGACCAAATCACATGGGAGAAAGTGGGCACTTGGATCAGGGAACTTTATCTCCGAACCCTTAATAAGTAACTTAAAACACATTAGATAATGAAAACAATTTGCTTGTATTTTGAGATTCACCAGATCATCCATCTCAAGCGCTACCGCTTCTTCGACATCGGTACCGACCATTACTATTACGATGACTACGAGAACGAGCGTAGCATCACAGACATCGCCGAGCGTTCGTACATGCCGGCACTGACAGCTATCCAGGAAATGATACGTGAGCACGGCGACTACTTCAAGGTTGCTTTCTCGCTCTCAGGAACTGGTATCGAACAGCTCGAAATGCACGCTCCTCAGGTGCTGGAGAAACTGCAGCAGCTCAACGAGACAGGATGCGTGGAGTTCCTCGCCGAGCCTTACAGTCACGGACTGTCGTCACTGGCTAACGAGGAGTGCTTCGCTGCCGACGTTAAGAAACAGGCAAAGAAGATAGAAGAGTATTTCGGCAAGAAGCCTACGGTGCTGCGCAACTCGTCACTCATCTATAGCGACGACATCGGTGCTCAGGCGGCAGCCCTCGGTTTCAAGGGTATGCTGACAGAAGGTGCTAAGCATGTGCTGGGATGGAAGTCTCCACACTATGTTTATAACTGTGCCATGAACCCGAACCTCAAGCTGTTGCTCCGCGACGTAGAGCTTTCTGACGATATCTCTCTGCGCTTCAACAACTCTGAGTGGGACGGCTATCCACTCTTTGCCGACGCTTACATCAACCGCATAGCAGCATTTCCCGAGGAAGAGCAGGTGATAAATATCTTCATGGAACTCCTTGCGCTGGGTATCGCACAGCCGTTGAGCAGCAATATCCTTGAGTTCCTCAAGGCTCTGCCGGCATGCGCTAAGGCTAAGGGCATAACGTTCTCTACGCCTTCAGAGATTTTCGCTAAGATGAAGTCTGTTGATACACTGAACGTTCCCGACACCCTCTCTTGGGTTGACGAGGAGCGCGACGTCAGCTGCTGGCTCGGCAACAGCATGCAGCACGAAGCTTTCAACAAGCTCTACAGCATCGCCGACCGCGTGCGCATCGCCAACGACCCGCGCATCAACCAGGACTGGGACTACCTGCAAGCCTCGAACAACTTCCGCTTCATGACCACCAAGCCTAGCAACGTCGGGCTCGACCGCGGCATCTACAGCAGCCCCTTCGATGCCTTCACCAACTACATGAACATCCTCGGCGACTTCATGAGCCGCGTCAACAGCCTCTATCCCGAAGAGATTGACAACGAAGAACTCAACGCCCTGCTCACCACCATCAAGAACCAGGGCGACGAAATCACGATGAAGGAGAAGGAAATACTCCGCCTGCAGAACAAAATCGAGAAGATTGAAGCCGAAAGCGACAAGATACGCGCCAAGCTGGAGAAGGCTAAGACCGAAAAGAAGCCTGCTGCCAAGAAGACAACCAAGAAGGCTGCTGAGAAAGAGTAGGGGCAACACCTGCTTGATGCAGTCATCGCATACCAAAACCTCCAGATGCTCATCACCGTGCATCTGGAGGTTTTTCTATGTCTTTGAGTTTTCTCCTTGCCGCCTCTATGTCTGCGGCAAGGAGTTTTTTTTCTCCACGTTCTCTCTTTTGTTTTCTTTTTCTTATCTTTGCAGCTGAAACGGCGGGGAGACCCGCAGAACTTCTGACCGAAAACAAAACCTATTGTGCTGAAAGAGACGATGAAAACGAAACAGACCTTGCTACTTGTGATATTGCTTTTGTGTGCGATGAGCATGGCGGCGCAACCGTCGTGCCGCGTCCGCACCTTCACCATCCGCGACGGACTGGCGGCGAACACCATTTCGGGCTTCGCCCAGACGGACGACGACCTGATATGGCTGGCAACATGGAACGGGCTGTGCTGTTTCGACGGTTACAACTTCATGACCTTCCGCGGCGGCACGGGCATCAACGGACACGACCAGGGTGCACAACTGAGCACGGTACGCATGCACAGCCTGCGCCCCACGACGAGGAACGACCTGTGGTGTATCTCCTACGACAACCACCTGTACCTCTTCGACACGCGCGACTGCCGCTACAGGGACGTGGGCGAACAGCTGGCGCAGCTCTGTGGCGAGGAGGTCCACGTGCGTGCCATCTACACCCTCGGCAACGGCCACTCGTGGGTGGTGAGCCGTGACGGTGTTGCCAACTTCTGCGTCGACGACAGCCTGGTGAGGGAGGGCAGGGGCATCACCGCCTACCTGCCGAAGGACAAGCCGTTTAAGCATAAGACCATTCACAAGGTGCTGCTCGATGACGACGGCAGGGAATGGGTGTTCACCGACGGCGGCGCCACCATCGTGGGGCGCAGCTTCGACTCGACGAAGCCCTACGACTACATGGTGCAGCTGGGCAGGACGGTGGTGCTGGCAACGCCCGGCGGAGAGGTAGGGCTGTGGCAGGAGGGCTGGCGCGGCGACAGGATGGTGCGCATGCCGCAGGGCGTGAGCCGCATCAACGCGCTGGTGAGGCTCGACGACCGCCGTGCCGTGGCAGCCACCGACGCCGGCATCGTGGTCATCACCCTGCAAGGGACGCAGGGCGGCAGCGTGACATGCACGCTGGCTGGCATGCCGCACGAGGTGAAGACCGTCTTCGCTGACCGCCAGCAACGGCTGTGGGTGTTCACCGACGCACAGGGAGTCACCCTTGTCAACACCGCCGACTGGACGCAACGGCTGATGACGGTGCCCGTGGTCAGCTCGCTGTTGGCAACGACGAGCGAGGTGCCCGTGTTCCATCAGGACAAGTTCGGCACGGTGTGGCTGATACCCACTGGCGGCACCTTTGCCTACTACGACGAGCAGGCAGGGCGCCTGGTGCCCTACATCCTGGCATCGCCCTACGGTATGAGCCTCTGGGAGCAGCAGACGGGAACGCCGACGACCGACCTGGCGACGATAGCCAAGTTCATGACCGACCGTCAGGACAACCTCTGGTTCACCGGCATGAGGGCACTGACGCTGGTGAACTTCATGAAGCATCGCTTTGTGCAGTCGCAGGTGGTGCCCAACCAGGAGGCGCGTGCGGTGTGTGTCGACAGGCAGGGACGCACGTGGGTAGGCATGTTTACCGGTGAGGTGGCGGTTGTAGGTGCTGAAGGGCGCGTCGTGGGATGGCTGACGGCAGGCGGTGGACTGCAACCGTCACCCGTGAGGTTGTCGAACCGTGTCTATGCGCTTTTCGAGGACAGCCGCGGCAGGCTGTGGATAGGTACGAAGGGTGACGGCATATACGTTAGGACCCCTGACGGGCGCATGGCTCACTACCGGCACGGTCCGGAGGCTGCGTCGTTGAGCCACGACGAGGTATACGGCTTCGACGAAGACCCGCAGGGGCGCGTGTGGATTGCGACCTATGGTGGAGGTCCCAACATAGCAGTAGCCGCCGGGGATGGCACCTTCAGCTTCGTCAGTCCGCAGAACGGCATGAAGGGTTATCCGATGGAGGAGTTCCGGCAGGTGCGACGCATCACCCACGACGGCAAGGGCAACATGATTCTGTCGACGACCGCCGGGCTGCTGGTCTGCCAACCACTCTCTCCTCGCGCCTCACTGACGGATGCGTCCTCCCTTCAGGGAGGGCAGGGGACGGCTTTCCCTCTGAAAACCTACGTCACCCGCCATGTCAAGGACGACGACGAGAGCCTGAAGACGGTAGACGTGTTGCAGGTGTTGCGGCTGAAAGACGACTCGCTGATGGTGGTCACACAGGGCGGTGGCGTGCAGATGGCAGGTGGTAGCCTGCTGAGGGACGGCTTGCGCATGAAGACCGTCGAGCCTCTTGCCGGACAACAGAGCCTGCCACAGTCGCTCGTCGAGGACAAGGACGGCAGCGTGTGGGTGGTACGCGAGAGCAGCATAGACCGCTATGACCGTAAGACGGGCAGGGTGGAAACATTTGGCTCAAACGAGCTGGGCGAGCTCATCAGGTTCTCTGAGGCTCAGCCCACTCTGAACACTACGACGGGCGAGGTGGTGCTGGCGGTAGTCGGCGGCAGCCTTGCCATTCAGCCGCGAAGCATGAAGAAGAGCAACTTCTCGCCGAAGATTGTGTTTACTGGCGTGAAGTATCAGGGCGAACAGCAGGTGCAGCCCGTACTGCATTGTGACGAGCTGACGATAGAACCGCACCAGCGCAGCCTGACGCTCAACTTCGCAGCGCTGGACTATGAAGACAATGCGCTGTTGCAGTATGCCTACCGCATGGACGAGGAGGAAGGACAGTGGAACTACTTAGGGCGCACGCCGCAGATAGCTTTTAGCGACCTGACCCCCGGCAGGCACACGCTGGTGGTCAGGAGTACCAACTGTGACGGTGTGTGGGTAGACAACGAGACCACCATCATCATAGACGTGGAACCGACATGGCTGGAGCGTGGATGGGTGAGGTTGTTGCTGTTGCTCACGGTGATAGGACTCGCCACATGGGGTGTGGTCACCTACCTGCAATACCGGCAGCAGCAGCAGGAGCGAGAGCAGCGCATGGAGAACCTGTTGCGGCAGTATCGTGAGGAGCTGGATGCCAAGAAGCTGGAGCAGGACGCTCAGCAGGCAACGGCTGTGGAGGCTGAGCCGGCGGAGAAGAAGGTGTATAGGCTGGAGACGCCTGAGATCGTCAATCCTGACGAGGAGATGATGAGCCGCCTCATGAACTTTATCGAGGAGAACATCGGCGATGCAGACCTGCGCATAGAGGACCTTGCTGATGCTGTCAACCTGGGACGCTCGGCTTTCTACGGCAAGCTGAAGAGTATCGTCGGCATGACACCTGTCGACTTCCTGCGCCATCTGCGCATACAGCATGCCGAGTACCTTATCGTCAACTCCACACAGAACTTCTCGCAGATAGCCTATGCCGTCGGCTTCTCCGACCCGAAGTACTTCAGCAAGTGCTTCAAGAAGGAAACAGGGTTTACGCCAAGCGAGTTTAGAAAGGAGAAAGGCAATTAGGCCCTTCCCAACCCTCCCTAAAGGGAGGGGGTATTGATGAGTAAGGACTACAAAAAAGCCCTCCCTTTAGGGAGGGTTTATTTTATTCGTAAGGACTACAAAAGAAAAAGCCCTCCCTTTAGGGAGGGTTGGGGAGGGCCTAGGGTTGGGAAGGGCCTTACTTCTTAATATACTTGACTCCGTTCAGCACATATACACCTCTGGGCAGGCGGTCGAAGCAACTGGCAGGACCGACATAGGCTCCCATGACGTTGTAGATGTGGTCGGACTTGCGCAGCTGTTGCCCGCTGACTGCCGGTATCTCGTCGATGTGTGTCGAGATATACGTCTCGCCTACCGTGCCGGCTTCGGTGACAACCTGCTGCTTGTACTTCACGTCTTCGTCGGCACTTGACGTGGCGACCTGCAACTCTGCAGCACTCTCGGTGCGGAAGGTGTGGGTGGTCTCGTCGAAGTAGGAGAAGTTCTCGTGAGAAACGGGTATCGTTACCGCTACAGTCTCACCGGCAGGAACGGTGACTCGCTGGAAGCCGACGAGTTTCTTGATGGGGCGGCCGACGGTGGAGCCTGGGAAGGAGGCATAGACCTGGATGACTTCATCTCCAGGGCGCGTTCCCGTGTTCGTTACTGTCAGCGTTACGTCTTTCGTCTGTCCGATGTTGAAGTTGTCGGGAATGTTGAAACCGCCATAGCTGAAAGTGGTATAGCTCAGTCCGTAGCCGAAGGGGTACATGGGCTTTGCCGCCTGACAGGGATTTTTCTTTCCCTTGCCATAATACATATAGGTGTAGCCCCAGTCGTCGATGTTGTATTCCATCATGCCTTCGCGTCCGAAGCTGGAGTAGTTTTGTGCATTGCTGTTGGCTGATGGCAGTTCCTCAACGCTGTTATACCATGTAGAGGTGAGCTTGCCACCGGGGTTGATGTCGCCATAGATGGCGTCGCAGATGGCTTGTCCCTGTGCCTGACCGCCATACCATGCCTCAATGATGGCAGGGATGTTGGCTTTTGCCCATGTGATGTCGAGCGAGGAGCCGCTCTCCAGGACGAGTACGACGTTGGGGTTGACCTCCTTGACGGCCTTCAGCACCTCTTCCTGGTTGCCGGGGAGCGTAATCTTCCAGCGGTCGTGGCCTTCGGTACCAGTGGCATGGTCATCGGGTTTGCTGTAGTCGGTGCCGCCAATGAAGACCACTACGTCGGCTTTCTGGGCAACAGCCTTGGCACGGTTGATCATCTCTGTTGTTGCCACCTCGTTGACCGATGTTGACGTCTCTACCATATAGAGCGGTCCCTGTTCTTCCAGAGGGCGTGATTCGGGATTGAAGAAGCTGAAGGTCTTCCAGTTGCCGGCGTAGTTCATGCCTGCATCAGCGACAAAGCGGATGGTCACCTTGTGCTTGCCTTGGAAGACAGTCTTGTCGATATCCTGACTGATTTCCTTATAGGTAGTCCAGTTGCCAGCAGCAATGTCGGCATTGCTGACGGTGAGCGACGGGGTTGTGGCATCGTCAAGATAGAAGTCGATGTGTCCGATGCCCGACTTGCTGCCGTCTACGACATCGCCGCTCTTGGTGAGGCGGGTGGCAGCCAGACAGGTGAAGTTGGTGCATCCCTCGCCGAAGTCTATCTCGTCGAAGACTATCCAGTCGCCGTTGCTGGTGTTGCCTATGTGGTCGCCGTCGCGGAACTTCGTTTCACCGCGTTTGGCATAGAAGCTGTTGTAGTCCAGGAAGTTGTAGGTGTCTTTCTTAGGCTCGAAGTTCATCTTCTTGCTGAAAGCCTCGAAGGGGGTGGTGGTGTAGGTCGGAGTGCCGCTGTAGTCGCCCAGCATGATCTGGTTGGCGTAGGGACCGATGAGGGCAACTTTCTTGTCGGCGCTGATGGGCAGCAGCGGAGCGGCATCGCTCTCGGTAGCTTTCTCGTTCTTCATCAGCACGATACTCTCCTGGGCTGCCTTCAATGCCAAGGCTTGGTTGGCTTCACTCTCCAAAGTGTTGTCTACGGGATAGACATAGTTGTCGAACTCTCCCAAGGCAAAGCGGGTCTCCAGGACTCGGATAACAGCCTGGTCGATGTCCTCTTCGGTGAGGGTGACATACTTCAGACCGTTGGGTGCTGCCTGCTCTTGGGCTTGGAACTCAGGAGTTGCGGCATTGACGGCAGCACGTTGCAATACCGATGATTGGCTCATGAACTCGCAGTTGGTGTCCAGACCGGCCTTGATGGCAAGCGATGCTGACCGTGCTTCCATCATAATTTCCTCTGGAGTGGCACTGCCGTATGGGTTGTGAATAGCATCAAACTCCTTGTTGGTGTTGATGTTTCCGGCTGTATAGGGACCGAAATACAAGTGCTTGGTAGCACGGTGGATGCATGCCACACCTGCACAGTCGCTGGTGACATAGCCGGAGAAGCCCCACTCCTTGCGCAGGATGTCGGTGAGCAGCATCTTGTTTCCGGCACAAGGCAGACCGCCGTGAGCATTGGCATAGCCCTTGTTGTTGGCATCCTTCTCGTCTTTGTTGGTAGAAAGGGCGTTGTAGGCTGCCATGATGCTCTTCACGTCAGCCTGCTCGACACACATCTTGAAGGCTGGCAGGTAGTATTCTCGCATGTTCTTCTCTGTAACGAACGAGGTGGTAGACTGCCTGCCGCGCTCATAGTTGTTGGCAGCAAAGTGCTTGGCTGTTGCTACTAATTTATAATAAGGTGTCTCTGGGGTAATCTCACCTTGGAAGCCCTTGATGAACTGTACACCCAGTGTGCCGGCAAGGAACGGGTCTTCACCGTAGTTCTCTTCTTCACGTCCCCATCGTGGGTCACGAGCCATGTTGATGGTGGGACTCCAGTAGTTGAGTCCCTTGCCCTTGTTGACGTGATACCATCGGGCTTCATCGGAAATGGCATTGGCACAGTCGAACACCAATTGCGGATTCCAGGTGCAGGACATACCTTTCGACTCAGGGAAGCTGGTGGCGGCACCCGAACGGGCAACGCCGTGGAGTGCTTCGTTCCAATACTGATAGGAGGGGACGATAACAACGCCGTCGCGCTTGATGGCTTCGCTGACATTGTTTCCCAACTGATCGACTTTCTCACGAAGGGTGAGCTCCTTGACCAATAGTACCGCACGTTCGTGGAATGATTTCGACTTGTCCAACCACGGATACTTCTCCAGGTCTTGTGCCATGAGGTTGCCGCCGAGCAATAAGGCGGCTGCGAATAGTGATAATGTTCTCTTCTTCATTTTGATTAGGTTTGAAATTATTTGTTTTCTATCATTTGATGACGAATTTTCTGCCGTTTCTGATGACAATTCCTCTGTAGTTGTTGTCCACTCTCTGACCGGTAAGCGAGTAGCAATAACGTTCACGACTGGTAGGAGAGGGGGCGATGGTGTGGCTTTCTATCCCGTTGGTGACGAAGACTTGCTGTCCGCTCATGGCGATGCCGTCGGCATTCTGTGCCGTGGTGATGTTTTCTACCAGTGAGTTGAGGTATATCTCCAGATGGGTATAGCCGCCGGTAGTGACGGTCTTGCCGTCGCTGCCATCGTTCTTCTTCAGTCCGTGACTGTCTTCCCATGTGTCGGGCATGCCGTCACCGTCAGTGTCTGTTGCCATCGGCTGGCTGTTGAGCGTGGGCCACGGGCTGTCGCTGCCCGTGATGTAGCCGGAGACATCGCCCTGCGTGTTGATGATGCCGCTGAGATTGCCGCTGCCTGTAGCGGTGGCAACACCGTTGCGGGTGTCAGCCACGATGATGTCGTCCAGAGCGTCACGGTGCAGGCTGGCACCGGCATAGTCGAGCACGCGCTCGTATGCCGTCTGTGCGCTGTGGGTCGTCACACTTTCGTAGTTCAGTGGCAGGCTCAGCCTCATGTCCTGCTTCACTTGGTCGGTAAAGGTATAGTCTACGCTGGCATCATTGCTGATCTGGTTGTATATGCCGTTGCTCCAGTTGTCGGCTGTCACGTCTTGATACTGGCTGTTGTAGTTGCCGTCCACATAGAATGTTCCCCATTTGTGCCACATCACGTCCCATTCGTTGGGTTTCGATGTGTCGTGTTTGGTATAGGCAGTGGTGCGGATGCCGATCTTGGCGATGCGCTTGCCGATGAGGTCGCTATTGTTTTCGTTGACCTTCTTGATGGTTGCCGGACCGGGCTTGTAGTAGTTGTTCACGATGTTTACGTTCATGCCCTCACCGCCGTAGCAACCTTCGCCAGCCCAGTTGTAGATGACGTTGTTGCGCATGTCCATGTGTTCATGTTGCTGTGTGCCGGGGCGCGGACCCAGACGCGGCGTGCGGCTCTCGTTGTGGGCAATGAGGTTGTGGTGGTACGAAGCCTTGTAGCCGCCCCAGTTGCCGCCGTAGCCGTGGCTGCCCTTGCTGTGTCCGGCATTCTTCAGGCTCTGCGCGGCGATGCACCATTGCACGGTGAGGTTCTGTCCGCCATAGACCGACAGACATTCGTCGATGCTCCAGCTGACCGAGCAGTGGTCAATGATGATGTTGTTATGGTCCATCGAGCCGAAGCCGTCGCCTTCGTGCTTGCTTACATTCTTGTTGCCGAGGCGGAAGCGCAGGTAGCGGATGATGACGTTGTTGCCAGAGAGTGTCACGGGGTAGTCGGCAACGCAGATGCCGTCACCGGGTGCCGTCTGTCCGGCAATGGTGACATCTCCCTTGATGGCGAGTTCCCTTTGCAGATGGATGGTTCCCGAAACGTCGAAGACGACGGTGCGGCGACCGCTACGTTCGCAAGCGTATCGGAAGGAACCTTGCTGGCTGTTGTCAGCCAGGGTTGTCACGTGGTAGACTGTTCCGCCGCGTCCGCCTGTGGTATAGCGTCCGAAGCCCTCTGCACCAGGGAATGCCGGTGTCTGTGCCGCAGCATGCATGCCTGTGAGAAGCATGAGCAGCGATGCAAATACTGTTTTCATCATTTCAGGTTCTGTTGAGTTGTGATGTCGGCTACGATAGAGTTCAGGTAGCGTTCCAGATTGGTATATCCCTCTTTGTCGGTCTTGTTCCCGTCGGCTACATCGTTCGGGTTCAGTCCGTTGGCTGTCTCCCATGCGTCGGGCATTCCGTCGCCGTCAGTGTCTTTCGGTGCAGGTTCGCTCTTCAGTACAGGCCATGCCTGCCAGTCAGCACCGGCATCGTCAGGCTTGTTGTCTTCCTGAGAGTCGATGATTCCGGGGATATTGTTACGTCCTTTCTTGTCTTTCAGCACACCTGTGTGGCTGGCAACACCCTTCCGGGTGTCTGAGACCATCAGTTCGTCAACCCAGTCGCGGTGCAGGCTGGCACCGGCATAGGCGAGTACGCGCTCGTAAGCGGTCTTGGCATCGTGAGTGGTAGTGGTAGGATAAGGGATAGGCTGTGAGAGTCGGATGGTGTCTTTGGTCTCTTGGGTGAAGGTGCCGTCGCACTTCTCGTTGTCTATCTGCGGGTAGACGCCTTCGTTCCAGTTGTCATCCGTCACGTCGCCATAGCTGGCATTGATGTTGCCGTCGATGAAGTACTTGCCCCAACGGTGCCACATCACGTCCCACTTGTTGGGGCTGTCGGTGTCGTGGTGGGTGTATTGGGTTGTTCTTATGTTAATCTGGGCAATGCGTGTGGCTATACGTTCACCACGCTTCTTGGTGCCGGGACCGGGCTTGTAGTAGTTGTTGACGATGTTCACGTTCTGACCTTCGCCGCCGTAGCAGCCGTTGCCGCCCCAGTTGTAGAACACGTTGTTGCGGATGTCTACACGTTCATCGGTCTGCGTGCCTACACGCGGACCTAAGCGTGGGCAGCGTGAGTCGTGGTGAGCCAGCAGGTTGTGGTGGTAGGAGGCACCGCTGCCGCCCCAGTTGCCGCCATAGCCGTGGCTGCCCTTGGCATGTCCTGAGTTGCGGAGACTCTGAGAGGCGATGCACCACTGTACGGTGATGTTCTTTCCGCCATAGACCGACAGGCATTCGTCGATGCTCCAGCTGACGGAGCAGTGGTCCACGATGATGTTGTCGTGGTCCATCGAGCCGAGACCGTCGCCCTCATGGTCGGCAATGAACTTGTTGCCTAAGCGGAAGCGCATGTAGCGGATGATGATGTTGTCGCAGGAGATGACAAACGGATGGTCGGCAATGCAGATGCCGTCGCCGGGTGCCGTCTGTCCGGCAATGGTCACGTCGCCGTTCTTGACCTTCAGCTCTGAGGTCAGGTGGATGGTTCCCGACACATCGAACACAATCGTTCGCGGTCCTTTCTGGTTCAAGGCATGACGGAGAGAACCCGGTTGCTCGTTGTCCTCAATTGTTGTTACGTGATAAACCTTGCCACCACGACCGCCAGTGGTATACATGCCGAAGCCTTCGGCTCCGGGAAATGCCGGTGTCTTTTGTTGTGCACTCAGGCTGAGCCACCCTAATAGCATCAGTCCCATCATCATCATTTTCTTCTTCATATGTAATCTTCCATTTAGGTTTTCTGGCGCAAAGGTATGAAGAAAAGGCAGAATTAAGGGTGGAATTATTGGCGAAATGAGAGGAAAAAGAAAAAAAAGGCTCACCCGTTTTTATGGTGAGCCTTATAGTAGTGATGATCAGGGGTTATCGTGTAGCCGTAGCATTAGCACCACCGGGGAAGGTTTCCATTACCAGTTCGTTCATATACACTTCCAGATTGGTGTATTTGCCCGTGATGTTGTAAGCATTGGGCTTGAACTCGCTGACGGCTTTACCCGTAACACCAAGTTTCTGCATCTCGGCAATCTCCCAATTGTCCGGCATACCATCTTTGTCGGTGTCGGTCAGAGCCGTTCCAGGAGCAAGGGCTGGGTAACCACCGACATCGCTCTGTGAGTTGATCAAACTACCAGAACCATTACGGACATTGTTGATGACACGATTGTCAACGCCATCGCGAATCAGTGAGGCACCGGCACAGTTCAATACGCTGTTGTAGGCGTTCGTAGCACTCTCTGTGAAGGTGAGTTTCGTCAAGCCTGTTGTCCAGCGGCTGTTGAGCTTAGACATGCTGAGCAGGGTTTCATTGGAACGGCTGTCGGTGTAAGTGGTATTGTTGGCTTTCGTCGTCTTACCCCAATCAACACCGTCCCAGTCTTTGTTGCTCACGTTGTTGACCTGATTGCCGTTGATGTAGAGCTGGGCGGGCGTACACTCGCAGGGAGCAATGTTGTTGGTACAGTTGCCGCACATCGTCGTGATTTCTATCAGTCGGTCCTTGTGCGAAGAGTAGGAAGCCGGCTTATAGTAGTTGTTCTGCATGTTGATATGGAAGACATTGGTGTTGCCTGTCTCGCCGCCGTATGTAGAGTTGCCGCCCCATCCGTAGACCACGTTGTTCACATAGTCAATGGGTCCGCCGAAAGCTCGTGCCACATAGCCGTGGTCGAAGCGCGGGTTACGGGAATCGTGGCAGGCAAGCAGGTTGTGGTGGTAGGACGCATTGACACCGCCCCAGATGCCACCGTAGCCGTGGTTACCCTTTACGTGGGTAGATTTCTTTAGACTTTCAGAGATTATGCAGTACTGCATGGTGAAGTTGGTGATGCGTGAGAACGAGGCACATTCGTCGGTACTCCAAGAGATGGAGCAGTGGTCGATGAGCACATTCTTGCAGTCCTTTCCACCAAGAGCGTCGCCGTCTTCTGGATCAAAGTTAGCTTTGCCTCCATTTTGATCACCCATGCGGAAGCGCATGTAGCGGATGATGACGTTGTCGCCACTGATGTAGACAGGATAGCCGGCAACCGTGATGCCGCCACCGGGAGCACTCTGTCCGGCAATCGTGATGTTCGATGCTTTGATCTCTAACTTCTGATTCAGGTTAATCTGTCCGCCGACGGCGAAGACGATGAACCGGTTGCCGCTTTGCAAGGCTGCACGTAACGTTCCCTGACTGCCGTCGTCGGCCAGGCTGTTGACGATATACACGCTACCTTCGGCACCGCCTGTAATCTTGCTGGCACCACCGTCGGCACCGGGGAACGCCAGATCGCGTGCCTTCGTTTTTACGGGTAAGTTACCTGTGGAGCCTCCGCCGCCACCGCCGGAGCCACTGTCGTCACCACCGCCGCAGGCTACGAAGAGCACGGCGGAGACGAGATACACTAAAAGGGATAATCTTTTCATATTCTTTAATTTCTTAGTTATTTTCCATCTGCAAATATACAACTAATTTCTTAACCTGCAAATGAAAGGGAGGAAAATGTTGGTCGGTGACGATAGTGACATTTCTATCGCTTAGGCATTTTCTACTTATGCTTACCATGAAAGAAGGAGTGCCGCACGGCACTCCTTCTTGATATAGAGGTTGAATGGTTCCTTAATTGATCACATCAATGGGATCTTGTTTAATCTCCTCGTCGGGAACGAAGATGAAGCCGTAGATATAGATAGCTCCATTTGGGCTGCTGACATAGTAGTCACCAGCTTCAGTGATGTATATCTTCTCGTACTTCACAGCATCGCCTTCAGGAGCATTGTCCTTCAAGTTGCTATCCAATGCTTTGTCGAAGATCTTTTCTTCAGTCATCTCATTGGTTGTCGGGTTGATATCCCTCTTTGCTACAACCATCGTACGTCCGGCTGTTCCAGTGTATGCATAAACATAGAGACGTCCCTTTGCAGGAATCGTCAGCTTGATGTATTCCTTAGACTTGTTCGGATCAAACTGGCTCGTTTCAGGATCCCAGTCATCAATAGAATAGAACTCCTTGGTATTGGTGTTGAATCTGTAGAAACTGAGTTTCTCGCCGGTTTCGTTGAGCGGACTGATCATGCGGATATCCTTAAACTCACCCTTGAACTTGCCACCGTGGTCGTTCATTTCTACAGTGAATTTACCGTCAGTGAGGTAAGTGGTACCACCCTTAACCCATGTAGAGAGATCCATGACAGACATTGCCCAATCCATGTTCGGAGCCTTTTCTGTAGCCTTGGTTGTCTTACCAATCTGGTTACCGTTCTCGTCAAGCAAGGTGAAGGTATATTCCACACCGTCCTGCAAGCCAGTAGCCTTATAGCTGAGGGCTTCCTTCTCTTCGTCAGTAATCTCGTGGCTTTCACCTGTGTTCTGGTTGACGATGGTTGTCGGGGTGGCATACTTCGTCTTGATCCATTGCATGGTGAGGTCTTTCTCGCCTACACCCGTGTCATCAATCCACAAGGTGGCAGGAGACTGCACCTTATAGGTACCGCTTGCGATGTCGTCAGTAGCCCACTTACTTGGGTTCTTGCCTGCTTGAATAGCGCGTACGCGGACATAGTATGTGGTGTTCTCCTTAATCTCAATCTTGTCGTTGATGCGGTCGATGGTCATCGGGCTGGCATCGGTAGTGAACGTAGCGATGCCTTCAGTTTCATCGATACCTGCCATCAGCGGTGTTTCGCTCACCTGTACCTCATAGCCGGTAGCTCCGGAGGCCTTGTTCCATTTCAGTTCCATGTTCAGGGTTGCCGAATCAATTTCAGCTTCCAGCCCGTCCGGAGTGCGCTGGCGTGAGGCAGAGTTGTCTACCGTCCAGTCGTTTCCGTCTGTGCAGGCAGCCAGCATCCCCAGGAGGGGGATGGCTGCTGCAATGATATATTGATTAATCTTTTTCATTGTTGTTCATTGATTAAAATTAGTATCCATAAGAATTATACAGACGACCATTGGATGAGTTGATGACGTTGGTGTAGATAGGCATCAGGTAGCGGTTCTTCACCGTAACGCCGGTATCGTTGCACTTTCCGCTGGCAGTAGGCATCTGCGTACCCACGAGGCCGCCACAGATAGAAGGCAGGTCAACCAACAGTGATGACGGATCCTGTCCGAAAGCACCCTTGTTGTAGCTGCAACCGTTGAGGCCCTTTCCTTCAGCACCTTGTCCGGGATAGAGCACGCCCTTCGGTGAGCGGTAGCCGTTGGCGTCGAGCCATTCGTTGTCAACAGCGGTCTTCTTGCTCATCTTCACCGTACTCATGGTTCCTGGCCATACATCGGTGGTACCATACCATGTGATGGAAGCATCGTCAATCTTCTTCTCGGTGTCATCGGTGTACTTCCAGTAAATCTTCTCCTGGAAGTAGTCTTTGTCCTTCCAGCTTACATACGTTGTCTTAGCCTTCCAGATAGCCTGGTGCAGCTTGTTCCAGCGGATGAGGTCCCACTTGCGGAAGCCTTCGCCGCAGAATTCCAGTTTGTTCTCCTCGCAGATAGCATCCAGGAAAGCATCCTTGTCGCTGATGGCATCAATGTAGCTGTTGAAGTTGGCCAGCTCCGTGTTGCCCTCGTCACCATAGTATGCACGTGCGTGTACGTCCTTCAGATATTGCTTAGCCTCGGCGGTAGGTCCGTCGTTGAGCTCGTTCAGACACTCAGCATACCAGAGCAGAACCTGCGGATAGCGCATGCGGACGGGGTTGATACCATAACCGAACTTGGCAGTAGCAGTGATGTTCTGGTTTCTCCAACGGTCAGACATCTTGCGAACGTCCCACTTGCCGATGTAGAGACCGAACGGTTTGTTGCTCAGGAAGGTTTCAGCCGTTGTCCAAGTGCCGCCGTCAGTAGTTACAGAGCGGTCGATGTCAACGATTTCGTAGTTGACACAGGTAACGTCGCGACGCTGGTCGTGGGCAGCGTAAGAGTAGAGCTGCACGGCAGTGGTCTTCAGCTTACCAGAAGAGTTGGTATAGCCATAGTCGGTAATCTTGTTCATCTTCTTCTTGCTGTCGTTCAGACGTACACCGACGGTGTAGCCTAACTCACCGGCATTACCGAAGCCCATAGGAATCTCGAACATGTTCTCATAATAGGTCTGGTCGAGCTGCAACTGGTTGATTCTGTACCACTCGTCCTTGAACGAAGGATTCATGCGGTGGATGCCTTTGTCGATGACATTCTTCAGGTGTGCAGCAGCCTTGGTGTAATATTCCTTGCGGGCTTCATCAGAAGGACGCAGCGTCTGATAGACATCGTCAGAGTAGTCAGCCTTGACATAGCCGGCAGCCAACTTAGCGTCGACACTGTAGGGCTGTCCGGCAGCCTGGTCGCCAGCCTCGCGGATGGCATAGCCTGCGCGGGTCATGTAGATGTTAGCCAAGAGTGCCTCAGCATAGCCCATGTTGACATGCTCACTGGTCACCTGACCAACCCAAGGCAGATAGCCATTCTCAACAACCCATTCCAAGTTGACAATCATGTTGTCAAGGATGGCATCGCGGTCGGTCTTTCCAACGTTGACGTTAGAGAGGTCTGATTTTGACGCATGCTCCATGAAAGGAACATCACCGAAGACGCGTACCAGGTCGAGGTAAGCCATGGCACGAATGGTATAGGCTTCAGACAGGAACTTGCCTAACTGTCGCTTCTCATCATCACTGCCCTCAAGGAAGGTCTTGCTGGCGTTGATTCCATCGATTACACGGTTGCAATCCAACACGATGCCGTAGAGTGCTTCCCACAAAGAACCTAACTTAGCCCAGCCGCCGGCTGTAGCGTTGTAGTTCATGGCACCGCGCTCACTGGCTGCTGTTGCCGTTGCTCCGATACCGTCGATCAGTTCGACGTCGGTACCAGAACCCTGATGGATGGTCATCAGCTGGCTGTAAACCTCACCGCAGAGGTCGGCATAGATGCCGTTGACAGCCAGTTCTGCTGATGCAGGGTTCTCATAAACCTTAGCGTCTTCAGTCAGAGAGTTTGACTCTGGGCTAAGGAAGTCGCTACAAGCTGTCAAGGCAAAGACCCCACAGCCGAGGAACATGGTTTTTAATATCTTATTTTTCATTATTCTATTCGTTTTTAATGATGATTAGAAGGTTACGTTAACACCCATGACGTAGGAGCGGCTCTTCGGATAAGCTGCATAGTCGATACCTGGGCACATGGGGTTCTTGCTGACGTCGACTTCTGGGTCGTAGCCGCTGTAGTTGGTCCATGTTGCGAGGTTGTGGGCAGTGAAATAGATACGGAGAGATTCAAGATAAGCCTTCTTTACCCATGCCTTCGGAAGGGTGTAGCCAACGGTCACGCTCTGCAGGCGCAGGAAGGATGCCTTCTCCAGTGCATAGTCGGTGATGACCATGGTGCTGGCAGCTGCCGGGTTGTACATGGATTTGCCGCTGTTGATTTCTGCCAGACGGTTCATGATGGCGATAGGATTGGCATAGTAGTCAGAACCAATGGTGTTGTCGCTCGGACGGCCGAGGTTCAGACCTGTCGTCGGGTCAATCCAAGAGAAGCGGTTGTTCAGGTTGAAGTCGGATACCAGGTTGTAGTTAGCAGAAGAACCTGCATAGAACGCATTGGCAGCCTTGGTACCGTTGATGATCTTGTTGCCGAGAGAGTAGTTGCAGAAGACGTTGTAGTCGAACGTACCGAACTTGGTGCGCCACTGTCCGTCGATACCGAAACCTCCGGTAACAGAAGGAATGGTGTTGCCGAGCTTCTGCTTGATGGGGTTACCGTTAGCGTCGACCTCGAACTTAGGACCACCGGGATAGAGTGCACTACCCGTCAGGGTGTAGCTCTTGTTAGGATAATCCGAAGCATTGTTGATGGCATTACCGTTGGCATCAACAGGATACCATGCAGTACCTACGAGACGGAGGTCACCAGCCTGTCCGGTGAATGTACCGTTAGCATCGAAGGTGGCAGGCTTGTAGTAGCCATTCATCTTATAGCCCCATACCTCACCGAGAGCACCGCCCTCTGTCAGGTAGTAGTCGTTGTACTGTCCGAAGGTAGAACCAGCGAAGTTACTGCTCTGCCATGGGTCGTCGGTTGTCAGCTTGTCAATCTTGTTCTTGTTCCAAGCGATGTTGAAGTTTGCATTCAAGGTGAAGTTCTTGCTCTCTACAGCTACTACGTTAGCGGAGAACTCGATACCCTTGTTAGAGGTCTGTCCGAAGTTCTGATACTGATAGAGCATACCTGAAGAACTCTGTACGCGTGCACGCATCAGCAGGTCTTTCGTGGTGTTCCAGTAGAGGTCTAAGCTACCGTTGACACGTCCTCTCCAGAAACCGTAGTCGATACCGAAGTTACGGGTAACGGTGGTCTCCCACTTCAGGTTCGGGTTGTGCAGGTAGGCAACAGTCTCCAGTGCCGGAGTCTCCTTCTCGTCGAAGTAAGCGTGAGTGCCGGTGTTGCCCATCATCTTGTACTGTACGCCGAGGATACCAGAAGGAATACGGTTGTTACCAGCGGTACCGTAAGAGAGACGGAGTTTCAAGTTGGAAATCCACTTCACATCCTTCAAGAAGGCTTCCTCGTTCATGCGCCATGCAAACTGTGCAGCCGGGAACCATCCCCACTTGTGACCTTTACCGAACAGACTGGAACCGTCAGTACGGAGAGTAAGGTTGAAGAGGTATTTCTCATTCAGGGTATACAATACCTGTCCGAAGTAGGAGAGCAGGTTGTTCTCAGGATAGATGTAAGAGTAGTTAGGCTTCACGTTGCCAGCTGCTGACATGTTGGCAAGGATATAGTCAACAGTTGCATCCGTATTGAACTTGGTAGAAACGCTTTCGCGCTGTGTCTGTTTCGTGCTCTTCCACTCGTGACCGAGGATGATGGTCATGCGGTCGCGTCCGCCGAAGAGTTTCTTGTTGTCATACTGGATGGTGTTGGTGTTGCTGATGGTCTTTCTGTCATCGTAGCTCAATACAGCCTGTGGGCTACCAGAGTCACCATACTTAGAGTTGGTGGCAGCCTTGCCCAGCCATACCTGGTCGGTGTCGATGTTCTTCCACTGATACTGCAACTTGGTCTTGAATGTCCAGCCCTTGAACGGCTTCCATGTCAAACCTCCGTTGTAGGTCTGCGAGAAGGTGCGCTTCTGCTTGTAGGTTCCGAGGATACGCTCCAGCGGGTTCACACGGGTAGAAGAAGCATTCTCTTCGTCTTCGTCTTCAGCACCTGTTCCCATAATCGGCTGGAAACGAACGGTGTGGGCAACGATAGAGTTGGCAGCGTTAGACTCGTTGGTGTCGGCACCAGAGCCGAGACCGTTGAGCTTCTCGTTTGCCAAGGCAGCCTTGAAGTCGATAGACAACCACTTGTTGATCTTTGCATTCAACTTGGCACTGATGTTATCACGTCTGTAGTCGGAACCCAACATGATGGCCTTCTGGTCGTTGTGGGCGTAGGTGACGTTGAACTTCAAATCCTTGGAACCGCCGCTGACGCTGACGTCGTAAGCGTGCTGGACACCCGTTCTGCCGAAGACTTCGTTCTGGTAGTTGGTTCCTGCAACACCCTTCAGCAGGTCGAGGTCGGCGAATGAACCATAGTTAGATGTCGTTGTGTTGAACTGTGAAGATGAACTGAGCTCATACTGGTACAGACCGAAGTTGTAGGGGTCCATGACCTTTACTTCCTTGGTCATCTTGCGCCAGCCGATAGATCCGTTCATGCTCACCTGAACGCCACCTTCCTTACCGCTCTTGGTGGTGACGATAACGACACCATTGGCACCGCGGGCACCATAGATAGCGGTAGACGCAGCATCCTTCAGCACGTCGATGGTCTCAATCTCGGAGGGAGCGATGTCGTTGATGGAAGCTACTTCGAATCCGTCAACGATGTAGAGCGGTGAGTTGTCCTGAGAGATAGAACCACCACCACGCACGCGAATCTTTACGTCAGCCTCTGGGGAACCTTCCGGAGTGGTGATGTTCACACCAGCCATCTTACCGGTCAGTGCCTCGGTGACGTTCGTTACCGGCACGTCTTCAATCTGTTTTCCGCTCACCTGCGACACGGCACCGGTCAAGTCCCTCTTGCGCACGGTGGTGTAACCGATGACCACAACTTCGTTCAGACCTTGTGAGTCGTCTTCGAGAGTCACATTCACGGATGACTTACCCTGAATGTTGACCGTCTTGGTCTTCATACCTACGTATGAGACCTCGATGGTCTTGCTGTTAGTACTGAGGGTAAAGTTACCGTCGAGGTCGGTGACGGCACCATTACTGCTCTTCGGTTCCTTGACCGTAGCTCCGATAATGGGTTCACCTGTCGCGTCGACGACTGTACCCTTGATTGTCTGCTGCGCTGATGCGGATCCTGCTGTGAGCAGGAACACGAAAAGTAGCGCCATTCGAACAATGTTCTTTAGGTTTTTCGACATAATAATTATTATTAGATTAGTGAATATTTGGTTTCCATTCTGCAAAAGTAAACAGATTTTTCAAAATGTGCAAATAATTAAGGTGGGAAATCATTTTTTAAAGAGAAAAAAGGAAGGAAGGGGAGAATGATGAATGATGAGTGAAGAATGTAATATATGCGGGCGATATTTGGCAGGAAGTGTTCCCGTTTCAGCCAGCAACCTTAATACTGTTTCAAGGTTCTTGACGTTCAATCCGCGACGTTTACATAGCTTGTATGACTTTTTAAATCGTCCGGAATATAGGATGGTGTATTTCATGTGTTTAGTTGTTTCATTAAGTCATCAACGTCTTTGGCCTCGTACACGTGACCTGCTTTCACGTCGTCCAAAGCCTTTTGAAGTCCACTTTTACGTTGACGTCTCATGGTCCAACCCATTTTCTTGGATAGTGTGCGTAGAAAAGAAACCTCCAAAGAAGGAACCTCTAATGAGATATGTTCTATTGCAGTTGCCATAATGTTTTGACTTTAACTGGGTGTAGTTATACTACTGCAAAGTTACAAAGTTTTTTTGAACACATAAACTTTTTCATGGAATAAATGTTGTTTGTGATGAAAGAATCGGGCGGAAACAATTTGTTCCCGCCCGATTGCACTATTTACTATGCACTATGAACTACTTCAGTATCACTTTCTTGGCAACGCTCTGTCCGTTGTTCAGTTTCTGAACCTGGATGGCTGCGCCTTGAAAGTTCTTGGTGACGCGGGCACCGGCGAGGTTGTAGTACTCGGTCTTGGCAACGTTGTTGCCGGAGGCGTTCACCTCGGCAATGGCTGTGCTTTCGCCGATGAGTGTAGCCTCACCGAATCCACCGCGACTGTTGGCAGCGCGTACGCTGTAGACAGGAGCAGCGTCTGTGGTCTGTGCCTTTGCACCAGTAGCTCTTGCAAACGGAGTCGAGCTGAGTGCAGCTACGTTGAGCGATGTCTCGTTGGTCAGTGTGAGGAACTCACCGTCCTTCTCTACGAGATAGGTTGTAGCACCTTCCACAGCATCCCATGAGATGATGTCGCCTTCCTGCTTGCCGTTGGCGGGAGCAGCAGCCTGTGCAGCCAGTTCAGCCGGATTCCAGTCGGTGAACATCTTCTCGTAGGTGTAGTTGGCAGCTCCCTCAGCGGTGAGCACCGTCTCATAAGAGTTCTTGTCGTGAGAGACAATGGTGTTGGATGCCGGAGTGATGTTATTACCAGCTTCGTTCACGGTGTTGTATTCGCCGAACTGTTTCGGATTGGTGCCGTTCATACCTTTCTCCGTCCACCGCTTGGCAACGATGCTCTTCTCTGCATAGCTGTCGAGTGTGGTGTTCAGGAAGATGACGATGGGCTGGTTCTGCCATGTACGGCTGAAGTTCCAGTCAGCCTTCGATGCACCTGCTGCCAAGTCAACAACCTTACAGCCGTCGAAGACATAGCCGAAGTTGGTGGTTGTCGTAGCTGCCGTGATGGTTCTGCCGCCAGATCCGTCGGCGTTACGCTTCTCCAGTGAGAGCGTACAATCCTGGAAACGAATGTCACCGCCGCCGCAGATGAAGTCAACGGTTCCGTGGATGTCAGAAGTTTCCCAGTAAGCCTTCATGTCGTTGTTGTTGCTGTAATAGGTGTCCTGATAGGAGAGGAGAGAGACGTTCTTGCAGATGGTGTTCGTTCCCTTGTCCTGCAAGCAGACGGCACGTCCTCCTGCCTGGCCAGCTGCTTGTGCACCGTAGTAGTCGAGTTCGTTCTTCAGCGTAAGGTCTTGGAAGTAGATGTTCTTACCGGTGTTGACAAACGTTGCTGTCGTACCGATACCTTCGTCTTCTTTTTCAGCCTTGTTCTTGATGATGACACCATTCTGGCTTTCACCGATGAACGAGATGTTGTTACCGCTGATGCTGGTCAGTACGGTATAGCCTAAGTCGTAAGTGCCGTTGGGCAGGAAGACGAAAGCGCGCTCAGCGTCGGCAGCACTGTTCTTGCCGTTGACGGCATCGATGACATCAAGCAAGCTGCTGGCGTCGCCAGCCTTCACCTTGTACCACTGTCCTTCTGCCTCATAGTTGGTTTCGGCGTTGTTCACAATCTTCACATTGTGCACATAGTTCTCACCACCGGATACGAATTTCAGGACAAGCTTGCCAGCTTCACCCTCGTAGTTGATGACTTGTACAACGCCGTCAGTTCCATCTACATAAGCAGGGACCTCACCCAGCTTTTCGTCCTTTCCATTATAGTACTCAATGATACCGTCTTTAGCACCATACCTGCAGACGGTCACGAAGATGTCAGCCTTTGTGCCGACGAGCAGTTCGATGGTGTCGCCGTTCTTGAATGCCCATCCGTGGGTGTTGTCATGGAAGTATGCTTTTCCTGTAGGATTGAAAGCCTCGTGGTCTGCCGGTTCAAAGTCGGCATCGGTCAGCTTGTAGTTGTACTTCTTGAACGGGCTGGACTCCTCAATCTCCGTTGCATAGGCAAAGAGCTTGATGTCTTTGGTGATGATGTCGGAAACCTTGTATTTCCTTCCACCGCTGATCTTCTCATACCATCCGCGCACCTTGTAGCCTTCTTCAGCCGGTGCTACAGAGTAGTCATAGGTAAACTCACTGATAGCGGCATCCTTCTCAACGAGTTGGGTGCCTACCACAGAGCCGTCGGTGCTGTAATAGGTCAGCGTATAGTCAGGCTTCTGAACGACATTCAAGATATAGTTCAGTGAAACATCAGTAGCAATCATGGGGATAGTTACCGTACACTTGGTGGCGTCGCCCTCGTAGGTGATTTCACCCAGGTCGCCCTGAACAGCCTCGATGTTGGTGAGCGGGTTCTCGGCACTGATCATGGTTTCCGTCTTGGAAACTTCTATCTCACCGACATAGTTGCTGCCATCGGCAGAGAAGATGTTGTCGGCAATGTAGTTGACACCGTTGGCCGTGAAGCTACCGAGGATAGGAACTTCCTTCTCTTCACCGTTGAGTGTACCTTCAATCTTGATGTTTGAGAAACCGATTTGCTTGCCATTCTGCAGGTGGTACAGATAGACGAGCAAGCCGCAACCACCTTCACCAGCGGTAGCTCCCGTGATGTCGTATGACAAGTTGGTATATGGCGTTGTCTCACTGTTGCGAGCTGGTTTGACACCTTTTGCCAGTTCGACAGTCGTACCGTCAGGGTTCTGCCAATAGATGTCAAGTAGTCCGTTGTCAGTGCCGTAGCGGGTTGTGGTGAATGACACCTTGGAAGGTGTGAGTGCAAAGCCTGCCTTGGGTTGAATCAGGAAGCGGATAGCTTCAACCTCTGTAGGAGGATCGTTCTGTGCAGTGGGCTGGAAGCGAGTTTCCGTGATACCGCCAACGGTGTAGCTGTCAAGAATCTTAAGGTTGCTGCCATAGGTCACCTTGCTGTTGACGAAGTAGTCAGCGTCGCCCGTGCTGAAGGTCGCCTTCTGTCCGTCTGTACCCAAGTCGAAGGGGAAGGTAGCGGTAGCTGCCTCGTCCACTAATTTGATGGGAGCAGGTTTGGGCTGCTGGACAACAGAGATGCTGTAATAGTAGTTGTTGTCATCTAAAGAGGTGACGGCGACATAGCCGTTCTTCACGTCAATGGCTTTGGCGGTGTACGTCTGGTCTCCCGTCAGTGCCTCGGTGGAGTTTCCAATGGAGAACTTGGAGTAGCCAGGATAGCCACTGACAGACACTTGGTCAGCGGTACTCTGTACAGGCACCTTGAAGACGGCACCATTTCTTACCTGGATGTTGTTGCCATTGTTGCGGAATGTGGCTCCGTTAGCTTCGATGGTCAGGGTAAGACCATTATTCGTTACGGTTCCTGCTTCCGTTGTTCCGCTGTAAGCCATTACAGCATTCATCGTCGCTTCGTCGCCGAAGTCCCATATCACATTGATAGCTTGCGCAAAGCTATTGGTACAGAACATGGTCAACAAGCTGATGAGCGAAAAGCGTAATAATTTGTTTACCATAGTGAAATTGTTTGTTTAAGTAAAAGTTATAAATGTATTGATTTTCAATCTTCTGCTGTTTGTTATTGACGTTGATGTGTAAGGCAATTTCTGCGTGCATGTTTGCTTGCGGATTGCTGTAGTGATTGCAAATTTACAAACTTCTTACTAAAGTTGTATGCAATCAACTCTTAAAAAAAGTTATAGTACAAGTGAGAAAATAGAAATAAGATTTACCGACGCGCTGAGTAAAGCTTACTGACGCGCTGAGTAAAACTTACTGACGCGCTGAGTAAGGCTTACTGACGCGCTGAGTAAGGCTTACTGAGAGGATGAGTAAGGCTTACTGAGAGGATGAGTAAAGCTTACTGAGAGGATGAGCAAAGTTTACTGAGAGGATGAGCAAAGTTTACTGAGAGGATGGGTAAGCTTTACAGTCTGAATGGTCAAAGTCCTTTCATAAAAAAAGAGCGCCCTGCCGAGGGTTGAGGCAGGGCGCGGGGGGTGACTCTTCAGGGTAGAAGAGTCGGGGCGGGAAATGTTTCTACTTGTTCACAAACTTGCGACCGTTCTGGATGACAACACCCTTGAAGTTCTTGCTGACGCGCTGGCCTGCAAGGTTGAACATCGGAGCGTCGGCGTTCAGCTTGTCAGCCTTGATGCTGTTGATAGCTGTAGGGCTGCTAATCTCGGTCGGGTAGAGCTCGTATTGGCTTCCGCTCTTCATGACGATACCCTTGATGTTGACTGTTCCGGTCATGAACGGGCTGAAGTCGTCGAACTGGGTGTCGTGGAAGCCGTTGAACAGGCGTATGCGGTCGCTGCCAGATGCGGCATAGAAGGTAGCTTGTGCAGTAACGTTGTTGCCTCTTGCTGCTACAGCATCCATCTCGATGGTGACATCCTTGATGGCAACCAGGTTGTGCAGGTTGGCAGCAACGTCGGTAATGGCGATGGCCTTAGCCTCCGGAGCACCTGCGGGAGCCTGGAAGGTGAGGCTGCTGACATTGGTGTTCGCGTTGGGAACAATCTCCTGCATCTGGTTGTAGATGTCGTATGTGATGTCGATGGTACCGTTGACGATGCCACCCTCAACGAAGTTCTCTGCGATGGCTGCATACTGCTTGGTGACATAGAACTCGATGGCACCGGTAGCATCGCGGAGGTAGATCTGCGTGTTGCCGTTGTTGGAAGTCCACTTCTTGGCTACCTCAGCATTGGTCAGCGTCAGCGTAGCGTCGTCCTTGGCGTTGAGTGCGCTCAGGCCGGCAATGTTTTCTACCGTCTTGACATCGGGCTGTGCGTTTTCGTCTTCAACACTGAAGTTCTTGATTTCCCATGTACCGTAGTTGGTCGTGGTGCTCTTGTACTTGAAGGTCACCTGAATCTTCAGTCCAACGTATGCTGACAGGTCGATAGACTCGTCTTTCCAGTTAGACCAGTTACCTGTTTCCGGGAAGGTGGGAGCTTCGAGAGCGATGACTTCCTGGTCGGAAATGGCACCGCCTTCGAGTGTGGTGATGATGAGCTGAGCCTCGTTAGCATAGTTGCCGAAGTACTTGTTGATGCACTGCAAGAAGGTCATGACAGGCTTCGAAGCACCAGTGAGGTCGATGACGGGTGACTTCAGGTCGCTCTCCGTCTCGGTATCCTTCAGTCCGCTACCTTTCATGTAGCTTGTCCATTGCCATACATATTTGCCATCCGGAACGTTGATGTCGTCAATCGTGAACGAGCCTTGTCCCTTGCTCAGGTCGCTGTAGGGCAGTGTCACCTCGCTCTTCACGGGTTCGGTAGCGATAATCTGGTATTCTGCCTGGTCGCCATAGTATTCCTCATTTTCTTCAACCGTGGCACGAATCTTGGCTGTACCTGCACCGACGATGGTGACGTCACCCGATGTTGCGTCGACGGTAGCTACCTTGGCGTTGGTAGAAGAGTAGGTCACTGCGGCTGTTGTAGCCTTGCTCAGTGTGGGAGCGGTGAACGGTTCGCCGACAACAGTGTTGACGGTCTCGGCAGAGAATGCAAGTGCTGCATTCTTCTTGGTTACTCCGGCAGAAGCCTGGTAAGTCACTTTGATGGTGTTGAGCTGATTGGTCGCTGTAGCGGTAAAGACAACCGTTTTGGCTGAACCTTTCCAAGTCTTTGTGGCTTCGTCGAGACTTCCACCGTCAGCTTCCATTTCTACAGTTCCTGCAAACTCAATCTCTGTGATGTATTTGTCACCAGCTGAGAGCGTCAGCGTACCTGCAGGCTTGGTAGCGTTGCTTTTGTACACACGCAAGTTTAAGGTAGTAACTCCCGTATTCTTGTTTAAAGCTTTCCAAATACGGGTGTTGGTACTGCCGTCTGTTGCAGTCAGGCTTACTCCATTAATAGTATAAGTGGCATTACCCAATTCAGTACCAGCACCAGCTTCTGGTTCTGCAATGCCAAGGGCCTGCAAGCCTTCAGATGTGTTGAACACAAATGTTGCCTCGTCTGCAAAGATGCTTCCGCAACACATCAGCAGGAGGCTCATGAATGAATAGCGTAGAATTTTACTCATGGTTTTAAAAGGTTTTGATGTTAACTAATAATTTCTTGTTGCAAAGTTACGTATTATTTTTCTAATAGTAATTGTTTTTAGAAACTTTTTTCTTGTTTTGTGATGAATAAAAAAACGGGTACGCACGAAAAGGTGCGTACCCTGACGCTTTGTAGCCCTTATATATAAATAAGGTGTATATTCCCTCACGGGAATCTCTTTACCGCTTGATCACCTTCCTGGTCGTTACACGGCCGTCGGCAGTGCGCTGTCGCTCGATGACGATGCCCTTGGCATCGGCTCCGATGCGCTGTCCGGCGAGGTTGTAGTACTCAGTGCTGGTGACAGGAGCAAGCGTTACAGGTGTGGCAATGCCGGTTGATGTATTGATGAGATATCCACTGATGACGATATCCTTGAAACCATAATCCTTGTAGTTGATTTCTGTTGTCGGATTGCCGCCTGAGTCTTTCTTGTATCCTGTAGTAACGCCGTACATGTTGATGATGAGGCTGCAACTGGTTTCTGTTGCTACGGCTTTGCCTTGCAGGTCAAACGGATAAGTGGTGACATTGGGTGAACCGTTGTCTCTGCTCGGTGTCTCCTCAAGGCAGAGTGCGGTCGTACCGCCAGCATCCGTCCAGCTGATATCAATCTTTCCGGCATCGGTTCCTAAGCGTGTTGCTGTCACCGATACATCGGTGGCAAGGAACTGATATCCGTCAGCCATGTCAACCTTAAAGGTGATGGCATTGGCATCTGAAGCTGCTGTTGACGGGAAGTTGGTCGTACGGTCTTGAATCTTCGTTTCTCCCAGAGCTGTCTGCTTGCCGTCGTACGCCAGGTCGGAACCTAAGGTTACGCTGGTTGCCTGAATACCCTCGGTGATACTTGCCTGAACATTGGCTGCCTGACCGTCAGCACCTGAATCAAATGCCCATACGATGCTGCCTGCTGTTCCTGATGGTGGGTCAACTGGTGTTTCACCGCCATCAAACTTCAAAGTGGCGCCGGCATAGGTCTTTACGGCATCCTTGACATTGGCAGCCGCAACAACGGTGTAGGCATAAGGTACCGTAACGGTGGAACCTTGGGAGTCAGGCGTGCTTCCCGATGCGATGTAGTTGTTGTTTACCCATGTCACTGCTTTAGCACCACTCTGACTATAGAAACTCTTCACGCCCGTGTCGATGTAGTTGCCTTCGATAAGGAATTCCGAGTTCTTGCGCGGGTTGATACAGTTACCGCCGGTGGTAGTGCTGTAATAGTTGTTCAGCATGTGAATCTTACCCACGCGAGCCATCGGCATACGTGCTTTGCAACCCGTTCCCCACCAGTTGAAGGCGAAGGTGGTGTTCAGATAGCCTGTAGCCTCGCTGTCGCTGCTGCCGATGAGGTTGGTGTTCTGGTGCATGTACGAGCGGTTGGAGTAGCTGAAGGTACACCAGCTGACGGTGTGGAAGTCGGCTCTCTGCGTGATGTCGAAGTTACCGTCCATGCCGTCCTGGAAGGCACAGTGGTCTACCCAGATGTTCTTGGCTCCGTTGGAAGACGAGATGAGGTCGCTGCCACCGACGTCAACGGCACCAGGGCCGATGAACGTGATGTTGCGGATGATGATGTTCTGGCAGCCGGAGAGGGAGAGGATTCCGGAGTTGCGGTAGCCCTCATTGTTGTCGCCGGTCTTCTCTATGATGATCTTGCGAGTGTTGTACTCAGCCTGTTCTTCGACATACTGACCGTTAGGCAGCGTACCGCCATTACCGCTGGTACTCATGTTGGGTACTCCGGCGGCATCCAATGCATTTTTGATCTCCTGAGTCATCTCCCACTTGGTGCGGATGCGTGCGTTGTTGATGCCGAGGATGGTCTTGCCGCTGGCGGTAATGCCTACGTTGCTCGATACGATGAAGTCGCCCTTAGAGCCGTCGAGGATGATGACCTTGTTGTTGCCGTTCTTGATGGCATTCTGGATGGTACCTTTCATGTCGACACCGGTAGATGTCAATACCACGGTATTGGCTTCGAGTTCTGCGGGTACGGGATAGCTGTAGCAGCCTCCGCCCGTGATGTTGTAAGGGGTGTTGGCAGTGCGTGACGCCACGGTACAGAAGCCGAACGGTGCGTTCAGGTCGTATTCCGACTGTGCAAACGCCGTCGTTCCTGCCAGGATTGTTGATAATAAGAATGCTAATTTTTTCATTATGGGTAATGTTGGTTGTTTCAAATTTTATTTTATGTTTAGGGAGTTAGCCGCTTTGCGGCTGAAGTTAAAAGGGAGTTCTTTGCAAGCAAAGCGAGCAAGCTCGAATCTGCCGCTACGCGGCGAAGTTAGAGGACATAACTCCCCTTTAACTCCTTTATAACTCCCTTTCAACTTATTCAGCAATGGGCAGTCCCTGCTGTTCCATTTCGAGCGAAGCCCAGATGAACGGGCCGACACCCTTGCCGTCGTTGTCGCGGATGGGCTCACTGATGTAGTATTCAAACGAACCGTCGCGGCGCAGGTTCTCCTTTACCTTCGGGGCAGCCTTCAACACAGCCGGAGTGACACCCGGACCGAGACCGCTCACCTCGCAGCAGCGGGTCAGCGAGATGGTCTTGTCGGGGTTCACCTTGATGAACTGCTTGAGGATGCCGTTGTAGGCTTTCACGCCTGCATCGCGGAAGCTGGCATCGAGATACCCCTTGCGGTAGCCCTTCAGCAGGCAGTAGGCAAACATGGAAGAAGCGGTAGCCTCCAGATAGTTGCGCGGGTCTTTCACGTCGAGCACGTCATACCATACGCCCGTCTCCGCATCCTGGCACTTCACCAGTGCGGTCATTGCCTTCTTGAAGACATCGATGACCTCCTGACGGCGGCCGTAGTTGGCTGGCAGGTTGTCGAGCACTTCGACCATAGCCATCGTATACCAACCCATGGCACGCGCCCATGTGTGCTGCGAAAGGCCTGTCTGCTTGTTTGCCCAGAACTGCTCGTGCGTCTCGTCCCATGCGTGCTTCCACAGTCCTGTCTCTGCATCGTAGGTGCGCTTGTCGGTCTTGATGATTTGGTCTACGGCATCATCGTAGTATTTCTTTGCCTTTTTCTCACCTTTTAATATAGGAGCAGCCTTGGTGTAGTAGGGGAGTCCCATGAAGATGCCGTCGAGCCATACCTGATAGGCATAGATGGCTTTGTGCCAGAAGACGCCTTCCTTCGTTCGTGGCTGCTTCTCCAGCTGCTTGAAGAGGGTCTTCAACAGCTTCAGGTCTTTCTCCTTCGGGTCGAGCTGGTAGATGTCCATGAGCACCTTGCCCGGTCGTACGTTGTCGAGGTTGAACTCGTTGTAGTCATATCCTTTGGCGTTGCCTTTCTCGTCGATCATGAATGCGGGATACTCCTTCAGGTAGTTCAGGATGCTCTCGTCCTTGTAAGCCATGTAGGTGTCGAACATGGCACCCATCTCCGTACCGCTGGTGTAGCTCCACCGCGGGTTGTTGTTCTTGGGGAAGTCGAGCAGGTAGGAATGGGGCACACGTGTCATCTCGGAGTGAGTCATCCACTCGCTGTAGTGCTTGTACGGTTTCTTCAACAGAACCGTGCTGCCGTTGACGACGAGGTTGTTGAAGTAGATGTCGTGGCTCTTGCCCGTGCGCTCTACCGCCTGCTTGGTGACACCGTTGAACTGGCAGTTCTCTACATGGATGTTGTAGATGTTGTCGGCATCGTCGAGTCCGTTCAGCTTCACGCCGAACTCACTCTTCTGACAGGTGACGTTGCTCATGTAGACGTTGCGAACGGTGGGGATGAATCCGCGCTTGGCAGGCTCGTTGGGCTCGTAGCCGAGGTTGATGCGCATGACGCTCTCCTTACACTGGCCAACGGTGACGTTGCGCATGTAGATGTTCTCAATGATACCACCGCGGCAGGTGTTGGTCTTGATGCGCAGCACGCGGTCGAGGTTGGGGGAGTCCATCTTGCAGTTCTCAACGAAGACGTTCTGGCATCCGCCGGTAATCTCCGAGCCGACGACCACTCCTCCGTGTCCGTCTTCCATCGTACAGTTGCGCACGATGATGTTCTTCGACGGCAGGTTCCAGATGCGTCCGTCAGCATTGCGTCCGCTCTTGATGGCGATACAGTCGTCGCCGGTGTGGAAGATACAGTCTTCAATGACGACATTCTCGCACGACTCCGGGTCGCAGCCGTCTCCGTTAGGACCTTCGTTCCATATTTTTACGCCTTTGACGAGCACGTTCTTGCAGATCAGCGGGTGGATAACCCAGAACGGTGAGCGCAGCAACGTGACGTTCTTGATGGCTACGTTGTCGCACTTGTACAGGTTGATGAGCTGCGGACGCAGACCTGTATCCTTCATGTTGCGCTGCTCGAAGGGCTTGCCAGCCTCACTGTATTCGAACAGCAGCGGACGTCCAATCTTCTGACTCTCCTTCAGTTCGGGAGTCCAACCGAAGCGGTCCTTGCCGCACATCTTCCACCATGTGTCGTTAGATCCGTTGCCGTCGATAGTGCCTTCGCCCGTAATGGCAACGTTCTTCTCGCCATAGGCGTAGATACACGGCTGGTAGTTCATGCAGTCCATACCCTCCCAGCGTGTCAGGACGATGGGGAAGAGGGTCTTGTCGGTAGAGAAGAGCAGGCGTGCATCCTTCTGAACTTCAAGGTTTACGTTGCTCTTCAGTGTGATAGGACCAGTCTCGAAGGTGCCGGCAGGTACGACGACCTTGCCGCCGCCTTTCTTTGAACAGGTGGCGATGGCCTTGTTGATGGCCTTCTGGTTGGCGGCAGCCGTGGCCTTTACCGATGCACCGTACTTGGTAATGTCGTAGGTGGCATTCTTGAACGTGGGTTCCTGGACGCTTGTCTCAATCTGTTTGTACAAGGCATCGTTCCAATTCTGTGCATGGGCTGTCACGGCGAACAGTGCGCACAAGAGGATCAGTTTTAAGGTTCGATTCATGTTTTTTGTCATTATTGTTGTTGAATTGTTTATGTTCGTAACCGATGACAAGGCAAAATGGCGAGTCTTGTCAGTTGGCAAAGATACGAAAAAACCCAGACGTGACATCTATTATAATGTTAAAAAAGTCATTTTCTTTCCTAAAAATTTGGAACTTTCAGTTAAAACGTCTACATTTGCCACATGTTTTTAGCGATTTCGAGCTTTCGAAATCTTCCCTCGAGGTTGGCAGCTTCCTGCGCCAACCTCTTTTCTTTTCACTCGCCATCGTGGAAAGTGTATGCTAATTTTATGTTTTTTCCTATGAACAAACGAAAATGTGAGCTGAAAATTGTGTTGTTTTAAAATAATCATTACTTTTGCAGGGTGTTTGCTTCAGCATGAGGCATGCACCAATGCAACTCTATGTCAATCTGCATAACCATGAAAAGATGAAGAGACAACATCTGATAGTGTTACTTCTTGCCGTCTGTCTATGCTGGGCTTGCGGTAAATCCTACAACGATGTAGTGGAAATGGTGGAAGACTCGGAGCAGAAAACCGACCCTTCATCCGCAGGACAGTCTGCTACTGACGACTCCCAAGAGGGTGAAAGTTCAGACACCGGGCAGTCGGGAACCGATGACGGACAGTCGGGAGACAGCGGAGGAGGAAGTGAAGGTGACGAACCTGGCGATTGGGAGGAGATAGACGATGACAGGGAAACGCCTTACGAAGAGCCGTATCAAGGAGGAGGAGAAGAAGGTAGCTCATCGCAAGGAGGCTCTGAACAAGGTGATGACGGTGTTGTAACTGCCGGGTCATACATCACCGTCAACGATTTCCTGACGAAGAAACTTGGTGGTGGTGTCTTTGTGAATGGATATATTGTCGGTGCATGTACGAAGAATAAGGATTATGCAGACCTGACTCCGCCGTTTACTTATGCAACGGCTTTGCTTCTGGCTGACAGTCCTGACGAGAAGGACATCAACAAGATGATGTCGTTAGAGCTGAAGAGTGGTTCAAAGATTCGCGCCGCCCTCAACTTAGTGGATCATCCTGAACTGTACCGGCACAAGCTGCAAGTCTTCGGCTATAAAGAAGTCTACCTTGGAATGTATGGTATGAAGGGGGTAAGCTCTTGGGCTTATGATTGGTGATGATAGTAAACATGAATGTTGACAATAAAAAAGAATACGATATGAAAAAGAATTTGTTGTGTGTGATGATGACGGTAGTGATGCTCTGTGGCTTCGCCCAAAGTGGTTGGGCGCAGACTCCCGGACTGCCAGGTGCCAAACCTTACTTCAAGGTACCTGAGTTGCCCAACATGCTGAAGTGGTATCCTGCACCGCCCGATACTGCCAGCATGCGCTTTAAGTACGACATTGCACAATATGAGTGGGGCAAGCAGCAGCGGCAGAACCCTGAACGTGCAGCCATCGCATTGCGCGATGCCGTCTATGGCATACAAACCATCATGTCGGAGTTCTCCATTCCCTTCGGCATTCAGATTTCACCCGAAGGCACACCAGCCATCTTCAGGCTCCTGCGTAACGCTGCAAAGACGTGCGACTTGATTTGCAAGATACCCAAGAACCACTATATGCGTGTGCGTCCGTTCATGTTTTTCAATGAGCCTACGTTCTATCCGAAGGATGACGAGGCACTCAGGAAGAACGGTTCCTATCCCTCCGGACACACCATCTTGGGGTGGAGTGCAGCCCTGTTGCTGTCGGAAATCAACCCTGAGCGTGCCGACACACTGTTGGCTCGTGGCATGATGTACGGTGAGAGCCGCGTCATTGTCGGTGCCCACTGGCAAAGCGATGTCGATGCTGCGTTTGTTGCCGCAAGTGTTGCCTACGACTATCTGCACACCAGCGACCGTTTCAATGCTGAGATGCGCAAGGCAAAACGTGAGTTTAAGCGCCTGAAACGTCGTGGTCTGGTAGCAAAATGAAAGAGAAAATTGATATTTTGTGCCTAAAATTTGCGTAAAAGTATAAAAGTCTTTATATTTGCACCCGATTTTTAAACAAAACTCTAATTACGACAACTTAAAACCAGAAAGCCTATCGGAGCAACATTACTTAAAGAACAATAAAAATTTAAGGAATGAAGAATCTGAATGAGATGACCGACGAGCAGTTGGCCATGTCGTATGTAGACGGAAACAACAGGGCTTTCGACATTCTATTGTCGCGCAATCAATCGAAACTGTTTGCTTACATCCTCTTTGTCGTTCATGACAGAGACGTTGCTGACGACCTTTTTCAAGAAACCTTTGTGAAGGTGGTGATGCGTCTGCAACAGGGAAAATACTCTCCAACGGGTAAGTTCGGTGCGTGGGTGATGCGTATTGCCCACAATGTCATCATGGACTGGTATCGTGAGCAACGCCAAGACAAGGTGGTTGAGGCGCCGAAAGATAACGACCTCTCTAATCTTGGAAAGAAGGACGACCTTTTGGACGGCAGTATAGAGGCACAATACGTCAATGCCCAGGTTCTTACTGACGTAAAGAAGATGATGAACAAGCTGCCGGCACCACAGCGTGAGGTGGTCTACATGCGATTCTATCAGGAACTTTCTTTCAAAGAGATAGCCGAAACCACGGGTGTGAGCATCAACACCTCGTTGGGGCGCATGCGCTATGCACTCCTGAACCTTCGTCGCATGGCTAAGGAAAATCAGATACAGTTGCAGTTGGCGTAAACTATCTTAACTCTTTCAGTTGTCTGATGGTGTCTGCCGGGTTCGGCGACTTGAAGATATAGCTGCCGCTGACCAATATGTCAACGCCAGCCTTCACCAGCCGTGGAGCCGTCTCTGCCTGTACGCCGCCATCTACTTCAATCAGTGCCTTGCTGCCGCTCGTGTCGATGAGTTCGCGCAGCCGTTTCACCTTGTCTATCGTGTTCTCGATGAAAGGTTGACCTCCGAACCCGGGGTTGACACTCATAAGCAGCACCATGTCCACATCTTTGATGATGTCCTCCAAGGCACAGACAGGTGTCGTCGGGTTCAGGGTGACGCCGGCTTTCATGCCTGCCTGATGGATGTCGTAGACCGTGCGGTGCAGGTGTGTACATGCCTCGTAGTGTATGTTCATCATCATGGCACCCAGCTGAGCCGTCCTTTGTATGAACTTCTCCGGGCATTGAATCATGAAATGCACGTCGAGTGGTTTCTTGCTGACCTTTGCTACAGCGTTCAGCACGGAGAAACCGAATGAAATGTTGGGTACGAAAACACCGTCCATCACATCCAGGTGGAGCCAGTCAGCCGGGCTGTTGTTAATCATCTCCACCTCCTTCCCGATGTTCAGGAAGTCGGCGGCGAGCAATGAGGGTGAGACCAGAATTTCTTTCATCATGTCAGGGTTGTCAGTTGATGCTACTCGTTGCGGTTAGTTGAGGCAGTATTGTTGTATGCTGCCGTTCATTTTCAGTACGCGGTAGGAGTAGGCTACCTGTCGGATGATGTTCAGTGTCCTTTCAGATGGGTTTAAATCTTCATGTGTAAAATACTGCATAGGCGAATGTTGTTATGTGGATACTATTTTATTTAGTGTCTATTGAAGTAACGTAGTTGTAACATGGTTTATTATATATGGGGTGAAAATAATTTAAGGCTCACACTTTTGCATGATGATGCAGGGCACGGAAGACCTATTCCGGAAACCTCACCTATTTAAATATACAGCCTTCAGTGCGTTAGCTGTTGTCGTGTCGCATGATGTGATTTGTGTTAAAAAAGTGGCTGAAAAGTTTGCAGTTTCAAATAAAACATGTAATTTTGCAGCCAAATCATAAGTAACAGTCGAAATATGAAAGTTATCGTATCTACAAATTGGTGGTGGCGTCTCTCAAGATAATCAAGTCGTGAGTAACGTAGCCATGTGGATACTTCAGATACACAAAGAGGCCTGCCGTTCTTACGACAGGTCTCTTTTAAGTTTGTAACATCTGCAAAAAAGATATCAACCAACAAAATAGAGCAAACTATGACAATGAAGGACATTTTAAACCGGTTGTTGAATCACGAGGAACTGACTCGTGAGGAGATGAAAGAAATCTTGGTAGGAATCACGAAGAGCGAGTTTCCGCAGGAACAGATCACCGCTCTGCTCACCGGTCTGCAGATGCGGGGCGTGACAGTAGACGAACTGTTGGGATTCCGAGACGGCATCCTTGAGACGGGAGTGCCCGCCATCCTCGACTGCGACCGATATATCGACGTAGTAGGAACGGGCGGCGACCGCAAGAACACGTTCAATATCTCGACGACGGCATGCTTCGTCATTGCCGGAGCCGGCTACAAGGTAGCCAAACACGGCAACTATGCGGCGACGTCGACCAGCGGTGCGTCGAATGTCATTGCCAACCACGGCGTGATGTTCACCGACGACATCGACAAACTGAACCGCAGTCTCAACGAGGCAGGCATCGTCTACCTGCATGCGCAGCTCTTTGCCAAGGCGATGAAGTTCGTCGGGCCCATCAGAAAGGCATTGCAGTTCCCTACCATCTTCAACCTGTTAGGTCCGCTGGTGAACCCCAGTCAGCCGAAGTGTCAGCTCCTTGGCGTCGCCAATCTCGACCAGATGCGCCTCTACCACCATGTCTACCAGAAGATTGGCATCGACTATGGCATCGTGAACAGCATCGACGGCTACGACGAGATTTCGCTGACAGGCGACTTCAAGGTGACCACCAACAGCTATGAGCGAGTCTTCAAGCCACAGGACCTTGGCTTTGACATCGCCAAGCCCGAAGAACTGGTGGGCGGTGCCACCGAAGAGGAGGCCAAGCAGATCTTCGACCGTGTGCTGGAGAACCGTGCATTGCCCGCTCAGAAGAACATCGTCCTCGCCAATGCCGCCTTCGGCATTCAGGTGTTGGAGAAAGGACAGAAGTCCATCGAAGAATGCGTTGACATCGCCCGCGAGAGTATCGACAGCGGACGTGCCCTTGCAACATTCAAGAAGTTCGTGGAGCTGAATCAGTAAATCGTAAAAAATGGATATATTAGACGAGATAGTAGCCCATAAGCGAATGGAAGTGGAGCGCTTCAAGCAGCAGATGCCACCGCAACAACTCTATGCTGCCGTGGAAAGGCTGATGGAGGCAGGGCAGACAGCCTCTTTGCGCCAGGCGCTGGTGCGGTCGGAGACTGGAATCATTGCCGAGTTCAAGCGCAAGTCGCCCTCCAAGGGGTGGATCAAGGAAGACGGGCAGCCCGGTGTGATACCCCTCTCGTACCAGCAGAACGGTGCCGCCGCCCTCAGCATCCTCACCGACGAGCACTACTTCGGTGGCAGCGACAAGTTCATCCGTGTGGCACGCGAGTCCGGGGTGACGATACCTATCCTGTATAAGAACTTCGTCATCGACGAGTATCAACTCTTCCAGGCGCGCCTCTGCGGTGCATCGGCAGTGTTGCTGATTGCTGCCGACCTCTCTTTGCGGGACTGCGGCACCCTGTTGCATACCGCCCACGAGTTAGGGTTGGAGGTGTTGTTGGAGATGCATGCTGAGGATGAACTCGACTATGCCGCACTTGACCCCGACCTTTGCGGCATCAACAACCGCAACCTCGGCACCTTCATCACCGACGTAGAAAACTCCTTCCGCATGGCAGAGCTGCTGCCGCGCGATGCCGTGAAGGTGAGCGAGAGCGGTATCAGCCGTCCGGAGGTCGTCAGGACGTTGAGGCAGGCTGGCTATAAAGGCTTCCTCATCGGCGAAAACTTCATGAAGGCCGACCGTCCCGGCGAGGCTTTGGGAGAGTTTATCAGACAAGTCGGACAAGTCTGACGAGTCTGACCAATAATAATAAAAAGCTATGATCATAAAAGTTTGCGGCATGCGCGATGCCGATAATATTCGCGCCGTAAAAGAATCAGGTGTCGACTGGATGGGGTTTATCTTCTGGCCCGACAGTCCGCGCTATGTGCAGCAGATCAGTAGCCGTGCCGGTATCATCCCCGACTACTCGTCGCTGACAGACTTAGACACGTTGCCCAAGCGGGTAGGAGTCTTCGTCGACGACATGCCGCAGAACATTGTCACCAGAGTGGTCAACTACCAACTGGACATCGTGCAGTTGCATGGCAACGAGAGCCCCGTCATGATTGACAACCTGCGGCGTACGCTCGATCCCGACATCCATCCCGGCATCGAGATCATGAAGGCGTTGAGCATCTCTTCGGCAGAAGACCTCCAACGTTATCACGACTACGTCGGACATGTGGACTACTTCCTTTTCGACACGAAGACCCCGTTGGTGGGTGGCAGCGGAAAACAGTTCGACTGGAGCGTGCTCGACGGCTACGACGGTGACGTACCCTTCCTGCTCAGCGGTGGCATCGGACCTGATGACGTTGAGCGGGTGAAGTCGTTGTCCCATCCCAAGTTGCTCGGCATTGACCTCAACTCCCGTTTCGAGACAGCGCCAGCCATGAAGGACGTGGAACTGCTCAGGCAGTTTGTCACTGCCGTGAGAGAGGGATAGGCTTCTTTTCTGCGAGAAAGAATACGAAAACTAATTAGATAACACCAAGAAATGAACAAGATCAATCAGTTATTTGCAGAGCAGCAGGCAACAGGTCGTAAGCTGTTGTCGCTGTACTTCTGCGCCGGTTGTCCCACGCTCGAAGGTACCGGCGAGGTCATCAAGACGTTGCAGCGGCGAGGCATCGACATGATCGAGGTCGGCATGCCCTTCAGCGACCCCCTTGCCGACGGTCCCGTCATCCAGAGTGCCGGCACGGTGGCGCTGAAGAACGGTATGACTACCGACATCCTTTTCCGTCAGTTGCGTGAGATCAAGGACGAGGTGACGATTCCCTTGGTATGGATGGGGTACCTGAACATCGTCATGCACCATGGTTACGAGAACTTCTTCCGCCAGTGTGTGGAGGCAGGCATATCGGGTGTCATCATCCCCGACCTGCCTTTCCAGGACTACCTCGACATCGTGAAGCCGTTGGCAGACCGCTTCGACCTGCGCGTCATCATGATGATAACACCCGAAACCTCGGAAGAACGCATCCGGTTCATCGACGAGAACACCGACGGCTTCATCTACATGGTCTCCAGTGCCAGCATCACGGGCGCACAGAGCAGCTTCGGCGAAGCCAAACTGGAGTACTTCCGCCACATCAACGGCATGCACCTCAAGAATCCGCGCATGATAGGTTTCGGCATCTCCAACAAGCAAACCCTTGAGAGTGCGCAGGCAAATGCCGCCGGAGCCATCATCGGTTCGAAGTTTGTCACCCTGCTGCGAGAGACCGGCAACGCCGAAACAGCCATCAACCAACTCTACCAAGCATTAGAACAATAATATTATGAGCAAAAACTATTTCGTAGACAAGAACGGTTTCTACGGCGAGTATGGCGGTGCCTACGTGCCGGAAATCCTATATAAATGCGTACACGACCTGCAGGATGCTTACCTGCCCATCATCGAGAGCGAGGAGTTTAAGCAGGAATACCATGCCCTGTTGAAGGACTATGTGGGCAGGCCGTCGCCACTGTACTATGCCCGTCGCATGAGCGAACGCTATGGTTGCCAGCTCTACCTGAAGCGCGAAGACCTGAACCACACGGGAGCCCACAAGATCAACAACACCATCGGACAGATACTCATGGCAAAGAAGATGGGAAAGACGCGCATCATCGCGGAGACGGGAGCCGGACAGCACGGTGTTGCCACCGCTACGGTGTGTGCACTGATGAACATGCGTTGCGAGATTTTCATGGGCAAGACCGATGTGGAGCGCCAGCACACCAACGTGGAGCGCATGAAGATGCTGGGTGCCGAGGTCCATCCCGTCACCACCGGTAACATGACCCTCTCTGATGCCTGCTCGGAAGCCATCCGCGACTGGTGTTGCCATCCGCAGGACACCTTCTATATCGTAGGCAGTACGATGGGACCGCATCCTTATCCCGACATCGTTGCCCGTATGCAAAGCATCATCTCCGAAGAAATCAAGTGGCAATTGCAGGAGAAGGTTGGCCGCGACTATCCCGACTACCTCATCGCCTGTGTGGGCGGCGGCTCCAATGCTGCCGGTACCATCTACCATTATATTGACGACGAGCGTGTGAAGATGGTGCTGGCAGAGGCTGGCGGCCACGGAATAGATACCGATTACACTGCAGCCACAATGCATTGCGGGACGATGGGTATCATCCACGGTGCCAAGACGCTCGTCATGCAGACCGAAGACGGACAAATCAAAGAGGCGTTCACTATCTCAGCCGGTCTCGACTATCCCGGTATCGGACCCATGCATGCCAGCCTTGCACAGAGCGGTCGCACACAGATTCTCGCCGTCAACGACGATGAAGCCATCTATGCCGGCTACGAACTGACGCGCATGGAAGGCATCATCCCTGCCATAGAGAGTGCCCATGCCGTCGCTGCGCTGAAGAAACTGGCGTTCCGTCCCACGGATGTTGTCGTGCTGACGGTCAGCGGTCGTGGCGACAAAGATGTACAGACATATTTGAACAATAAAGCACTGGCGAAGGAATATGGAAACTTTTAAGTATCAGACACATACTGTGACCCTCCTGGCGGATCTCTATACTCCAGTAGGTGTCTATATGCGCTTGCGTGACATCTATCCGCAGAGCGTCCTCATGGAGAGTTCCGACTATCACGACAAGAACAACAGCCGCTCGTTCATTGGTATTCATCCCTTGGCAAGCATCGCGGTCAACCACGGCGAGATAGAGATGAAGTTCCCGGATGGGAGAGGGCTTAGCTCTTCAAACTCTTCTAGCCAGGCTAGCCCATCTAGACAAGCTAGCCCATCCAGCCCATTAAGTTCTCCTTCCGGCTTGACCGCCGAGACGATAGCAGCTGCTGTCAACGAGTTCCTCAGTTGCTTCGAAGTGACGGGCGAGGGGAGTGGCTACTGCGGACTATACGGCTATACGGCATTCAATGCAGTGCGCTATTTCGAGAACATCGCCGTGAAAGACGAGACCATGGAGAGGAATGATGCGCCGGACATGTGCTATGTACTCTACCGTGACATCATCGTCTTCGACCATTTCAACAACACCATGACGCTGGTGACATTAGGTTCGGAGCGCGACTTGGTGGAGTTGCAGCGGTTGATGAACAAAGACAATGTGAAACCTTACGGCTTCCATCCCGTGGGTGAGACAACGTCGCCGCTGACCGACGAGGAGCACAAGGCGAACATCCGGCGTGGCATACAGCATTGCTTGCGTGGCGATGTGTTCCAGATAGTGCTCTCCCGTCGTTTCGTGCAGCAGTTTGAAGGCGACGACTTCAAACTCTATCGCGCACTGCGCTCCATCAACCCGTCGCCCTACCTGTTCTACTTCGACTTCGGGGGCTTCCGTATCTTCGGTTCTTCGCCGGAGACCCATTGCCGCATAGAAGACCGCAAGGCATACATAGACCCTATTGCCGGCACGACACGCCGCACGGGTGATGCCGAAGCCGACCGCAAGGGTGCCGAATACCTGCGCAACGACCCGAAGGAGAATGCCGAGCACGTGATGTTGGTAGACCTGGCACGCAACGACCTGAGCCGCAACTGCCACGACGTGAAGGTTGACTTCTATAAAGACCTGCAATACTATTCGCATGTCATCCACCTGGTGAGCCGTGTCAGCGGTATCCTCAACGAAGGGGCAGACCCCGTGAAAGCATTCTTCGACACCTTCCCCGCAGGAACGCTGAGCGGTGCTCCGAAAGTGCGCGCCATGCAACTCATCTCTGAATACGAGCCGCACAGCCGTGGTGCATACGGCGGTTGTATCGGCTTTATCGGACTTCATGGCAGTCTGAACCAAGCCATCACCATCCGTACTTTTGTCAGCCGCAACGGAGAACTGTGGTTCCAGGCTGGCGGCGGTATCGTTGCCAAGAGCGATGAAGAGTACGAGTTACAGGAGGTCAACAACAAGTTGGGTGCCTTGCGACGTGCCATCATGTTGGCGGAGCAGATGTAAACATTCAACCATCAAAAGCAAAACGACGATGAAGAAAATCGTAATCATAGACAACTACGACAGTTTTACGTATAACCTTTCACACTTGCTGAAAGAACTCGGCGCCGACGTTACCGTCTTTCGCAACGACCAGTTCCAACTTCCGCAGTTGGAATCCTTCGACAAGATCGTGCTGAGCCCTGGTCCCGGCATTCCTTCAGAGGCAGGTCTCTTGCTCGATGTCATCCGCACCTATGCAGGGAAGAAGCCCATCCTGGGTGTATGCCTTGGCCATCAAGCTATCGGTGAGGTGTTCGGTGGTAAGCTCACCAACCTCTCCGATGTCTATCACGGTGTGGCAACAGAAGGCACACAGCTGGGTAACGACATCATTTTCCAAGGTCTTCCACAGCGCATCACCATGGGGCGCTACCATTCGTGGGTAGTCTCCAAGGAAGACTTCCCGGCTTGTCTGGAGATAACAGCCGTGAGCGACGAAGGACAGATCATGGCGATGCGCCATCGTGACTACGACATCCACGGCATACAGTTCCATCCTGAGAGTGTACTCACTCCCGATGGCAGGCAGATGATAGCCAACTGGTTGGCTGAGGGGTGAGAAGGGAGGAAGGGAAGAAGAGAGAAAGGGAGGAAGAGAGGAAGGGAGGGAGAGAAGTCCTTACTCAAAAAAAAATCTTCTCTTCTCACTCCAAACTCCTAACTCTTTTGTATCTTTGCAGTCGGATATGGAAAACTCATTTGTAGAAAACAGCAAGAAGTTGCCGTGGTATGCCGTCAGGTTGTTCTCCCTGAAGCAGAAGGAGGTGGATGCCTACTTCAACGATAAGGGATTGGAGACCTTTATCCCCAAGCAGTGGGTAGACTATGAAGGTCGTGACGGCAGACTGCATCATGAGTTGCGTCCTGTCGTCCACAACCTCATCTTCGTCAAGAAGACTCTTGAAGACACAGAGATGGTCCAGTTCATGATGGCATCACCCTACAAGATGGCAGCTATCAGGAAGACACGTGAGGGCAGGGAGCTCTATGAGATTCCAGCCCGGCAGATGGAGGAGTTCCGCATCATGTGTAATCCGGAGATAGAACTCAAGCAGTACCTGAGCGAAGAAGAGGCGAAGATGAAAGTCGGAGCCAAGGTGCTGGTGAAGTTCGGACCGCTGAAAGGTCTCACCGGCCGACTGGTACGCATCAGCAAGAAGTACTACCTGCTGAAGGAAGTACCAGGCATGGGTGTGGCTCTGAAGGTGAGCCGTTGGTGCTGTGTCGCTGAAGAATAAGACATGTTGAACAATAAATAAAGGAATAGACTATGTTTGGAATCGGAATGCCGGAACTCATTGTCATCGTACTGGTGGTCTTGCTCTTGTTTGGTGGTAAGAAGATTCCCGAACTGATGCGTGGCCTCGGCAAGGGCGTCAAGAGTTTCAAGGACGGGATGAACGAGACGGTGAGCGACGCCGAAGAACAAGAGACGAAGGCTGATGACAAGCAGGAAGGTTGAGCCCCAGCTCGACTTCTGGGGACATCTGGACGAACTGCGTAGTGTCCTGCTCAGGGTGATAGCCGCCACCATGGTGTTTGCTGTTGCCGCCTTCTGCATGAAGAAATGGCTCTTTGCCGTCATCCTTGCTCCCCACACGAGTGACTTCGTGACCTATCGGCTTCTGGGTGTCGACACCTTTGCCATCAGGTTGGTCAATACCGGGCTGACCGAGCAGTTCATGATGCACATGAAGGCGGCATGTTATGCCGGACTGCTCTTGGCATCACCCTACGTGCTGTTTGAACTCTTCCGCTTTGTATCTCCCGGACTCTATCGGAATGAACGCCAGGCAGCGGTATGGGTCACAGGCTGTGCTTACCTGATGTTCATTGTGGGGATGCTGCTGAACTACTTCCTCGTCTTTCCGCTGACCGTCCGTTTTCTCGGTACCTATCAGGTCAGTGCCGAGGTGGGCAACCTGCTGACCTTGCAGTCGTATATGGACACGTTGCTGACGCTGACACTTGTCATGGGAGTGGTCTTCGAACTGCCTGTCGTCACAGCGTTGCTGGCGCACTTGGGACTCCTGACCGACCGTCTGATGGGGCGCTACCGCCGCCATGCCGTCGTCGTCATCCTCATCGTGGCAGCTCTCATCACGCCGACTACTGATGTCTTCACACTCCTCGTCGTAGCGCTTCCCGTCTGGCTGTTGTATGAACTGAGTATTCTCCTTTGCAAAATCGTACAAAAACATGGTATTAAGAAAGATTAGAACATGGCTGGGAGCAGCCTTCTTCCTGTGTATCACACTGCTGTTCCTCGACTTTACCGGCACCCTTCATCACTCCTTGCAATGGATGGCGAAGGTACAGTTCCTTCCTGCATTGCTGGCCATGAACGTCATTGTTGTCGCCATTCTGATTGTGATGACGCTGTTGTTTGGCAGAATCTACTGCTCCGTCATCTGTCCGTTGGGTGTCTTTCAGGATGTCGTCGCCCGGTTGGGTAAGTTGCGCAAGAAAAACCGCTACAGCTATTCCAAGCCGCTGACGTGGCTTCGCTACGTCATGTTGGCGGTGATGGTCGTGGCGTGTGGGGCCGGCCTCGGTGCTATTGTCTCTTTGTTGGCACCATATAGCACTTATGGTCGCATGGCGACGTTGCTGCTGCAACCGTTATGGCAGTCAGGCAACAACCTGTTGGCTTACTTTGCCGAGCAGATGGACAGCTATGCTTTCTATTCCGTCAGTGTCTGGATGAAGTCGTTAACGGCGTTGCTGGTGACGGCAGCGACCTGCATCGTCATCAGTATATTGGCATGGCGCAACGGGCGCACCTATTGTAATACAGTCTGTCCGGTGGGCACCGTGCTGGGGTTCCTTTCTCGCTTCTCCCTGTTCAAGGTTCGCTTCCATGTCGACAAGTGCCGCGACTGTTCTCTGTGTTCCAAGAACTGCAAGGCTTCCTGTATCGATTTCAAGACGCATAGCGTGGACTATAGCCGTTGTGTTGCTTGTGGCAACTGCTTGAGCTCCTGCAAGTTTGGAGCGCTGAGCTATAGCTTGCCTTACATGGCAGAAGGGGGCGGAAGTTCTGGGCGGAATGGACGATATGATTCTTCGCGTCGTTCCTTCTTATTGGCTGCTGCGGCAATGACGACGGCAGCAATGGCACAAGAGAAGAAGAAGGTTGACGGCGGACTGGCTGCCATCACCGAGAAGGCTGTGCCGAAACGTCAGACTCCGTTGGCACCGCCGGGTGCACAAAGTCTCCGAAACATGACGCGTCACTGTACGAGTTGTCAGCTCTGTGTGTCGGAGTGTCCCAATCACGTGCTGCGTCCTTCGACGGACCTGCAGAGTTTTATGCAGCCCACGATGTCGTTTGAGCGCGGTCATTGCCGTCCGGAGTGTACGCGCTGTTCTCAGGTCTGTCCCACCGGTGCCATTCTTCCGATAGGCCGTGACGTGAAGTCATCGGTGCAGATAGGCCATGCCGTGTGGATCAAGAAGAACTGTCTGCCGCTGACTGATGGTGTCAACTGCGGCAATTGTGCGCGTCACTGTCCTACGGGAGCTATCGAGATGGTGCCTTCCGACCCTGACGATGAGTCGTCTGCCTATGTTCCAGCCATCAATGAGGCTCGTTGCATCGGTTGCGGAGCGTGCGAACACTTGTGTCCTGCCCGTCCTTTCTCTGCTATCTATGTAGAGGGACATGAGGAGCATAGGAGGATATAAAAAGCCCACCCCCAACCCCTCCCTGGGGAGGGGAGAAAAAAAGCCTCACCCCCTAACCCCTCTCCGAAGGGAGAGGGGAGTAGAAAGGGATAGACTAAGGGATGATAAAGGGATGGACAAAGGGATAGATAAAGAGATAGTCTAAGAGGTAGATAAAGGGATAGACAGGTGGAGTTAGGAGAGGTCGTTTCAATCTTAATCTTTAATTTTTAATTTTTAATCTTTAATTTCCATGATTTCTCGTCGTAAGTTTCTGAAGATATTCGGTGCCGGAACAGTGGCAACCACTGCGGCAATGGTAGGCTGTAAGGACAGCAAGACCGAACAGATGGAAGAAGAATACAAGAACCAGGTGGAGCCTCCCGTAGGGAAGATGACCTACCGCTTGAACCCGAAGACCAAGGAGAAGGTGTCGCTGCTTGGATATGGCATGATGCGACTGCCCACCGTCGGCGGCAAAGCGTCGGCACGAGAAAGTGAGGAAGAGATAGACCAGGAGCAGGTGAACCGGTTGGTAGACTACGCCATGGAGCACGGCGTGAACTATTTCGACACATCGCCAGCCTACTGTCAGGGACATTCCGAGGAGTCTACGGGTATCGCCCTGAAACGCCACAAGCGCAGCGAGTACTTTGTGGCTACGAAACTGTCGAACTTCAAGGAGGAGACGTGGTCGCGGGAAGAGTCTGTCAAGATGTACAAAGAGTCCTTCAAGAACCTGCAAATAGACTACATCGACTACTACCTGCTGCACTCCGTAGGGCAGGGGGGCATGGAGCGTTTCGAGAACCGCTACCTGAAGAACGGCATGTTGGACTACCTGCTGGAGGAACGGCGTGCCGGACGCATCAAGAACCTCGGCTTCTCCTATCATGGTGATATAGCCGTCTTCGACTACCTGCTCTCCAAGCACGACCAGTACCAGTGGGACTTCGTGCAGATAGAGCTCAACTACCTGGACTGGGACTATGCCGATGAAATCAACGAGCGCAACACCGATGCCCGTTACCTCTATGGTGAGCTGCAGAAACTCAACATCCCGGCTGTGGTCATGGAGCCGCTCTTGGGTGGCAGGCTAGCAAACCTGCCGCAATACCTTGCCGTGAAGCTGAAGCAGCGCAACCCGCAGAAGTCCATCGCGTCATGGGCGTTCCGCTATGCCGGTACGCCGGGGGGTGTGCTGACGGTGCTGAGCGGCATGACCTACATGGAGCACCTGAAGGATAACCTGCTGAACTACTGTCCGTTGGTGCCGCTGAAGAAGGACGACGAGATATACCTGTACGACATCGCCAAGCAGATTGTCGGTATAGAGATGATACCCTGTAACGACTGCAACTACTGCATGCCGTGTCCCTACGGCATAGACATCCCCGGCATCTTCGTCCATTACAACAAATGCAAGAACGAGGGTACGCTGCCTCGCGACAAGCAGTCGCCCGACTACCGCAAGTATCGCCGTCAGTATCTTATCGGACTCGATCGTGCCGTTGCACCGGAGCGCCAGCCTGACCATTGCATACAGTGCGGACAATGTGAACCACACTGTCCGCAAAACATCAAGATTCCGCGTGAGTTGGGTAAGCTCAGCGAGATGATAGAGAAGTTGAAGAGAGAGGGGTAGGGCAATTGCCGCAGGCTCAGAATTCGCTGGTGAAGTGGAAGCGGATATGCTCGAAGTCCTGCTGAGCCATCGACAGCACGTAGCCTGAGTCGGCAAGGAAGACGTCGCGGCCTTCGCGGTCTTTCGCCATGTACTGGTACTTGCGCTTCTTGAAGGCATCCAGTTCCTTCTCGTCATCAGCCTCTATCCAGCATGCCTTATACAGATGGACGGGTTCCCATCGGCACTTCGCATTGTACTCGTTCTCCAGTCGGTACTGTATGACTTCAAATTGCAGCTGTCCCACCGTTCCGATAATCTTGCGGCCGTTGAACTGGTTGACAAACAGCTGTGCCACACCCTCGTCCATGAGTTGCTGGATGCCTTTCTCCAACTGCTTCGACTTCATCGGGTCGTCGTTCTCGATATACTTGAACATCTCCGGTGAGAACGACGGCAGTCCGCGGAAGTGTATCTTCTCTCCCTCGGTCAGCGTGTCGCCTATCTTGAAGATGCCGTTGTCGGGCAGACCTACGATGTCGCCCGGCCATGCCTCCTCAATGGTGCTCTTGCGCTGCGCCATGAACTGGGTGGGCGATGAGAAACGCAGCATCTTGCCCTGCCGCACGTGCAGATAGGGCTGGTTGCGCTGGAACTTGCCGCTGCACACCTTGCAGAAAGCGATACACGACCGGTGGTTGGGGTCTATGTTGGCGGTAATCTTGAAGATGAATCCCGTGAACTTAGGCTCGTCGGGCATGATGTCGCGCTCCTCTGCCTTCGTGGGACGGGGCGACGGGGCTATCTCTACAAAGCAGTCCAGGAGCTCCTGCACGCCGAAGTTGTTCAGTGCCGAGCCGAAGAAGACGGGTGCTACCTCTGCCGAGCGGTAGGTCTCCACCTGAAACTCCGGGTAGACACCGTCAACGAGTTCCAGGTCGTCGCGCAGTTGCTGGGCATCCTTCTCACCCACGCGCTCGTCCAGTGCCGTACTGTCAATGTCTACCGCCACCTTCTCCGTCACCCTTTGCTTGTCGGGGGTGAAGAGGTTGAGCTGGTTTTCGTAGATGTTGTATACACCCTTGAACTTCTGTCCCTGGTTGATGGGCCACGACAGTGGGCGCACCTTGATCTTCAGTTCCTGTTCCAGTTCGTCGAGCAGGTCGAAGGGGTCGCGTCCTTCACGGTCCATCTTGTTGACGAAGATGATGACGGGCGTGTTCCGCATGCGGCACACCTCCATCAGCTTCCTGGTCTGCGTCTCCACACCTTTGGCACTGTCCACCACGATGATGGCAGAGTCTACAGCCGTCAGCGTGCGGTAGGTGTCCTCGGCAAAGTCCTGGTGACCTGGTGTGTCGAGGATGTTCACCTTGTATTCGATGTCAGCACCGTCGGGGGTATAGTCGAACTCCATCACCGATGTAGACACCGAGATGCCGCGTTGCTTCTCGATGTCCATCCAGTCGCTGGTCGCCGTCTTCCTGATCTTGTTGCTTTTCACGGCACCTGCCACCTGTATCTGTCCGCCGAAGAGCAGGAACTTCTCAGTCAGTGTCGTCTTACCCGCATCCGGGTGCGATATGATGGCGAATGTCCGCCTTCTTTCTATCTCTGGGTTCATGGTTGTCTCTATTTGCCAAGTCATTCTAAAATTTCTGCAAAGGTACTGAGATTTTTCAGATTTCACGTACATTCTCCCGAAAAGTTACTTTCCAAGTTTCCCGTTCAGCCGGAGCGGCAATCCAAGTGAGAGAGAATGTTCCATGTTGGTGGGACATTCTCTCTTTGCTTTTATCTACCCATTGCGTCAGTAACGCTTACCTGTCGCGTCATTGACGTATACCCATCCTCTCAGTAACGCATACCCATCCTCTCAGTAACGCATACCCATCCTCTCAGTAACGCTTACTCGTCGCGTCAGTAACGCTTACTCGTCGTGTCAGTAACGCATACTCGTCGTGTGGATAACGTATACTCACGGTGTGGGTTGGCTTTACTCTGCTTCCAGCTTCGCAATGCACTCCCTGAGGCTCTCTTCCCAGTAAGGAATTTCGATGCCGTAGGTTTCCTTGATCTTCGTCTTGTCGAGGACGGAGTAGTGGGGACGGGCGGCAGGGGTGGGATATTCGCTGGTGTGGAGGGGACGCACACGGCAGGTGTCGATGCCGGCAATGCGGTGGATGGCTTTGGTGAAATCGTACCAGGAGATGACACCCTCGTTGGAGAAGTGGTAGATGCCGGGGACGATGCCCTTGCTGACCGCCGTCATGATGGCAACGGCGAGGTCGCGGGCATAGGTGGGCGTGCCTATCTGGTCGAAGATGACTCCCAGCTGTTCTTTCTCCCTGCCCAGCCGGAGCATGGTCTTCACGAAGTTGTTGCCGAAGGTGGAGTAGAGCCATGCCGTGCGGATGATCATCGACTGGCGGCAGAACTTCTGTACGTTGAACTCTCCGACGAGCTTCGTGCTGCCATAGACGCTGTTCGGACAGGTGTCTTCGTCTTCGCGGTAGGGCGTGTGGTTGGTGCCGTCGAAGACATAGTCGGTGCTGACCTGCACCATCCATCCGTCGCGCTCGCTGATGGCACTCGCCAGGTATGCCGGAGCCTCGGCGTTGAGCTTGCGGCACAGTTCCTCGTTGCTCTCCGCCTTGTCTACGGCGGTGTAGGCAGCACAGTTGATGATGCCGTCAATCTGGTTGTCGTTGACAAACTGGCGTATGGCATCGGCATTGGTGATGTCGAGTTCTGCTACGTCGGTATTATAAAAGGTGTACTGCGGATAACTTTTCTCTAACAGTTGTATCTCGTTTCCCAACTGTCCGTTGCAACCGGTAATAAGAATATTCATGACGCTTCGCTAAATGATAAATGATAAATGATAAATGATTTTATACGCTTCGCTAAATGATAAATGATAAATGATAAATGATAATTATTGGAGGTTCTTTTTTGATGTCTTAATGGATGATATTAAGATACGTATGATTTCGTCCAAGTCTTTTTTCAATGATTGGAACATGGACTCGTCAAGATATTCTGCTTTGTTTAGCAGTGTAATCCAATATGACGTTTCACTTGCTTCTTTTAAAGCAATGCCCAGTTTACTGATGAAGTCGGGTTTACTTTGTGCTTGTATTCCTTCATGGATGTTAGCACCGATACTTGTACCGCTTCTAAATAGTTGTTTGGACATGATAAACTCTTTTTTTTCATCCATCAGGTATTTATAACAATGCACGATTCTTATTGAAAAATCAATAGACTTATCAGCCAATATGTTGTTTTCTGTCATATCTTACACTATTATTCTTTATTCTTTATAGTTTACCAGTATTAATCTTTGTTTATAAGCTTAACACTATTCATCTTTATTCTTTATTCAAGTTTCGCTTGTTGCTCAACTTTGGAGTGGAAAGGAATGGAAGGGGAGTTAGCAGCTTCGCTGCTGGAGTGAAAGGGACGATAGTTTTCTTTATTTGGAGGTTCTGATGTCCATTTAACTCCTTTTTAACTCCTTTTTAACTCCCTTTTAACTTCCGAAAGTTGAAATTCTTTATAGTTTACCAGTATTAATCTTTGTTTATAAGCTTAACACTATTCATCTTTATCATTTATCATTTATCATTTATCATTTAGCGCAGCGTCTTTGTCTTTCTGATAGTAGTCGGAGAGCATGCCCACGAGGGTGGTGATTTCCTTGATGGCGTGCTGGGTGTCCTGGGTGATTTCCTTCTTCTGAAGGCGCAACATCATGGTGCCGTAGAGGGCGTTGAAGCACGTCTCTATCTCGTGTTCCGACTTGTTGGCGCCTCTGTTGCGCAGCTCCACGATGAAAGGCAGCACACGGTAGTATTCGGCACTGTAGAAAGGGAACTTCGTTGACTGCAAGAGTGTGGCATGCAGCTCTTCCAACTGTTGCAGCACCACACGGTTGATCTGCAGGTGTCCTTTCTCGCGCAGCCCCTCTCCGTTCATCATGCGCACGAGGTTGCCGAACCAGTCGGTCTCCTCCTCTTTTTGTTCCTCGGTATACTGGAACTTGTCGATATACTCCTTCTTGATGCGCGTCAGCGAACAGTCGTAGGCGCGTATGATGTCCTCCACCTGCCACATATACAGCAGGTATTCGGCAATGCTTTTCTTTCTAAGTTCTTGAGCTACAAACACGGTTGTTATTTACTATTAAACGATTTACAATGTATATTCACGCATTATCCTTTGTCATTTATCCGTTATCAATTAGCGAAGCGCTTTCTACCACTCCGGCAGCTGATACAGGTTGAAGACCAGTCCTACCAGTGCGATGACGGAGAAGGCGATGACGATGGAGCCGATGACCTTGTTCAGGATGCGTGTTCCCGTGACGTCAAACTTGTTGCGTATCGTGTCAACCAGCCATGTCAGCCCGAACCACCACATCAGTGCACCGATGATGATGCTGGTATACCCGATGGTCATCTCCAGCGGATGGTCGGGGATGACGAAGGCAAACTGTGCGAAGGTAGCCATGAAGAGGAAGATGATGAGCGGATTGCTCAGCGTCACCAGGAAGGCGGTCATACAGTTGCTGCGCAGCGTTCCTTTCTTGTTGGAGCTCTTGTGGGCGTTCTTCATCGGGTCGCTCTTGTAACAGTAGATGCCGAAGACCAGCAGCATGACCGATCCGAAGATCTGCAAGAGAAACTTGTTCTCGGCATTGTTCACGAAGTCCATCACGAAGCTCATGCCAAAGCCCGTTATCAGTGCATATATGATGTCGCTGGCAGCGGCTCCTATGCCCGTCACGAAACCATACCAGCGTCCTTTGTTCAGCGTGCGCTGAATGCAGAGTATGCCCACCGGCCCCATCGGTGCCGATGCCAGCATGCCAATAAGGATACCCTTGATGATACATTCAAGGATATCAATCTGAAATGGTAGTTCCAAACTCATAATCGGGGGCAAAGGTAGTAAATAATTGACAATTGACAATTGATAATTGACAATTATTTAATTCACCGTCCATAATTCACAATTCACAATTCATAATTCACAATTATAAGTGTTATCTTTGCAGACGAAAAAGAAAATGATGACACCATGAAGCAGCAGAAACCATACGTGATAGGACTGGACCTGGGTGGAACCAACTCGGTGTTCGGAGTCGTTGACAAAGAGGGCAGCATCCAGGCAACGATGAGTATCAAGACACAAGGCTACGACCGTGCCGAAGACTATGTAGACGCATGCGTGGAAGCGTTGCAGCCTGTGCTGGCACAGGTGGGCGGCATCGACAGCATAGGGGCGATGGGCATCGGCGCACCTAATGCCAACTACTACAACGGGACGGTGGAGCAGACTCCCAACATTCAGTGGGCTCACGACCGTGTGGTGCCCTTGGCAAAGCTCTTCGCCGACCGTCTCGCCATTCCCGTGGCACTGACCAACGATGCCAATGCTGCCGCCATCGGCGAGATGACCTATGGCGTGGCACGCGGCATGAAGAACTTCATCATGATCACCTTGGGGACGGGTGTCGGCTCAGGCATCGTCGTCAACGGACAACTGGTCTATGGCAGCGATGGCTTTGCAGGCGAACTGGGCCATGTCATCATGCGTCGTGAAGGCGGACGCCCCTGCGGTTGTGGACGGAAGGGATGTCTGGAGACCTATTGCTCGGCAACGGGCGTGGCACGTACCGCCCGTGAGTTCCTTGCCACTCGCGACGAACCGTCACTCTTGCGCCAGCTCGATGCCGACAAGATAACGTCTCTCGATGTGTCTCTTGCCGCCGCCAAGGGCGACCGTCTTGCCAAGGAAATCTATGAGTTTACGGGTGAGATGCTCGGTGAGGCTTGTGCCGACTTCGCCACGTTCTGTTCTCCGGAGGCATTCATCTTCTTCGGTGGCATGGTGAAAGCCGGTGAACTGCTCATGGAACCGCTCCGTCGCAGCTATGACGAGCATGTCATGCCCATCTTTAGGGGCAAGGCGCAGTTCCTCGTCAGCAGCCTCGACGGTGCCACCGCCGCCATCCTCGGTGCTGCCGCGGTAGGAGTAGACCTTAATCCTTAAATTTTAATCTTTCATTTTTCATCTTTAATCTTTTCCGGTGGACAGTCGTACATGACTCTTGCGTGGTTGGTACGGATGAGCTGACGTTCTATGCAGTTGCCCGTTGTGCGGTCTAACGTGTCGCGATAGACCTCACCATTCCGATAGATGACGCCGTCTTCGCGCGAGAAGTATTCGTTCTCAGCATGGATGTGATAGGTGTTGGGCAGCTGTTCAGTCGCACGCAGTTCTCCGCACAGGTATTCGCCGTCTACCTTGAGCCTGAGCTGATAGGTGTTGCCGGTCTCGTTCTTGATGCGGTAGTCGATGTAGTTGTACGAGATGCTGGTGCCCGTGCCGAAAGGTATCTGTCTGCCGAAGTCGGGGAAGAGGTCCAGTCCGTCGTGATGGTGGTGCTCGGTGATGGTCAGCTCACTGTGGAGCACCATCCAGTGTATCAGGTTAGACAGCTGGCACAGGCCGCCGCCGATGCCCTGTGCAGGACATCCCTTTGCAATGGTGAGTCCTTCCTTGTACCCTTTCCGCTTCGTGGTTCTTCCCACCTGCTTCCACACCGAGAACGTCTCGCCCGGTCGGATGATGAGTCCGTCGATGTGCCTGACAGCTAAGGCAAGGTTTGTCGCCTTGTTCTCTTGCAGTTGCATGTTGACATTACCCAGCCGACGGCGGATGAGGGAGTTGTGGCGGTAGACGACGACGGGCAGCGACGCTTCCGTCCGTTCTTTGGCGAAGCGTGTTTTCTGCAGCATGTCGTGCACGTGGCGCTTCAGAATCTCCTTCTCCATCGACAGCCGATAGGTGAAGGGAGAGATTTCACAAAATAGTTTCCGGCTCATAGCGATATTATTTTTTGATGAGTTCTTAGGTTCCGCATGCAAAGATAATAATTATAATTGACAATTGAGAATTGACAATAATAAAAACAAAAGCACGCTTTTGTTTTGTATTTCGCTCACTTAATCGTACCTTTGCGGCTGTTATGAAAAGAGAAGATGATATCAGGCAAGCCGTGGAGGTGTTGCGAAAGGGTGGGGTGATACTCTATCCTACGGACACCGTATGGGGCATCGGCTGTGATGCCACCAACGCGGAAGCGGTCAAGAGGGTGTATGAAATCAAGCAGCGTGACGACTCGAAGGCATTGATATGCCTGGTAGACAGCGACGGGAGGCTGCAACGCTATGTGCGTAACGTGCCCGACGTGGCGTGGCAACTGTTGGATGCTGCCGTGAAGCCCACGACGGTGATTCTCGACAATGCCATCAACCTGGCACCGAACCTGATAGCCGAGGACGGCAGTATCGGCATTCGCATCACCAACGAGCCGTTCTCCAAGGAACTGTGCTACCGGTTCCAGAAGGCACTGGTGAGCACGAGTGCGAACATCAGCGGACAGCCGGCACCGCAGAACTACCAGGACATAGCACCGGAGATTCTCGATGCCGTTGACTATGTCTGCTTCTCGCGTCGTCAGGAGCACCAGCCGCACACACCGTCGAGTATCATCAAACTCACGGAAGACGGTGTGGTGACCATTCTGAGGAAAGGCTGAAGGGTGAAGGATGCCCAAACCGTCCATGATGCCCATAACCCTCAAGCCCTAAACATCTCTAACGAAAAAAGCAATTGTATTGGAAGAAGAAAAGGTTAATATATTAGAAAAGGTGGTGAGATGGCGTGAACGCCATGTCTCCGACAGGCAGTTTACGTTGCTGCTCGCATTCTTCGTGGGGCTGTTCTCCGCCGTTGCAGCGTTTGTGTTGCATACGCTCATCCACCAGATACAGGTGCTGCTGCGGTCGGGCTTCAAGGTAGACTCGTCCAACTGGCTGTACCTCATCTTCCCCGTCGTGGGCATCTACCTCACCTATCTGTTCGTGAAGTATGTCGTCAAGGACAACATCTCCCACGGTATCACGCGCGTCCTCTATGCCATCAGCACCAAGCGGTCGCGGCTGAAGAAGCACAACACGTGGAGTTCTGTTGTCGCTTCTGCCATCACCATCGGCTTCGGTGGCTCGGTGGGAGCAGAGGCACCTATCGTGTTGACGGGCTCAGCCATAGGCAGCAACCTCGGACAACTGTTCAAGATGGACAACAAGACGCTGATGCTGCTTGTGGGATGCGGTGCCTCGGCAGCCATCGCCGGCATCTTCAAGGCTCCCATCGCCGGACTCGTGTTCACCCTGGAGGTGCTGATGGTCGACCTGACGATGGCATCACTGCTGCCCATCCTCGTCTCTTCGGTGACGGCGACGTGCTTCTCCTACTTCTTTACGGGCAGTGAGTCGCTGTTTCAGTTCCACATGGACGGCTCGTGGCAGTTGGAGCGTGTTCCGCCCACCATTCTCTTAGGGGTGGCGTGCGGCCTGCTGTCGCTCTACTTCATGCGCATGATGACATGGTGCGAGAATGGTTTCGCCAAGTTGTCGAAGTACCCCTATCTGAAACTTCTGATAGGAGGCATTCTCCTGAGCTCGCTTATCTTTTGTTTCCCAGCACTCTACGGCGAGGGCTACGACAGCCTGAGCATCTTTATCAATGGCAGTGGTGAGGGTGACTGGAACCAGCTGCTCAACCAGTCGCTCTTTGCAGGCAACGGAAACATGCTGGTGCTCTACGTGGGCTTCGTCATCCTTACGAAAGTGTTTGCAACGTCTGCCACCAACGGGGCCGGCGGCTGTGGCGGTACGTTTGCACCTTCGCTGTTCATCGGTGGCTTCATGGGCTTCTTCTTCTCTCGCCTGTGGAACATGCACGACATCGGGGTTTATGTGCCGGAGAAGAACTTTACCTTGTTGGGCATGGCAGGTGTCATGGCGGGCGTGATGCACGCTCCGTTGACCGGCATCTTCCTCATTGCCGAGCTGACAGGTGGCTATCAGCTGTTCCTGCCGCTGATGATTGTCAGTGTGATGTCCTACCTGACCATCTACCTCTTTGAACCCCACAGCATCTATGCCATGCGACTGGCACGCGAGGGTAAGCTCATCACTCACCATACCGATCATGCGGTGCTGACGCTGATGAGCCTCGACAGTGTTATCGAGCGCGAATATACATCGGTTAATCCCGACCTGGAGATGGGACAGCTTGTCCATGTCATCAGCCGCAGCCGTATGGAGTATATCCCCGTGTGTGATGATGCCGGCGGACTGTTAGGTGAGATAGACATCACGAAACTGCGGCATGTCATCTTCAGGACCGAACTGTATCACCGCTTCAAGGTGAGCCAGATCATGACGCAGCCGCCTGCCGTGCTGAGTGTCAATGACCCGATGGAGGATGTGATGCGTACCTTCGAACGGACGAGCGCCGCCACGCTGCCCGTCCTCGACCACGACCGTCATCTGCTGGGTTACATCTCCCGTGCCCGCATGTTCACCATGTATAGGGAGATGGTAGCGGACTTGTCGCAGGAGTAACAATAGTGGAATGAATCATGGACAAGAAAGATTTAAGAATCATATTTATGGGGACTCCGGAGTTTGCCGTTGAGACCCTGAAGGCATTGGTGGAGAATGAATACAACGTGGTGGCGGTCGTCACACAACCCGACAAACCGGTAGGACGTCACGGCTCGGTGCTGCAACCTTCGCAGGTGAAGCAGTATGCCGTGGCACACGGGCTGCCGGTGTTGCAGCCGGAAAAGATGAAAGACCCTGACTTCTTGGAGCAGTTGCGCGGCTATCATGCCGACCTGCAGGTGGTCGTCGCCTTCCGCATGTTGCCTGAAGTAGTATGGGCGATGCCCCGCTTTGGCACGTTTAATGTCCATGCTGCCCTGCTGCCGAAATACCGTGGTGCGGCACCCATCAACTGGGCGGTCATCAATGGTGAGACGGAAACGGGAGTCACCACCTTCTTCCTCGACCATGACATCGACACAGGACGCATCATCATGCAAAGGTCCTTCGACATCCCCGACGATGCCGATGTGGAATATGTCTATGACGGACTGATGAGGATGGGTGCACAGATTGCCGTCGACACCATCGACCGCATCATTGACGGCAACGGTCATGTCGATAGCATCCCTCAACCCTCCACTCTAGACTCTCAACTCTCAACTATAGACTCTCCTCTCCCCCTTGCTCCCAAGATTTTCAAGGAAACTTGCCAAATCAATTGGCAACAGCCAGTAAAACGTGTTTATGACTTCATTCGCGGACTGAGTCCTTACCCTGGTGCATGGACGGAGGTGACGAATGCGGAAGGGCAGCAACTGGTGCTGAAGATATACCGGTCACGGAAGACAACACTGCCGAAGAACGACCTCCCCGGCACGCTGTATATGGAGAAAAACCATTTGTACATGAATTGTGAGGACTGCCTTCTTGAACTCCTTGAAGTGCAGCTGAGCGGTAAGAAACGAATGCCAGCCCGTGACTTCCTCAACGGTTGGCGCTAATGAAAACTCCTATAGTTTTATCGGATACGAGATTTGTATCTCTGTGAAGTCAGCCTTGGTGAGGTGCGCATTCACGTTGAAACCGATGGAGAGTCCGTTGAGTTTCGGGAAGGCATAGTGAACGCCGATACGCTCGTAGTATGGCTTTTCCACCTCTTTGGCACTGTGTCCCATTCGGCGGAAGAGGTAGTAGCCGATGCCCATGCGCACCGAGAGGTTACGGTAGAAGACCTCATGTTTGGCAGCGATGCCCACCGACCACGGACTATGCTTGTCATCGTAGCCGTCGGCAGCATCCAATTCCTTGACGTGGTTGCTGTAACTGCCATAGAACAAATCTACTCCAAGCCCGGATGCCCAGCGGCGGGCATAGCGGTAAAGGACATCCGCCTGCAGCGAGTAGGCAGCATACATCTTGAAATGCTCCGTGCGGTAGTCCGGATCGCCCGGCTCCGTCTGGAACTGCGTGCGCTGCCAGTCTTCCAGGAGCGTCTTTGCTCCTATTCCCGCCGAGAGCTCTGCAAACCAATAAGGCGAAAAGCCTGCTTGATGGGAAAGGGCAGAAGGATGGGATGAGCTAGATTTACTAGCATTACTAGCATTACTAGAATTTCTAGAACTATCCTCCCCGTAATACACCACTCCGATGAACGGTCCGAAATAGTTGGTACCCTTGTTCGGACGATGGAGCGCCCCATTGCTGTGGTGGCTGAAGTCGATGCCGCCCTTGATGCCCCATTCCCTGCAGATGCGGTAGACAGCAAAGGCACCTGCCGTGAAGTAGATGTTCAGGTGGGAGCCTATCAGTTCGTTGTCTATCTGGTCGGTGCGGTTGTACTTCTTATGACTGTAGCCCACACCCGTGCCCAAGAAATAAGAGAACTCCCAGTGGCGGTTGCGGTAGAGTGGACGCGAGAAGGTGCCATAGAGCGTCACGACATTCCCTAACTGTGAGTCGTAATCAACGGGAACAAGCTTCCCCCAGTCGGGATCGGCTTCGCGGTGCATCGTTGTCCCGTGGTTGAAACTGTAGCGTAGTCCCAAGGAAAAGGTGGGGTAGTTGTAGTCTTTGGCGAACTCGTCGTTGTCTTCAGGTTGTGGCGTGTAGTGCAGTTCTGCTGCCAGCGACCAGGTGTTTTTCTCCTTCAGCCACTTCTTCACATACTTGTCGGTAGCCAACACCTTTCCGGGTGCCACCTTCAGTTCGTAGGAATAGCGCGGCGGTACCACACTGTCGTTGCCGGTATAAGCCATCGCCTTGTTGCTGACTGCGTATAGCAACAAGGCGACGAACATTATGATTTGACCACTATATGATTTCACGATTTTACAATTTCACGATTTCACAATTGCCATCCCTTTCCCATCTTTTTCATCTTCCCATCTTCCCATCTTAATTTTTAATCTTTCATTTTTCATCTTTCATTTAGAAGAAATGAATGCGATAGGCTGCGGAAAGCATCACCAGGCTGTTGGTACCATTGCCCAGAATCTGCTTCATCCTGTTGCTCTTTGCCAGATGGCGGAACGAGAAGTTGTAGCGGGCATCAAACTGCCACTGGCCTACCTCGTAGGAAACGCCTAACGGGATGGCAACATCACCTCTGTGCAGGTCGTCGTTGATTTTCTCCTTGGCATCGACAGCGTAGGTGTCGGTCGTAGACGTACCGTCAACCAAGTCACTGACAGTCTGTGTGCGTTCGCCGCGCAGGTGCATGCTGGAGTGGATGATGCGATAGACATGAACACCCGTATAGACGCTCAGCGGCAGGTGGCGCTTGGGATACCAGCGAATCAAGTAAGTCGTATTCAGGTAGTCAAGGTTCACGTCGTAGGTTCCCGTGGTGTGGGAGTCCCTGGTGCAATCGTGGTAGATGGTAATGTGTTCGGCACCTTCTTCCCGCTCAAGAGCTGTGCGGAAGGTGGAGTGGGAGTTTGTGACGGCACTGATGCCCTTGGCACCTTGGTGCGAGTAGCCAATCTCGAAGTCGATGCCCCACTGCGGATGGAAGAACGTTTCTACCGTGGCACCCACATAGAAACCCGGCTTGAACTTGCCGTTGGCACCCATGAACCGCGAACCGTTGATGCCGACTTTCAGTCCTGCATACAAGTCCCACGTATCGTGTACGCCCGTAGGTTTCTCGTGTTGCACGATGAGGCTCTTAAAGTTGTTGAACCCTTTCTTCAGTGCCGACTGCGCCTGCACACCGCTTACTGCAAAGGCAGCAGTTATAAGGATAAAAATAATTCTTTTCATTGTCAGTTTTGCCTGTTGCTTTATGGTCATGTAGATGTCTTGATGACACCAATCGGCGACAAAGGTACTAAAAAATGCGTAAAGAGAGGTAATTGTCACCTATTTTTTTAATGGAACTTCAGTTCGGTTCCTTCATCGTCGACGATGAACGTCACCTCGCTGCCCACCAGCATGGGGAAGTTTTGCAGGTGGGCATGACCTACGGGAAAGTCGTAGCAGACGGGGATGGGGTAGCGTTGCAGGTACTGGTGCAGCATCTCGTACATGTCGCTGTAGCCGATGTCGGGATGCGTGTATTTCGTAAACTTGCCGCAGATGATGCCTTTCAGATGACTCAGCAGACCGCGCAGCTCCAGCAGGTGCAGCATGCGGTCTACACGTGCGATGCTCTCCCCCAGGTCCTCGATGAAGAGGATGCAGTCTTCTTTCTCGATGTATTTCAGGAAATCGTACTCCGAACCTGCCAGTCCTCCGTATACCGACATGTTGCCGCCGAGGAGCATGCCGCGTGCCCGTCCCCGTTGGTTCAAGGGATGGGGCTTCACCTTGTAGTGGGGCAGTCGGCCGGTGAGCATACCTAACACCGCCTGGCTCACTGTGTCGGTGCCGTTGTATCGGGCTATGGCTTCACACATGCTGCCGTGGATGCTCTGATAACCGGCACAGGCTTCGGCAGAGAGCAGGGCGGTGATGTCGCTGAAGCCGATTATCCACTTGGGGTATCGACGTAAAGTGTCCAACGGAATCTCGCACAGCAGGTGGGGTGTGCCGTCTCCTCCACGTGTGGGCATGATGGCTTTGATGCCAGGTGAGCGAAGCGCCCACAACAGGTCTTCCTTCCGTTGCTCGATAGTGCCGCCGAAGCCGTGCCACTCCTTCGTGGCGTTCGCTGCTGCTATAGGCGTAAATCCCCACAGTCTCAATGTGTTGGCACCTCCGTCTACAACTTTTTGTTGAACCCATCCGCCAGGCGACAATATCGCTATCGTGTCGCCTTTCTGCAACCACGGCAACCGCTTCAGTGGTGTCATGGCAACTGTTGCCATGCTCCAGCATAACGCCGTGATAAGGATACTTATTCTTGTCATCTTTCCCATTTGACTGCAAAGATACAAAATAATTATGAATTGAAAGCCCCCCAGCCCCCTAAAGGGGGGTGTTGTAAATTATGAATTGTTAATTATGAATTCAACTTTCGGAAGTTAAAAGGGAGTTAAAAGGGAGTTAAAAGGGAGTTAAAGGGACATCAGAACTTCTAAATAAAGAAAACTATCGTCCTTTTCACTCCAGCAGCGAAGCTGCTAACTCCCCTTCCATTCCTTTCCACTCCAAAGTTGAGCAACAAGCGAAACTTGAATTGTGAATTAAATAATTGTCAATTGTCAATTATCAATTGTCAATTATTTACTACCTTTGTAGCGTAACTAACGCAGACTGACATGAAAAGACTGATGAATATCCTTGGAATGCTGTTGCTGTGCATGACTGTTCAGGCGCAGCTCAGCGTGCTGACGGGAACGGTGACGGACGCGAAGACGGGAGACCCCATCGCTCAGGCAACGGTGGCGGCAGGCGCCTCCTCTGTGGTGACGAACGACGATGGTGCCTTCACGTTGAAGGTGTCCTTGGGAAGCAGGCAGCTCAGCATCTCGCACATTGGCTATCGTACTGTGCGGGTGAAGATACCCGATGGCCATAGTGAGCCTGTCAACGTGCGGCTGCAGCCTACCGCCGTACAGCTGAAGGAGATCGTGGTCTTCAACGAAGACCCGTGGCAGTTGGTGAGGCTGGCGTTGCAGAAGGTACCGGAGAACTACAGTACCGCTCCACAGCTTTACCAGTGTTTCTACCGTGAGACGGCACAGAAGCGCAAGCGTTATATCTATGTGGCGGAAGGAGTGGTAGACATGTATAAGACGGGCTATCAGAAGAGCGTGCATCGTGACCGCGTGGCAATCGTGAAGGGACGGCGGCTGGTGAGTCCGAAGCAGAGCGACACGCTGGGTGTGAAGGTGCTGGGTGGTCCGACGCTGCCCGTCAACCTCGACCTGGTGAAGAACACCGACTTCCTGCTCAACGAGGAAGAGCTGGCGAAATATACGTTGGCGATGGCTCCCTCAGCAGTCATTGACGACCGTCTGCAATATGTCGTCACGCTCACACCGCGCATACCTCAGCCCTACGCCCTGTTCAGCGGTAAGCTTTACATCGACCGCGAGAGCCTGGCGTTCACACGGGCAGAGCTGTCGCTGGACATGAGCGACCGCGACAAGGCGACGGCGTTCATGCTGCGCAAGAAGCCGAGGGGAGTACGCTTCAAACCGAAGGAGCTGTCGTGTCTGGTCGATTATCGCACGGTGGACGGCAAGACGTCAATGCACTATGTGCGCAACACGTTCCGCTTCGGATGCGACTGGAAGCGCCGGCTGTTTTCAACCAACTTCACTGCCGTGGCTGAACTGGTAGTAACAGACCGTAAACTTGCCGACCGGCCTATCTCCGGACGAGAGTCTTTCGACTCCCATGATGCGTTCTTCGACCATGTGGAGTTCTTCCGTGATCCTGACTTCTGGGAGGACTACAATATCATTGAACCGACGGAGCGTCTCGACAAGGCCATCGGAAAGATTGTCAAGAAACGATAGGTTAGTAGTGTGGTACGTTTACGATGAAGAAAACATAATTCTTTGTATCGGCTGGCTTGTAATTCGAGATTTTTATCTACATTTGCAAGTTGAGAAATGAAAATAAGATGAAAGAAGTAACAAAACAGAAATATGATACCATTTCTTCCATTAAAAGACGTTACGGCGAAATATGCCGATGAGATTCACGAGGCGGTGAGCCGTGTGGTGGACAGCGGTTGGTACCTCCAGGGACAGGAGAATGAGCGGTTTGAAAGGGATTACGCTCAATATATTGGTACAGACTATTGTGTGGGTGTCGGCAACGGGCTGGATGCGCTTGTCTGGATATTCCGTGCCTACATAGAACTGGGTGTGATGCGTCCTGGCGATGAGGTCATCGTGCCTGCCAACACTTTCATTGCCTCCGTACTTGCCATTACGGAGAACGGGCTGAAGCCTGTGTTCGTGGAACCGCGTCTTGACACCCTGGAGATAGATGACGAGCAAATAGAGGCAGCGATTACCGAAAGAACAAAATCCATTCTTATCGTCCACCTCTACGGTCGTTGTGCTTATACCGAGAAGATTGGTGCATTATGTAAGAAATACAACCTCAAACTCGTTGAAGACAATGCCCAGGCACATGGATGTAAAGGCCCCCTGCCCCCTAAAGGGGGAGTTTATTTAGCGGATCCTATCCTTTATCCGCTACTAAAAGAGTATGCACAGAAGAACCGCAACCATCCAACAGAAGCAGAATCCTTGTTGTGGGAAATACTTAGTAGAAGAAGAATACCTGCTATACAACAACGTACTACGAACGGTAACTCCCCCTTTAGGGGGCATGGGGGGCTTAAGTTCCGTCGACAGCATATCATAGGCAAATATATAGCTGATTTCGCATGTTTGGAAACGAAACTCATCATTGAGGTGGACGGAAAATACCATAATCTGGAAGGACAGCAAGAAGAAGATGCGATTAGAACGAAAGTTATTGAGGATTATGGATATAGAGTCCTTCGTTTCACCAACGAACAGGTCCTCTATGATACGGAGCACACTCTTGAGAAGATAAAGTCTGCCTGCCTTACTCCCCCTTCAGGGGGTAGGGGGGCTACTGGTTCACTTGGCTCCGCCGCTGGCCACAGCTTCTATCCTGGCAAGAACCTTGGAGCGTTTGGAGATGCCGGTGCGGTGACGACCAACGACAAAGAGTTGGCGGACACGATTCGTGCCCTTGCCAACTACGGCTCAACCCGCAAATATGTCTTTAAGTATGTCGGTCGCAACAGCCGGTTGGATGAAATCCAAGCTGCCGTGTTGGATGTGAAGCTACGCCATTTAGATGAGGACAATGCCCATCGTCAGCAGATTGCCAACTACTATTACGACCATATTAAGAACCCGCTGATCACTCTGCCGAACCGCCTTCCCGATGTTCATAATGTCTATCACATCTTCCCCGTGCTCTGCGAACGACGTGATGAACTGCAAGCCTACCTCACGGAGCATGGCATACAAACCTTGATCCATTACCCCATTCCTCCCCACAAGCAGGAATGCTATCGGGAATACAACCACCTCTCGCTGCCGATTACAGAGCAGATTCATCAGCAGGAACTCAGCCTCCCCATCTCTCCCGTCATGACTTTGGAAGAAGCAGCTCAAGTCGTCGATGCCGTCAACAGTTTCTTACGTTCCGCAAGTTGAAAAATCTAATCGTATGCCCATGAAACTATATCCCCTTTTGTTCCGTCCCAACCTGCATCCTGTGGTGTGGGGAGGACATCGTTTGCAGCCCTATAAAGGTTTGGCAACCACCGACGATCCGATAGGGGAGAGCTGGGAGGTCAGCGCTGTCCCCACCAGTGTCAGCATCATCGCTAATGGCGTATGGGAAGGCAGAGAGCTCGTCTCTGTTATCCGCGATCATCCCGACGCCATCCTCGGCAAAGCCGTCAACGATCGGTATCATGGAGAACTGCCCCTGTTGGTGAAGTTCATCGATGCCAAGCGCGACCTGAGCATACAGGTACATCCCAATGACGAGATGGCACAGCGTGTCCATGGTGGCATGGGCAAGTCGGAGATGTGGTATGTCATCAAGGCAGATGCCGGCAGTCATCTCTATGCCGGTTTCAAGAAACATATCACCCCCGAGGAGTACCAGCACCGTATTGCCGATGGCACCATCACCGAGGTCCTTGCCGACCATGAGGTACAGACCGGCGACGTCTTCTATATCCCAGCAGGAAGAGTCCATGCCATCTGTGGCGGCATCATGCTGGCAGAGGTGCAGCAGTCGTCCGACATCACCTATCGCATCTACGACTACGGACGATTAGGTATGGATGGAAAGCCTCGCCAACTGCATACCGATCTGGCGGCACAAGCCCTCGATTATCATGTAGAGCGTAACTATCGCACCGACTACCGGGAAATCACGAACCGTGCCATCCAGATTATAGACTCACCTTATTTCAGTGTTCGTGTCATGGAGATTTCAGCCCCCTTCCACCGTAACCTGATGAAGTACGACAGCTTCATCATCTCCATGTGTCTTGAAGGCACCTGTCGTCTGCGTGTTCGCAGCACAGGTGACGAGGTCACCCTTCACGAAGGTCATAGTGCCCTCATCCCTGCCGCCATCGCCGATTACGACGTCCACCCCCTGCATGGTACCACCCGCCTCCTTGATGCCTTCATCGACAATATGGACCGCAGCTTCGCCGGACAAGTCACCCGATTCCTGCATATCACACGCGGATAACCCCCAGCCCCCCAGCCCCCTAAAGGGGGTGTTGAAAGCCCCCAAGCCCCCTTAAGGGGGTGTTGTTAATTATGAATTGTGTTTCGGCTTTGCCGCTCCTATGAGCGACAGCGAGTCTGGAGAATTATGAATTCAACTTTCGGAAGTTAAAAGGGAGTTAAAAAGGAGTTCTTTCCATAGGAAAGCGACCAAAGGTCGAGCGAAAAAGGAGTTAAATGGACATCA
>DEJO01000050.1 GCA_002353555.1 Prevotella sp. UBA2746 | reverse complement strand
ATCATGGAGTACAAGAGCCAACGACTCTTCCGCGATGCGCGTATCTTCTCTATCTATGAGGGTACTACCCAGCTGCAGGTGGTTGCCGCTATCCGTTACATCAGCAACGGCACCATGCTGAACAACATCAAGGAGATGCTCAGTTCCGTTTGTTGCGACTCATCGGCAACAGACCTGACGGCACTGAAGGCACGCGTCGAGAAGCTCATCCCCGTCTACGAGGAAGCCCTCGCCCACGCCAAGGCTCTCGGCAACCAGGATGCCTTCGACTTCCTGGCTCGCCGCCTGTACGACATGACTTGCGAACTGGTGATGTCGCTCCTGATCATCCGCGATGCTGCCAAGGCTCCTGAACTCTTCAAGAAGTCAGCAAACGTTTATGTACGCATGACGGAAGAAGACGTTCTCGGCAAGGCTGCCTACATCAAGAACTTCAAGGCAGAAGACCTCGACAGTTTCAAGGCTGCAAAGGCTGAGGAAGCTGAGTAACCGTTTCTTTTGCTCCCGACTGCAACCGCCTAACAGGATCGAGCGCAAAAGTTGCCCTTACAGGGAGTAAAAAAGGTTCAAATCAAACATACGACACAAACTCTGCAAACGACTAATAAACAGTCATTTGCAGAGTTTTTACTTTCTCCGGATATACACTTTCGAGCGAAAGTCGAGCACCGGGCCCTCCAAGTACATAGTAGTTGCAAGCCAAACTCTATATAGTTGCGTTCCAAGTAGTCAGGCTTGTGAGTCCTGCCTGCCCATGCCGTAAACCTTTGCCATAAGTGCGCCGCTGATGTTATGCCACACGCTGAAGATGGCTCCGGGAATGGTGGCAAGGGGGAAGGCAGCGAAGTGGAGTGTTGCCAGCGACGATGCCAGCCCTGAGTTCTGCATGCCTACTTCGATAGACACAGCCACTCGCTTGGGATAAGACATCCTCAGCAGGCGGCCGACACCATAGCCCAAGCCGAGTCCCAACAGGTTGTGCAACATGACCACGAGGATAACAAGTAAGCCTCCCGTGAGCAACTTGGCAGCATTATGTCCAACGACAATGGCTACCGTCACGGCTATCATCACCGACGAGAAAGCTGGCAGGTAAGCGGTGGCTTGGCGGGTGAACTTAGGAAAGAATTTCTGGATGAGCAAGCCGCCGAGTATCGGTGCTATGACGACATAGAGGATGGAGAGCAACATACCCACAGTATTGACTTGTACATAGGTACCTGCCAGGAGCCACGTCAGCAAAGGAGTGACGACAGGAGCCAACAGGGTGGACATGGCTGTCATGCCCACCGACAGTGCCAGGTCGCCTTTAGCCAGATAGGTGATGACGTTCGATGCCGTACCGCCAGGGCAGCACCCCACGAGAATGACCCCTAACGCCAGTTCCGGCGGCAAGGCAAAGACCTTGGTCAACCCCCAAGCCAGCAGCGGCATGATGGTAAACTGAGCCATGCAGCCTGCCAGCACGTCTTTCGGACGGCTGAAAACGATGCGGAAGTCCTTCGGGTTGAGCGTCATGCCCATCCCGAACATAATCAATCCTAACAGTGGATTGATGATTTTCACGTCTATCGGCATGACCAGTTGCGGCTGCAACAGCGACACTATCGCCGACAAACAGACGAGCACACCCATCCACCGCGCAATGAAATCACATACTTTTCTCATCTCTTCATGCTTTAATATCGGGTACAAAATTACGGATTAGTTGCAAAACAAGCACCATCTTCAAGGTGAAAAAGTCTGCCTATACATATTTTTATTGACAAGAGACAAGTAAAATTCCACATTTTGCCGTATCTTTGTAGACAGATACAATAAAAACACGCACTATATGGAACAGGGAATTGCCTTTGAGATTTGTGGATGGATTGCCAGCATCAGCATGATACTGGGCTACCTGCCACAAGCTATTGAAACCATTCGCACACGCAACACCGACGGCATTGCCCTGCCCACTTTCCTCATGATGGGCATTGGAGCTTTCTGTTTTTTGCTCCAAGGACTGCTACACAAGCCCGACATCCTGTGGGCACTGTTCGTGACGAACTTCATCACCACCATCTGCAGTATCATCGTCTTTGCCATCAAGATATACAACGACTATATCAAGAAATAAGCTGTTGGCTAATACGAATCCAGGAAATGCCGACTAAAAGGCATCCTTGATGTGGCTGATTTCCGGTTCGCCATCGCGTGTTCCTACGACGGTAATAATGTCGAAACGGACTTCCAGGTTGATGCGTTTGAATTTGACGTAGTGGTTGGCAGCCGATTGCAGCGCGCGCACCTTCCTGTAGTCAACAGCCTGCTCCGGCGCAGCATATAGCCTGTTACGCCTTGTCTTCACTTCGACGAAAACGACGACATCGCGGTCAACGGCAACGATGTCTATATCATGATGCCCGCTATGCCAGTCACGCTCCAGTATCACATAGCCGTGGTCTTGCAGGTAACCGACGGCAACCTCTTCGCCCCAGATGCCCAACTCGTTATGTGCAGCCATCAGAATAATCCGCCTTCCTTTCTTAATACTTGCTCTACGACTTTCGGAAAGTACTCCATCTCCAGCTGATGCTCTTTCCCGGCTATATCGTCAACGGTGTCTTCAGGTGACAATGCCACACGGTACTGAGCGATAATCTCACCACCGTCACATACAGGAGAGACATAATGGACAGTCATGCCCGTCTCCTGTTCGCCTGCCGCCTTTACCGCTTCATGGACATGGTGACCCCACATGCCTTTGCCACCATACTTAGGCAACAATGCCGGATGCAGGTTGATGATGCGTCGTGGGTAGGCTTCAATCAGGAAATCGGGTATCAGCGGCAGAAAGCCTGCAAGAACAATGAAGTGGATGTCGTACCGTTGCATGAGCGGCATCATTACCTCAGGATTATTCAGGTCGGCTTTGACGACGACTTCGGAAGGAACCCCCAATCGTTCGGCACGCACCAAGGCATAGGCATCAGCACGGTTACTGACAACAAGTGACGTGTTCACTCCCTCCACATCCTTGAAATAGCGTATCAGGTTTTCACAATTGGTGCCGCCTCCCGACACAAAAATGGCTATATTCATCTGTTCTTTCATCATGACTTTCTGAGTGTTGGTTCTGTAAGACCGTGCAAAGGTATACATTTTAATTCATAGTTCAAAGTTCATCGTTCATAATTCATAATTCATAGTTCTCACCCCTCGCGATATGCTTTGGGCGTCATTCCCTTCAGTCGTGAGAAAAACTTACTGAAAGAGGCGGAGTCGGCAAAATGAAGACGGTCGGCAATTTGTGCGATGCTCAGCTGGGAAGTGCGCAACAAGAACGAGGCTTCCATCATCAGGAACTCGTTGATATAGTCAACGACGGTACGGCCGGCAACCTGACGGATGACCCGCGAGAGATAGACCGTCGAGATGTGAAGGGAAGACGCATAGAAGCCAATGTCATGATGCTCGGCAAAGTGCAACGGCAATAAACGGATAAAGCCAATGAAGATTTCCTCGACACGCTGGGGTACATTGCGTCGAACCAGAGCCTTGTCCTGGGCATTCTGCAAGTCTAAGAGAAAAACGGCATAGAGCATCCGCAGTATTTCGGTTTTGTAGATATGGTCGGAATGCAGGTAATCCTTGATTTCCAGCATCTTTCCCGCTATCAACAGGGCAGCGTCATGCGGCAATGTCACCTTCGGCTCATGCAACTGCACGATGGGGGCATAGGCAATATGCACAAGGTCGTGAACAGTCGGCGACTCAATGGTGACATGTTCGTCGACCAGCAGGCAGATGGCATGATAGTCGTCTGTTGCCGAAAGGATGGTCACGGGCATACCAGGTGAATACATATAGATATCATCGGGCATCAACGCCAGTTCCTGCCCGTTGTAGTCGATGTGAAGGCTGCCTTCCAAAACCAGCGTGAAGGTATAGGCAGCCATATACCCATGCGTTTCATTGGCTCGGAAGGTAATGGCAGAATCGGTCTCGTTACAATAGATTTTGCCGTCCCAACACTCCACGGGTTCCGCCCCGTGCATCTTGATCCATGCTTCTTTCAGACTATACATACATATAATATATGCCTACAAAGGTACACATTTTATTTTATATTGTATCGTTTCAGACAATTTTTGTATCGTTCAGATTGTGGAAAAGAAGAATAAAAATATATATCTTTGCATCCTGAACACACATTTTTTATATTAACGACCTAAAAAGTATCAACTATGGACGCAAAAAAATCAATTGAAGCGTTGCAGTTCTTTGCTACAGGACTGACAGAAGGTGCACTGGTGCACAAGTTACAAGGACAGATTTTCAAGTCACAAGGCTTCACCAAGCTCGGACAGAAGTACATCGACCACTTCAACGAGGAGATGGAATGGGTTGAGAAGTTCAACGAACGCATCCTCGACCTGGGTGCAGACGTCAAGTTCGACGGTGCCAAGAGCCGTGAACTGATCACCGACCCCATCGAGTACATCAAGGCTGACCTCGACATCCAGAAGGCTGGCGTAGACCTGCTCTACAAGTGCATCGAACAGCTGCCATGCGACCCCACTACCTACGACATCATGAAGGCTTATCTTGCCGACGAAGAGGAAGACCTCTACTGGAGCCAGGGAGCACTGGAAATGATAGAGTGCATCGGCAAGCAGAACTGGCTGTTTACTCAAGTTTAACATTCGAAAACAGCCATCACTATGGATGCAAAAAAAGTGTATGACTTCTTAGAGAAGGCAGGAACATTCTATCTGGCAACTGTTGAAGGCGACCAGCCTCGCGTACGTCCTTATGGAGCGATGCTCTATTTCGAGGACAAGATCTACATCATGGCGTTTGGCAAGACCAATGCCACCCGTCAGATTGCAGCTAATCCGAAAGCTGAGATCTGTGCATTCAAGGGACAGACGCTCCGTATTGAGTGCACACTCGTAGAGGACAACCGCCCGGAGGTAGGCAAAGCGTTGGTTGACAAGATGCCGGTTCTCAAGGATGCTCTCGGTGAGAATGGCGAGAATGGCGTGATGTACTATCTGAAGGATGCCAAAGCAGACTTCTTCAAGATGATGGAACTGGTAGAAACAGTAACTTTCTAAAAGTCTTTAGCACGATGAAAGAACAAGTATTACAAGCCATGCGCGAGGCAGGCAAGCCCGTCTCCGCAGGCGAAGTGACGAAGGCACTGGGTGCCGACCGCAAGGACATAGACAAGGCTTTCGCTGAACTGAAGAAGGAGGGTGCCATCGTGTCGCCCGTACGCTGTAAGTGGGAGCCCAAGTAACCTCTCCGGCATCAATGGTGTGACAACACCAATGACGCAATAAATTTTTTCTTCTAACGGGCGGCAACGAAGTGACTGAGCGACATGTGCTGAAAGACACTGACAGTGACCGCCCTTTTTCATTTTTGGAAAAATGACAACTATTGCATTAGGTCTGCTTATCCCCCTATTAGGAACCGTACTTGGTTCGGCACTCGTGTTCCTGATGAAAGACGAGATGCCAGAGCGGGTACAGAAGTCCTTGCTGGGCTTTGCTTCAGGTGTCATGGTGGCAGCGTCTGTATGGTCGCTGCTCATTCCTGCTATGGAGATGGGAGAAGCCAGGGGTGCATGGGCTGTCTTGCCGGCAGCGGTAGGTTTCATGCTGGGCATGGGGTTCCTGTTGTTGCTCGACGAACTGACACCCCACTTGCACATCGGAACAGACACACCAGAAGGTCCACGTTCCCGACTCTCGCGTACGGCGATGTTGGCACTCGCCGTCACTATCCACAACCTGCCTGAAGGCATGGCTGTAGGTGTTGTGTTTGCCGGAGCAGAGCAAGGAGTAGCCAACATTTCGCTGACCTCGGCTGTAGCCGTTTCGCTGGGTATTGCCATACAGAACATCCCGGAGGGAGCCATCATCTCCATGCCCATGCGGGCTGAGGGCAACTCACGTTGGCGCTCTTTCATGATAGGCAGTTTCAGCGGAGCCGTCGAACCCATCGGCGGTTTGGCGGTCATCCTGTTGGCATCGCTGCTCACGCCTGTGCTCCCTTATATGTTGGCGTTTGCAGCAGGTGCCATGCTCTACGTAGTGGTCGAGGAACTCATCCCCGAAGCTTCTGGCGGCAAGCACAGCAACCTGAGCACTATCGGCTTTGCCATTGGCTTTGTGCTGATGATGGTTCTCGACGTTGTCATGGGATAACCGATCATTAACAATAATAATACGACTATGGAAATCAAAGCAGTAAAATTCAGAAAAGACGGATTCTATACCCAGCCCTTTGTCATGGGTGGAGAAGAAGGAGGTGAGAAGTTCGACCCAAACATCCGCTATCGCGGCAGCCTTCAGAACTATCTCATCGACACAGGCAGTGAAGTTATCTTGGTGGACACCGGCCTTCCTGCCGGAACACCGGAGGAAGTACCCGACGAGAAATCGTTAGGCTTTACCGGCAAGGACATCTGTTCCTATATGGAAGCCTTTGAAGCACTTGGCTACAAGCCTGAACAAGTGACGAAAATCCTTCTCACCCATCGTCATATTGACCACAGCGGCGAAGTGCGTTCCTTCCCCAATGCCAAGGTATATGTCAATCAGGAAGAGATGGATGCTGCCGAGTTACAGGGCCTTACCAATCTCGTTCCCGTCACCTACACCGACGGCCCCTATTACAATTTCCCTGAAAGCCAGAAGATTCAGGACGGTATCTACCTCATCAAGGCGAAGGGACACACCAAAGGCAATAGCATCATCATCGTGGAAATGGACGGATTGTTCTACATGATACACGGTGACATCACCTATGTAGACGAGGCGTTGTATGAAGACAAACTCTCTGTTGTCTACGACGACCTGCCTGCTGCCCGCCAGACGCAGGACCGTATACGTGAGTTCATCCGCAACCACCCGACCGTTTATTGCGGTACCCACACCCCACAAGGCTACGAGAACCTGGAAACCAAGCGCGTGATGGATCTTGACAATCCTGTTCCTACAGTCCTTGCCGAGGTGGATTTCTCCAAGCAAGAGGCTTCTGGCAAGTATGTATGCTCCATCTGCGGCTATGTCTATGACCCGGCTGAGCACGACGGCGTTGCCTTTGAAGACCTTCCTGATGACTGGAAATGCCCTCGTTGCAAGCAAAGCAAGGCCAAATTCAATAAGGCATAACATTGTTTTATCGTCACAAAAGAGTCTCCCTCAAACCTTCTGACACGTGTCAAAAACGTTTCTGACACGTGTCGGAAGGTTTTTTGACACGTGTCAAAAGGTTTTAAAGACGATAAATCGGAACATCATCTCAAACCTTTCATACATTGACGAACACCTTTTGGGAACTTATTTTATCGTTCCCTTCAGTCGCTGAGACTTGTTTCCATTTTTGTTTCCATCAGCTATTAGAAAGCTAATCCAATACTTTGCAGAAGGCACTTCCGTAAGTCAAAGTAAAGAAAAGCAAGCTTTCATTTTGTATTTCCCTCACTTAATCGTACCTTTGCAAGCAATTATAACGTTTTGAGAAACAAAGTGTAAGGGTATGAAGGTTGCAATGCTTCAATTTGATATCGCTTGGAAGAAACCGGAGGAGAACATCATCCGGGCTGAACGGCTGATGGTTGAGCAACCGGGTGCCGACATCTACGTGCTGCCGGAGATGTTCACGACAGGCTTTGCCATACAACCTGAGGACATAGCAGATAGCGATGGCAAGGAGACGGTGAGATGGATGCAGGCGAAAGCGAAAGAACTGAATGCCGCCATCACGGGCAGCATAGGAATCAAGAGCAGCAACCAATACTTCAACCGCATGTTCTTCGTAACACCTGACGAAGAGGTTGTCACCTACGACAAGCGCCACCTGTTTGCATACGGAGGCGAAGACAAACACTATACTCGCGGCGAAAAGCGGGTGACGGTAACATTCCGAGGCGTCCGATTCCTGCTGGAAGTATGCTTCGACCTGCGCTTCCCGGTTTGGAGCCGATACAGAGACGACTACGATGCCATCCTGTATGTAGCCAACTGGCCTACCTGTCGCATTGACTCCTGGGACATCCTGATTCGTGCACGTGCCATTGAAAACCAGTGTTTCGTCGTGGCAGTCAACCGCATCGGCATAGATAAGACCAACGACTACTGCGGCCATTCTGCCATCATCAACCCTTACGGGCAGACGGTTGCTGCCTGCACCGACAACCAGGAATGTTGCACGGCGGCGGAACTCAACCTGCCGGAAATGGAATCCTACCGCCATAAGTTCCCCATTGTCACGGACTTGGGCGAGATGCACCTATGGAAATGACTATTAACAAATAAACATATACATACAAAATGACTGAAAAGAAATTATTGTTGGGCGACGAGGCGATAGCACTGGGTGCTATCCATGCCGGACTTTCAGGCGTTTATGCCTATCCAGGTACCCCGTCGACTGAGATTACCGAGTTTATCCAAGGCAACGACATTGCCCGTGAGCGCGGCATTCACAGCCGCTGGTCAACCAATGAAAAGACAGCTATGGAAGCTGCATTGGGTATGTCTTTCATGGGTAAGCGCGCACTGGTGTGTATGAAACATGTAGGTATGAACGTCTGCGCCGACCCGTTTGTCAACTCTGGCATGACAGGTGTCAACGGCGGTGTCATCGTTCTTGTTGCCGACGACCCGTCGATGCACTCCTCACAGGACGAGCAGGACAGCCGCTTCTATGGCAAGTTTGCCATGGTGCCCACCTTTGAACCCAGCTCACAACAGGAGGCCTACGACATGATGGCGGCTGCATTCGACTACTCTGAGCAGCAGCACCTGCCGGTGCTCATGCGTGTCACCACCCGTATGGCACACTCGCGTGCCGTCGTCAACGTGAAGACAGAAGCCCGAAAGGAGAACGAGATGAACTACAACGCCGTAGCTGCCAACTGGGTGTTGCTGCCCGCTAACGCCCGCAAGCGCAATGTTGTCGTGACGGCTCAGCAGGCAACACTTGAGGAAGACGCTACCCGTTCTGCATATAACAGCTATGAGGAAGGAAAAGACCATTCACTCGGCATCATCGCCAGTGGCATAGCATACAACTACGTCAACGAATGCTTCCCGGAGGGCAGCCCATATCCCATACTGAAGATTTCTCAGTATCCGCTGCCCAAGAAACTGGTGCGCCGCATCACGGACGAGTGCGAGAAAGTGCTCATCGTTGAAGAAGGACAGCCGTTCATCGAGGATATCGTTCGCGGTGTTTCAGAACTTCCTTCCGACATACAGGGACGTCTCACGGGTGAGCTGCCCCGTACAGGTGAGCTGACACCCGACACGGTAAAGAAGGCATTAGGCTTGGAGACATCACAGAACTACAGTTCGTGCGAGGATGTCGTACCACGCCCGCCAGCCCTCTGTCAGGGTTGCGGCCACAGAGATGTCTATACCGCCCTGAACGAGGTGTTGCGCGAATACGACAACGCACGCGTCTTTGGAGATATCGGATGCTACACCTTGGGCTTCCTCCCACCGTTCCATGCCATCCACTCATGTGTTGACATGGGTGCCAGCATCACCATGGCGAAAGGTGCCGCCGATGCCGGACAGTGGCCTGCCGTTGCCATCATCGGCGACTCCACCTTCACCCACAGCGGCATGACCGGCTTGCTCGATGCCGTCAACGAGAATGCCAACATCACGGTCATCATCAGCGATAACCTGACAACAGGCATGACCGGAGGTCAGGATTCTGCCGGAACCAACAAGTTCGAAGCCATATGCCGAGGCTTAGGCGTGCCCGAAGAACACCTGCACGTGGTTGTCCCCCTGCCGAAGAACATGGAGGAGATTACCCGCATCATCCGCGAAGAAATCAACTACAAAGGCACGAGTGTTATCATACCAAGAAGAGAGTGCATCCAGACACTCAGAAGACATCTGAAACAACAAAAAGCACAGGAGAAGAAGTAATGAAGACAGATATTATATTATGTGGCGTCGGAGGACAAGGCATCCTCTCCATCGCAACCATCATCGGCGAAGCTGCCATGAATGAAAACCTCTATATCAAGCAGGCTGAGGTGCACGGCATGTCACAACGAGGAGGAGACGTACAGAGCAACCTGCGCATATCGTCCGATCCTATCAATAGTGACCTCATCGCCCTCGGCAGTGCCGACGTCATCATCTCTATGGAACCGATGGAGGCACTACGCTATCTCCCCTACCTCAAGAAGGACGGTTGGATTATCACCAGCAGCACACCATTCGTAAACATCCCGAACTATCCCGACCTGGAGGTCATCATGGCAGACTTGAAGAAGGTCAAGAACACCATCATCATCGACATAGAGAAACTGGCAAAGGACAACGGCGTGCCTCGCTCTGCCAACGTCATCCTCTTGGGAGCAGCTCAGAAAGCACTCGGAATCGAATACAACAAGTTGGAAGATGCTATCCGCCGTGTCTTCGGCCGCAAGGGTGAGGCTGTGGTAGAAGGCAACATCAAGGCTCTGGCACTGGGAAAGGAATAGTATACAATAAAAATGACCGATACAACAAACATGGAAAAAGTATCTACTCCCCTTCCTCACAGGGAAGGGCAAGGAGGAGAGTCTCCTATTCAACGTGAAATCATCGACTCCCTCATCGCCAAGTTCGGCATCCAGGACTTTGCCAAGGCTACCATACGCGAGGTAAAGCAAGTAGCTGCGTTTGCAGAGAAAGAGTCGGGTGTGGAATTTATCAAGATGGAGATGGGAATACCCGGACTGCCTGCCGCCAAGGTAGGTGTCGAGGCACAGGTGAAGGTCTTGCAGGACGGTATTGCCAACCTGTATCCTGACATTCAGGGACTGCCCGAACTGAAGCAACAGGCATCGCGCTTCGTCAAGGCGTTCATCAACGTAGATATTGCACCCGAAGGATGTGTGCCTGTATGCGGAAGCATGCAGGGAACGTTCGCCTCATTTCTGACCTGTTCGCAGGCAGACAAGAAGAAGGACACGGTACTCTTCATTGACCCAGGGTTCCCGGTACAGAAGATGCAGCTGCAGGTACAAGGGGTGAAGTACCAGACCTTTGATGTCTATGACTACCGGGGCGACAAGTTACGTCCGAAGTTGGAGAGCTACCTGAAGGAAGGCAACATCTGTGCCATCGTATACAGCAACCCCAACAACCCGGCATGGATATGTATGACCGACGACGAACTGCGCACCATCGGAGAACTTGCCAACAAGTATGATGTCATCATCATGGAAGACCTCGCCTACTTCGCCATGGACTTCCGTCAGGATTTGAGCAAGCCGTTCGAGGCTCCCTACCAGCCAAGTGTAGCACACTATACTGACAACTACATCCTGCTCATCAGTGGTTCGAAGGCATTCAGCTATGCCGGAGAGCGCATCGGTGTGACCTGCATCAGCAACAAACTGTTCCACAGACACTACGATGACCTGTCAGCACGCTACGAAGGACTGCCCTTCGGACTGGTATTCTCTACACGCATGCTCTATGCCCTTTCCAGCGGCACGAGCCATAGTGCACAGTACGCCATGGCTGCCATGCTGAAGGCTGCCTGCGACGGCGAGTACAACTTCCGCAACGAGATTATCGTCTACGGACAGCGTGCCCATAAGCTGAAGGAGATTTTCCTGCGCCACAACTTCTATATCGTCTACGACAAAGACCAAGACCGCCCCATCGCAGACGGATTCTACTTCACCATAGGTTATCCAGGCATGACCAGCGGTGAATTGGCAAAGGAACTGATGTACTACGGAGTGTCAGCCATCTGTCTCATCACGACAGGCAGCCATCAGGAAGGTCTCCGCGTCTGTACATCGTTCATCCAGGATCACCAGTATGCCCTGTTAGAGGAGCGTATGCAGATCTTCGAGAGAAACCATTAAAAGCCTTACCCAACCCCTCTCACATTGTAGAGGGGTTGGGGTGAGGCTTCTCCATCCTGATGCGGGCATCGACGGCAATGACATCGTTTTCGTCAGCCAACAGCGGATTGATGTCTATCTCCTTGATTTCAGTTGCAAAGCGCAACAACGTTGACAGACGGACGATAATCTCAGCATATTTCCGCTCATTGATACCCTTCAAGCCACGTGTACCTTTTAGTATCTTATAGCCACGAAGGGAATGAATCATATTGTATGCCTCTTCATACGATAGCGGAGCAAGACCCGAAGACACATCCTTGAGCACCTCTACGAAGATGCCACCAAGTCCGCAGAGTACCACATGTCCGAACCGCTCCTCATACTTGGCACCGATAAACAACTCCGTACCCTTAATCATTTTCTGCACCATCACAGCCGTAGCATCGGGTATCAGCATCAACCGGTCATATTCAGCTGACAGCACCTCACGGCTGCGGATGTTCAATGCCACGCCTCCTACATCACTCTTATGAACCGGCCCAACCACCTTTGCCACAACAGGATAGCCGCAACGATCGGCAAACGCCAACACGTCATCCTTGTCACTGCTGACAAACTCAGGAACGGTAGGGATGCCCGCACATGCTAACAACTCGTGCACAACGGCAGGAGGAAGCCATGCAGAACCATCCCCCTGCTCCTCTTTGTGAGGATGGGGGTGGATCTGCAAATTGTCTATAATCCGCCGTATGCGCGGCACGTCAACACCGTTGATGTCTACTTGCTGGTCGGCAGGTGGCGGAGTCTTCATCACCTGCGTCAGTGCCGTTGCCACCGTCACTTCGTCGGCAAAGTTCACATGACCTTTCTTCAGGAACTCCTGCACCTCCGGACCGGCAGTGTTCACGCTAGGCAGGATGGGGAATATCGGTTTCTTACACTCCAATATCTTCTGGTGCAACACCGCGTAAGCATCATACAGACGCACCAAACCGGGCGACCCGAAGATGACCATGATGGCATCGATGTTGTCGAAGTGCTGCTCACAATAGTCGATGGCGATACCCAAATGTTCGGGCGTACCCGTTGCCAACACATCAATGGGGTTGCTGACGGCAGCACCAGGCAGCAACTTCGACTTCAGTTCCTCTGCTCTCTCACCACTCAGAAGGGGCACCTCCATGCCTCCTTTCGACAAGGCATCGGTCAGCATCACACCAGGACCACCGGCATGGGTGACGATAGCGAAGTTCTTACCCGTGAACTTAGGCAAGGTAAAGATGCAACCCACAGTCGTCAGTTCCTCACGCGAGAAGCAACGAACGATACCTGCCTTACGGAAGAGCGCTTCCACGGCAGAGTCACTGGATGCCAGAGCTCCCGTATGGCTCGACGCAGCTCGGCTTCCACTCTGTGATGTTCCGGCTTTAATGGCAGCAATACGACATCCCTTCCGTATCAGCGACGTAGCATGATACAACAGTTTGTCAGGGTCTGCGATATTTTCGATATACAACAACTTCACCAACGAGTCTTTCTCCTCATCAAAATGCTCGTCCATATACTCCAAGACAGTCTCTATACCAATCTGCTTACCGTTGCCTATAGACCAGACCGAGTTGAACGACAATCCTTTTGAGACTGCACTCTCCAATATAAAGACGGCTGTTGCACCCGAACCTGAGATGAAGTCAACGCCCTTAGGGTGAAGGTTGGGTATAGGCTTGGTGAACACGGAGTGATGCCAGCGGGTCAGCAGACCGATACAGTTCGGACCAATCAGCGAACAACCATACTCGTCGCAGGTCTGGATAATCTGCTGTTCGAGCAAAGCTCCCTCATGGGTCTCCTCACCGAAGCCTGCCGAGAGGATGATGAATGCCCTCACCTGCTTCTCCTTAGCTAAGAACTCCACATATTCAGGACAGTATTTCGCAGCTACAACGATGATAGCAAGATCGGTTGGCGGCAACTCCTTGGCATGATGGAACACCTTGATGCCTTGTATCTCGTCTTCCTTCGGATTCACCACCCTCAGCGTACCCTTGTAACCGCCGCTCAACAGGTTACGGATGACGGCACCGCCAGGCTTGTGCGTATTGTTCGAACCACCGATGACAACGATACTCTCAGGCTCTAAAAGTTGTTTGTTAATCATGATATCTACCGTTTAAATTATGTATAGAGATACAAAAATACCACTATTTATGCTGAAAACAAAACTTTTTCTCCGAACTTTTGACCCAAACACGATTTTTATTGTAATTTTGTACGGTGTAAACAAGAACAAAAACCATCACAAACATAATCTAAAAACAAAGAAACAATGATTTGGAATCCGAACAAAGAGTGCATGAGTCGCGATGAGATGAGTGCCCTGCAAGGCAAACGCCTGCACAAGATTGTGGAATATGTCTATCACAACGTACCGTTCTACCGCAACAAAATGCAGGAAATGGACATCCGACCAGACGACATTCAAACCATAGAAGACATCAAGAAGCTGCCCTTCACTACGAAGAAAGACCTTCGTGACAACTATCCGTTTGGGCTGCAGGCAGCGCCACAAAGTGAGATTATCCGCATCCACGCCTCCAGCGGCACTACCGGCAACCCCACTATTGTGGGATATACACGCAAGGACATCGGTGTCTGGAGCGAGTGTATGGCACGTTGCCTCACCGCTTACGGCATCACACGCGATGACACGTTCTCTGTAAGTTATGGCTATGGTCTCTTTACTGGCGGACTGGGTGCCCACTATGGTGTGGAACATATTGGTGCGTCGGTGGTTCCGGCATCTACAGGCAACACCGAGAAGCACCTGAAACTGATCCGCGACCTCGGCGTGACGGGTATTGCCTGCACACCATCATACGCCCTTTATCTGGCTGAGACGATGGACAAGATGGGAATTACTAAAGACCAAATCAAACTGCGCGTGGGTGCCTTCGGGGCTGAGCCATGGACTGAGAGCATGCGCCAGGAGATACAAGAGCGACTCGGACTGAAAGGATATAACCTCTACGGACTGAGCGAAATCATGGGACCGAGCGTCAGCTACGAATGTCAGGAACAACACGGTTCACATATCTGCGAAGACCACTTCTATCCAGAGATTATCAACCCCGTCACGCTGGAGTCGCTGCCCTACGGACAGACGGGAGAACTGGTGTTCACCACCCTCACCAAGGAGGGCATGCCCGTCCTGCGCTACCGCACTCGCGACCTTTGTTCGCTGATGGATGGTCAGTGCAACTGTGGCAGGACAGCAGTGCGCATGAGCCGCATCGAAGGACGTAGCGACGACATGCTGATTATCCGTGGTATCAACGTCTTCCCGTCACAGGTCGAGAGCGTGGTACTGAGCATGAAGGAGTTTGCTCCGCGCTACTTGCTCGTTGTAGACCGTGTCAACAACCTCGACACGCTGCAGGTTCAGGTGGAAATCCGACAGGAATACTTCACTGGAACGTTCGACACACCTGCTGCTATCAACGAACTGGAGAAGCGGCTTGCCGCCAAGCTCAAGAGCGTCCTCAGCATCAGTGCGAAGGTACAACTCAAGGCGCCGAACACGATTGAGCGCAGCCAGGGCAAGAGCGCACACGTGATTGACAAACGCAAATTATAATTTTTAAAGACCTTAAAGTCCTTAAAGACCCTAATATAACCTAAATAAGAAATGAATTATAGCAATTATTTCAATCCAGAACTGGAAACGATGTCACGCAGTGAACTGGAGGCACTCCAGTTGGAACGCCTGCAGAAGACGGTCAACCACTGCATGAACTCGCCGTTCTACCAGAAGAAATTCAAGGAGTTAGGCATCACTCCCGATGACATCAAGACCTTGGACGACGTGCGCAAGCTGCCGTTCACCACCAAGGAAGATCTGCGTGAGAACTATCCGTTCGGCATCTGCTGTGTGCCCATGAAGGACTGTGTGCGCCTGCACTCGTCCAGCGGCACCACTGGCAACCCTACTGTCGTCCTCCATTCGCAGAAAGACTTGGAGGAATGGGCAAATGCCGTTGCCCGCTGTCTGTGGATGGTTGGCAGCCGTCCGGAAGATGTCTTCCAGAACTCTGCCGGGTATGGTATGTTTACCGCCGGATTGGGCTTCCAGTATGGTGCCGAGAAGGTGGGAATGCTCACCGTGCCCGCCGCTGCCGGCAACACGACACGGCAAATCAAGTTCATCAAGGACTTCGGGACAAGTGTCCTTCATGCCATCCCCAGCTATGCCTCACGCATCTATGAGGTTATGAAGGAAGAGGGTGTGGACCCTCGCAAAGACACAAAACTGCGTGTACTGTGCATCGGCGCCGAACCACATAGCGAGGAACAACGCAAGCGTATTGAAGAAAACCTTGGCGTGAAAGCCTACAACTCCTATGGCATCTCAGAGATGATGGGACCGGGTGTAGCCTTTGAATGCCAGGAACAGAACGGTCTGCACATCTGGGAAGACTACTTCATCGTAGAGATTATAGACCCCGTGACGCTCGAACCCGTTCCCGATGGCGAATTAGGAGAACTCGTACTGACCACCATCAACCGTGATGCCATGCCGCTGTTGCGCTACCGCACCCGCGACCTGACACGCATTCTCCCTGGTGACTGCCCGTGTGGACGCCACCACAAGCGCCTGGCTCGCTTGCAGGGACGTAGCGACGACATGATCATCCTCAAGGGTGTCAACATCTTCCCGATACAGATTGAGAAGATTCTGCTGAAGTTCAAGGAGCTCAGCACCGACTACCTGATCACCTTAGAAACCAAGAACAGCAACGACACGATGACCGTCGAGGTGGAACTCAGCCAGCTCTTCACCGACGATTACAACCATTTACAGTCGTTGGAGCGTGAGATCACCCGACAACTGAAGGACGAAATCCTCATCACCCCGAAGGTAAAGTTCCTGCCGAAAGGCAGCCTTAACGCCTCCGACGAAAAGAAAGCCGTCCGAGTCAAAGACCTGCGCAAGCTGTTCTAAAGAAAAACCATAAACTGTTCATTGTGAATGGTGAATTGTGAATTGAAAACTGTAAACCATAAACCGAAAACGATTATGACGATCAACCAACTATCCATCTTTATTGAGAACAAGTCAGGCACCCTGATTAAAGTTCTCGACTTGCTGAAGAAGTCTAACATTCAGATTATCGCTTCGACCATCGCCGACACCGCTGAGTATGGCATCTACCGACTCATCTGTAGCGAACCGGCACGTGCCTACCAAGAGCTGAAGACTGCCGGTGTTGCCGTAGCCCTCTCTGATGTATTCGCATTGGAACTCGACAACCAACCTGGTCGTGCTGCCGATGCCATCCGCATCTTCAGCGATGCCAACATCAGCATCACCTACATGTACACGTTCATGCTCAACGGCAAGGGCATCCTCATCTTCCGTACCGACAACACGGAAGAAGCGCGTAAAGCCATCACTCTCAACAACCTGAAGTTCATTGCTGAGAAAGACCTTACGGCATTGACGTAAGCCCCTTCCCCTCTTTCCGGTATCCGCTCGAAGTAAATATAGCAATTAAGTTGCCGTTCTCATCGGTCACCCTGACCTCTGCGAACGGCAACTTTTTATGGTCTACAATCTCTGTTGCTTCTGCATAGACATAACCCTTAGCAACAGAACGCACGAAAGTAATACTCGAACTGGTCGACACCGTCATCACACCGTGGCTGTTGACGGCAGCAGCAAAGGCAAGGTCTGCCAATGTAAAGATAGCACCGCCCTGACAGAAGCCGCCACCGTTCAGGTGGCCGGGGGTTATCAGCATCCGTGCCTTGCCATATCCTTCTCTTACCTCCATCAACTCAATACCTGCAAGGGCTGCAAAATGGTCGCCCTTGAAAAATTCCTTTAGTTTATCCATTCTGATGTTTACAATATACAAATTGACGATTTACTGAACTTTTTTATTCGCTGCGTTCCTTCATCAAACGCTAAAACGAGCCTTATTTACTTTTTTATCTTTTTACTCTTTTACCTTTTCCAACAACTTCTCTACCAATCTTGGAATACCATAGTTGTCAATGTCCTCCTCCCTAATCCAAATATATCCCTCTGGCAGTTCTGGTTTCACCTCCGTCTCCATCAGGTAGAAGTCAGCTAAGATAACCCTGTGCGTCAACACATGCTTAACGTTGCGTTGCAACAATTGACAATTGATAATGGACAATTGACAATTATCATCCCTCCATGCGCCAGCCGATTCTTCATTCTTCATTCTACAATCTTCATTCAAAAGAAGCGGTTCCCACAATCCTTGCCAGATGTCACCGGCACCACGTCGGTGAATGGCTGTCTCTCCGTTGCATCGGATATATACGTATGTGATATGACGCGTCTTCACCTGCAGTTTCTTCTCTTTTATAGGCAGCACTTCTACCCTCCCCGTGCGCAGTGCTTCACAACTCTCCACCAAAGGACAGCTCTCACACTTTGGAGTCTTCGGCGTACATTGCATTGCTCCGAAGTCCATAATCGCTTGGTTATACTGAGCACCTATCGCTCCTTCGTTCCCTCGCTCTCCATTTCCCCCATTCTCTTTTTCTCTTCCCTCTCCTTTCTCCCATGGGAACACCTCCTGCGCCAACGCAGCAAAGACCTTCTTGCCTTCCGTAGTATTGATGGGGGTATCTATGCCGAAGTATCTGCTCAGCACACGATATACATTCCCGTCGACAACAGCTGCAGGGATGCCAAAGGCGAAGCTGGCGATGGCTGCCGCCGTATAGTCTCCTACCCCTTTCAGCTTTTTTATCTCCTCTATGGTATGTGGGAAACCGCCAAGCGCTACAATCTGTCGTGCTGCCGCATGCAGGTTCCGCGCCCTACTGTAATAACCCAGCCCTTGCCATTCGCGCAACACCTCATCCTCCGTTGCTGCTGCCAAAGCCTCCACCGTAGGCCAACGCTTCATGAACCGTTCCCAGTATGCCCATCCCTGTTGTATGCGCGTCTGTTGCAGGATAATCTCACTGAGCCATATTGCATACGGGTCCGTCGTCTCGCGCCACGGCAGATTCCTGCCATGCTCCTTGTACCAATGTAGCAATGAAGTTGTGAAAAAACTATTCACCATCGTCTTTGTGGTTGTCGGAATTATGCCTGCAAAGATATTGCAATTCCATGATACCACCAAATTTTAACATCGACACTTTTCCACCATCCCATTCGAAATCATTCTTCCGCTTTCCGTTCTTTCCGTTGTTCAGAAGAGTGAGATTCGAGAAATTCTTTTAGTCGCTTCGCTTTGTAAAAGNNAAAGCGTTGCAAGCAACGATTACGTGTTCGTCTTCTTCCGTGTGTTCGCTTTCTTGCTTCTGACAAGCACTTCGCGATGACCGTTGTTATAAAAGCAATGCCGCTCACCCACGTTGCTTAGTCGCTTCGCTTTTCAAAAGCACTTTGCGACTACCGTGGATAAGCGGCATTGCCTTATAGAGATTTACTGTCAGCGCCTACTTCCAGAGGTTGGGTGACTGAGGAGCGGGATCATTGTCGGTAAAGTCATCTTCGGCATCCCAAAAGCCGAAGTTACGGCGAGACAACTCATCGCCGCCTTCCATGTCAACTCCACTTCCACCTACTTCATTTTCTTTGTTCGCAGACCAACCGTCCATCAAACGAAGATGCACAACATTAAAGAGCTCTGACTCAGGTATAATATATTTCTTACGTTTCATCATTTTTTCCTCCTTCCTTATTTAATGACTACTTTCTTACCATTGATAATATAGACACCCTTCAGCAGGTTGCGCTTGGTCAGAGCCTCTTCATAGTTAGCTGCAACCTTGCGACCTTGCAGGTCATAGACTGCACCGTCGGCATAACGGGTATGCTGTCCGCTCGTTGGGATATCTGCCACGCCTGTAATCACAGGAGCGTCATTGTTGAAGGTGAACATCAACTTCCTTGAGCCATTGCTGTGAACCTGTGACTCATAATAAGCTTTGTTGTTCGTCAGCATTGAACCGTTCGTACGTGGGAAGAAACCGACACGACCTGTGTAGACCTTCGTATTGTTCTCTGTAACAGACTCCTTACCAAAGGCATACAACTGCGTATTGGTATCGGTCTTCTTCAGATACGTTCCAGTCAATGTATTGGTAGTCAGGTTGGCTGAAGGCTCAGTCGTCGGAATGTCGAAGTATATCTCCGTCATACCGCTCAACGAACGAATAACAACTGGAGTACCGGCAGGAATATACTGTTTGTTTCCTGCATACGTACCACTGTTGTAGAGGTCAACAGAATAAAGCATCAGTGCATACTCGCCCTCATTATAATAGGTGTCGCTTGTCGTACTTGCCTTCGAATGCAGGTTCTCGTTGCGTCCAATGAATGGTACGGCATCACAATTCTCTGCACTTATTTCATGACCAGAAGCATCCTTACCACCGACGATAATCATATCGTAAGGTGTATAGATGGACGTGTAGGTATAAGGAAGAGCCTGTAAGGTCTCGTTCTTGGTAGGAGTCCCATTATGACCCTTGTTCAGCTTCAATTTGAATGCCATCTCGTTGGCGTTCTCTTCGCCCACTTTCTGCAAGTATAAGCGGGTCTTGTAGACACCGGCTTGCTCGTCGAAATTCTGGTTGACGCTGGTCTCCGTAGCGGTGGTGCTGCTGCAACTCAGGTAGTCGGCAGGTCGATCACCTGAGTTAGCGGCAACCTTCAGCTGCGTGATGGCGGCACCGAGGTCTTCATAACGTACCTTGAAAGCATCACCGGTGCTCAGCGTGTTGGCACTGAGGTTCAATCCCTGGGTGCGGACGAAGTAGCGTGGGTGACCGTTCTCTGTACCATCCTCCGTCGTACCCTCGAACCAGAAGATGCTGGCAGGGTCGTACTCGGCAAGAGCACTTGTCTCTATCTTCAGGTTGCTGTTGAAGCCGGAGCTGCCCGTGCGCTCACGGTCGTCAAGATAGCCACGCACATACTTATGCGTGCTTCCACCTTCCTGAGCGTAAGGTATGATGCGGTAGTAACCCTGCGTCATCTGTACGATGTTCTCCGGGTCGTCAATGAGTGCACGGACGGCCGTTTTCTCTTCCGGGGTGAGGTCTGCTTCATCATCAAGGACACTCGCACGGATTTCATCCAATCCATCGGCATCATACTTCAGTGCTCCTACGAAGCCGGCATACTTCACGTATTCATAGAGCGTATGGTCACTCTGAATCTCCAGTCGGAAGTTGGCAGGCGCGCAAGTCTTCAAGTATGAATAAGAGCGCTTGGTATCGGGGATGATAGCAGCACTACCATTGTAGTTGTTGCCTACGTAAGTGTAATTGCCATTACCGTATTCGAAACCTAAGAAGTCCCCATCGTAAATAGGATGCATCCAGAAGTTATAGTCATATTGACCTGGCATCATCTCGAAGAGACTATTGTCGTTTCCGCTGACTTGCTGTAACTTGTTACCTTCATTGTTAACATCACGTGAAGTAGTTACGCTGATGTACTCATCGAAACGCTTGTCAGGATCGTAGCGGTTAAGCAGCTTAAAGCCATACGGGTCACCGATGACACACCACTCGTAGTTGCTCAGGTAGAGCTTGCTGTCAACCAAAGACTCGCTGACACGCAAGCTGGGATCGCTGGTGCGGAACACCATCTTACCCAACTCACCATTCGGACGGTGGTTGTTCACCAGGTAGTACCAGTGCTTACCCTCGTATGTATTGTTCTCATTGGTACTCCACTTGAACGGAGCCTTCGTCTTGAAGTCGTAGGTGACGTGGACATAAAGATATTCATTATGGTTGTTGTTGTATGCTTCTACCATCGCCTGGTTGACAGTTGTAACCGTTTCTTCTGTTGTCTCACTCACTGTAGTAAGCGGACTGTCGTCCCAGTGGAAGGAATAGTTACAGAAGGCACGTTTCCATTCAACAGGAAGTACGTTAAGGATAGACTTATTCAATTTCTGATAAGTATCTATCTTAATGATCTCGGTCTTTCCTGCTGCATCGCCTTCATTCTCACCTTCATAGACTCCTTCATCACCATAGTACTTTCGCAGGGTCTGATCTGAATAGTGCAATACGAATGTAATCTTCACGACACCATTGGTGTTAGTGAACTCACATGAAGTATAAGTATGATTGATACTTGAAACTACAGCATACCTGTCAACAACCGTACCCGTAGCTTTATGACGAATGTCACACAGGTTGCCGGTCTCATCATCAGGTAAATCAAAGACTGTCCCTTCAATCGAAAGCGTTGTGAGGTCACCGACAGTACCATCAGAGGTGAGATATGTTTGCGTTTTCTTATTATAGAATTTGACACTATATGGTGTTCCTACCAATGCCCAGCGATAGTACTGGTATGCATCAGCTGGATGGGGATGCTCCTTATCATTTTCATAGTCTCTGATAACATCAATGTTGGTGGCATCCTTATCCATTTTGCCTTCAGTGACATTATAATAGATATGTGTTCCAGCATGGGGGAAGTGAATCTCATACCAGTTATTCTGAGGTATATTACCACCAGCCACCTCAGCCTCCGTGATGAAGTCCGGTGCACCGCTATCTAACGTGTAAGGTACGTAGATGTCAGTAGCAGCATTGACGGTATGTTCGGTGATTTCCGTCGTACATGCAGCATCGCTGTACATCTTCTCATAGTCGCAGAAGTGACGCTTGACGGATGCCGGCATGTCTTCGATGGTCAGCGTGACGTTCTCGTCAACGACCTTCGTGTCGGTAGCCACCTCGGTATAGGTGGTCTCACCGGTCTTCTCCATGACGTGCCACGTCACGTTGTAGTGGTTGAACACATCCACGAGATTCCACTCCACCTGATTGATATTCAGCACCGTCGTGCTACCATTCTCAAACGGCGGAACGGTCATATACAGATTATTTTTATTGAGTTTATCTGCCTGTGAGGTCAAACTGTAGGTGTAACGCTCGGGGGTATCAATGTTCCAGAACAAATAGTGGCCGTCGCTACGCTGGATGATTTCCCAGTGCGAATACTGGCCGTAGCTCTCAGTATCACTATCGCCCGTCTTCAGGTCTTCCGTCAGCAGGACAAGCGTACCAGCAGCCTCTGTCGGTGCTGTAGCGCCAGTTTCGGTCGGCACCTTCACGGCAAGCGCGTAGTTGTCGGCAAACTCACCCATGCTCACGTTGTGAATCTGCAAGTCGTACGGGTCGCCGGTAAACTTCCAGCGGTAGATGTCTGTTATGTCAGCTTTCACTTCGCTCAGTCGACTATCGGATAGAGTAGTATAGCTGCCTGCATTCGACGTGCTCTCGCCGCCCTTGGAAGAATAGGCATTGCCGTGGTTGGGGCTGTTGTCCAGATAGTACAGCCGCTCGAAGGCATCCTGGTCCACGGTATAGGTGGCGATGAACTGACGCTTGTTCTGGTCCTTGCCGCCGTAGTAAGACAGGCCGTCGTCGGGCACAGGAACCGACACGCTGGTATTCCAGTCATACTTCTGGTAGTACGTATAGTTGCAGAACGCATGATTGAAGTCGCGAGCATTGCCGATGGCATTACCCGTAGCACGGAGGTCATTGGTGGTGATGCGCGCGTCGGTAGTACGTGCCGTGTTGCTGGGGTTCATCTCCAAGGCATACATACGGTAGTCCTTTTCGGCAGTGCTGCTGACAGCCCCCTCCTTGAACACGCGCACGGGCACGATGATGTAGCGGAAGCGTGTAGAGCCACGGGCGTTGTCGGTCATGGAGAACAACTTGTTCTCGTTGGTGCCCGTGACACTCAGGTAGCGGCCGGTCTTCGTGCTGCGGAAGTGCGTCTCCGTACTGGTATAGGCGCTACCGCTCACGATGGGCAGGTCGAAGGTGATTTCCTCGGTGTCAGTCGTTCCGTCAGCTTCCTTGTCGGCGAAGGTTATCTCAAGGGCAGCGTTGCGCTTGATGTCCTTGTTGGCAGCACGGTTGTAGAGCTTGAAGCCGTAGGGGTTACCCACGATGGCGAACTGGTGTTTCAGATCGCGCGGCGTACCCACGGTGTTGTTGGGCTTGAAGGTATAAGGACTTTCGGTGGTTCCCTCGCCCTCAACGTCCATCAGGTTGTAATTGTTGAGGCCCCATACGCCCAGCATGTAGTACTGGTAGTCGCGCGAGTCTCCACCAGGCTGGCTGAAGACGGGTGCATCGTCGGTGTAGTCCCACTTCACATAAACCGTCTCGTTGAGGTTGTCGCTAGCTTTAGTCACCGCGTTGGTCTTCTCGGCATCGCTATAGAACGTGTATTCGCAATAGCGGCGCTGCATGTTGGTATGATTGAAGATGGCTGACAAATCGTCACCGATGGACACGCCGTGGATTTCAGCATCAGCGATTGCGCCGTTGGCCTCATCTGCCATATAGTTTCCTTCACGGTCATAGAGCTTGAAGGTAACAATCTTGGCATCGGTCTCCTTTTTCCAGGTCAGTTTCACCTGAAGATTACTATTAGGATTGACTGTTACTCCCAACTTGCCATTAGTATTTCCATCCTGTCCTAAATAGCCGTATGTTGCCTGACCGCTAAGAGAACCCTGCGGACGGAACTGCAGCACATATCCAGAGTTACCCATACCTTGGCATACCTCCCATGTGTCAACGACATTCTCAGTTCCTTCCGGTTGAACGGTTGCTGGCAACTGAATCGGATTGTTGTTGATTTCCGACGGTATTCCCAGATAGCTGGTTGAACCTGCGTAACGGTTGACTATCTTCACGTTGTACGGCGTACCCATGAGTGCCCACTGGCCTTTCTTGTTGTCATTCGTATCAACATCGTCACCTGCTTTAAAAGAACCACTGACCAACTGGTTGTTGCCGTCGATAAAGAATGTCTTATTGTTGTTAGAGACCATAGAATACCACTCCACCTTGTCATTGGTCGGCGACGGCATGACGATGGTGGTCTTAGCGGTCTGGTCGAGTGTTCCCCACTTTGCGGCGTCCAGCGTGTAGCTGACATAGACAGCCTTGTTGGCAGTCACGGTAGCATCATCTACCTGTCCGCTGATGGCATTCTCGCAAGCCTGGTCGTAGTAGAACGCCTGGTTGCTGGCAGCATATCGCTCCAAGTAGAGAGGCACAAACGGAGTCCACGTGCAGCCGCTCTTGTAGAAGCCGTCGAGGGTACACTCTACCTTGCCGTTGCGTACAATGTTAATGGCTATGGCCGGCACGTTGCAGTCGAACACCATTCTGCCATTATTGTCTCGGGCACCTTTCGCATACCATTGCCCATTATTATTTAAATAAATGTACTTCTTAGCAGTTCGCTCATAAATGACGGCATCGTCGCTGCCTTCCTCATAATACACGATGGCATATTTTCCGGCATCAGCAACAGCGGGAATCAGGTGGTTCATGTTTCCGTTATTACTTGAAATGTAGCGGTGTACTCCCTTGTTCAGGAAGGTCGCATTGTATGGGTCGGCATTCTCGCCGAACTGCCATGCATACGAGTTGTCAAGGAACGGCATGTTAGTCGTGGAGAGGTCGTTCTTGACAGAATTTGCTCCTCTGTCATTTTTCTGGTTTTCCATCCACCACAAATATCTATTGTCCGTTTGGTCATTTCTGCTGACCGCATGCAGATAGGTACCGTTCTGACCGTAGACAATCCAGTCTTTCGAACTGAAGTCATCCTTCACTTTGTAGCTCACCCAAACCTCGTCGCCAGGCTGCACCGTGGTCACGTTGGACGTGGTACGGTTGGTCGTGGCATCCTCTAATGTGCTGTGATAGAAGTATTCCTCCACCATCGGGCTTTGGTAAGCCTTCGGCAGGGCAAAGCCGGCTGCGGTGGTCGTGATGCCGCTGAAGACATCGTTGCCGCTGTTGTCGATGATGTGGTAGGTGACGGGGGTCGAGAGCAGGGTGGTCTGAGCGTGGCTTGCATCAGCGGCAGGCTGGGCTGCAGCCTGAACTGCCAGCGTTGAGAACCCGTCAACTACGTGTCCGTGGTCGAAGCGCGGCATCAGGCGCATGTTTCCATTGGCATCCTGCACCGCCATGAAGGTGGCGTTGGTGACGGCAAGCGTCGTCTGGTCGTTACCGGTCGGCGTGATATGTGTGGCGATATCAGCCAGGCTGAGTGTGCTTCCATTGCCACTCCACGCACCGGCATCAAGCGTTGCTGTCGATGCATTGGTGGTGAGATAGGTGTTGGTGGTAGCATTTTTTATCTGCAGGTTGTACGGGTCGAAGCCGTTCCGGCTGTCTGTTCCGTCGTTATAGTAAAGATTTTCAAGTTCAGTCTGTGTGAGTTCATTGTTATAGCTATTGCCTGAACCGTGATAGCAGTAACCCATCTCGGCATCGATGTTGAAGTTAGGCTTCATATACCAATTGTCGGCACTTGCCTGTGTTGTTCCTTCTATAGCAGTACCGTTAGCCTTGGCATAGCTGTTGCCTTGTTGAAGAAGGAATTTCGATGCAGAGGTTCCAGCTTCCGAAGCGGCTCCAACATAGCTGTTAGCGTATTCTTCCTTCACTTCGTAGGTGACGTAAAGGTCAGTCAGTGCACCGCCGCTGGTGTGAGGCTCGTAGTCGGCAAGCGATGTAATGGTCTTGTCCTTATCTACGCGGTCTGTTGTATCGGTAAGCGGGGTCGTTGGCGTGACAGAATCCGTTTGCCTGTTGATGTCGTACTTATGATAGCCTGCCACCTTGTGCTTAACGTTTCGGGTGGAGTAGAACTTGTACTGCTTCACCATTGGACTGTCGTACTTGCGCAGGGCTGCCCTCACGGTCTCATAGTCAGGATCGTCTTTCGCCACGATGGGCTTGCGCATGATTTCCCAGCCGTGGTTGTCCAAGAGCACGAGCACACCGTCGATGTCGGCTTCCACTATGTCGAGCGAGCCGTCGCCCAGTGAGATGGTCTGGAACCAGTGGCTGTCGTTCAGGTATTTCTTTGGCTTTCCATTGTCATAGTTTGTACCATCCCATTTTGCCGCATTCACGTATGCACTGTAGTTGTTCCAGCCAAAGCCTTTGAGTGTAGCGTTGTTTGTAGCTACTACAGTCTTATTCTGTTCTCCTCCTGACTCCAACTGTGCCGTCGGGTTGTTGCGCCAGTACTGCTCCAGTGAGGTTACCGTGCGTCGTTCCGTCGTCGTTCCGTCGCTGATGGTGGCTACCGTTGTCAGCTTGTAGTTTAAGCCGTCGGTGCCGCTACCACGCAGGATCATGTATTCGGTAGGCAGAATCTGGTTGCTGCTGCCGTCAAGGGTGGTTGGGTCGTCGGTAACATTGTTGGTGACAATGCCCACACCTTCCTGATAGTATGTGCGCAGGTAGCTGTAGTAGTTGGTGCTCACGTCTTTGCCGTTTGCATCCTTGCCGGTTACAGTGGCATGTGCGTTTTGCCACGAGGTCACATATACGTGGTAGGGGTCGCCCTTAGGACTGACGAGGAACCACGGCCAGCGAGTACGTGTAGAAGCGCCGTTGTCTTTCTGTTTCTGATAGCGGTCATCGTCGTAGATGTATATCGGACCGTCGCCGTTGGTGTAAGGATATACAAACGAGCCGGTCGGCGTAGCTGTACTTTCCCGCCTGTCTTTTTCGTTCTCCGAATAATATGATTCACTGGTCTTGAACTTCAGCAGATACATCTTGCCGAACTTCGAGGCATCGCGCACCTGATTACTTTCGGTAGCGGAGCGTGCCTTACGCATCTTCATCAGCGAGTTGTCATCATCGTTCAGACTGCTGAACTTGCCGCCGTTCAGGTCGATTTTGTTGCTGACCTCATAGCCAACATAGACGGTCGGCGTAGTGGCGGTGCTTGCCCAGTCGAAGAGGTCTGAACTGTTGTTGGTCTTAGCACCTTCGGCTGTGTTATAATAGTAGTATCGCGTGACAAGCGGGCTGCGCCATGCGTCATTCAGCGGGTCGCCATTGCGGCCAGAAACGCTGTTGGCCTCGCTGACACGACTTGCCGGCACATTGCTTTCCGTGTAAAGTTCGTTACCAGCCTTATCAACGAGCACGATGGTATAGTTGTCGGAACCTACCGTGAAAGGTTTCACCGTGGCGGTGATGGTAACAACACTGCCGATGCCGCCGTCTCGTGCGGTATTGGTAGAAAGGATAGTATAGTTCTCTGCATTGTTGTCGCAGACAGCACGGGCACGCAGGTTATAGGTGCCTTCGGCTGAAGGGATGAAGTTGCAGTTCAGGGTGACGACACCCGTCGTGGCATTCTTCTCTGCTACGCCCGAAACATCCGAACCTTCGTATGCCGTGCCGACCACCTCCCATACATCGGTGCTGGTCTCACGCTCAATAGCGAAATAAGTCACACTGTGCCCCTCGTCAGGTGTGGCTGTTGCCGTCAGTGCCGTTGCCTCATCGACGTATGCGTCTGCCGAGGCTGCCGACAGCGTCAGCGTGGCGGCAGGGTCGTAGTGCTCGGTGGTTTCGGCGGCCCAATAGAAGTCCCACATTTCACCACCGCCTGGCTTTCCTGCCAGTCCGCCGGTTGTGCTCAAGAAGAGGTTCGGTGCCTGCGCATTGAAGCCTCCCTGCGGACGGAAGAAGAGGTGCGACTTTCCTTGGTTGAGCCATGTGACAACCTCCCATGTCGTGATAACGTCGGACGTGCCTGCGGCACGAACTTGAGCCTTGCTCGACGAGGTAGCATCAGAAGGAATACCCAGCAGGTTGTCGATGCCGAGGTAGCGGTTTGCCAGTTCCAAGTGGTAGGGTGTACCAATAAGTACCCACTGTCCCTTTTTTCCGTTGTCAGTATCGGCGTTATCGCCGGTAATGTTAGCCAAAGAGGTATTTCCAAGGTTCGACGTCAGGGCTGATGCCATGATATAATTGCTGCCATTGTTATAGCGCAGTCCATACCAATTGGCATCATCGTCGGCTTCCGCATCGAAGGAGTGTACATAATAGGTGACAGCATCCTTTACCACTGTACGCCACTTGGCATCTACAAGGTCGTAGGTCATATAGAGGTTACTGCCGTTAGTCTCTAATTTACTGGTGCTGAGAGCTACACTTTCCGTAACAGCCTCGGTGTGTGCAGCATCGTAATAGAGTTTCTGCCCTGATGTGTAGGCACGGAGCATGGAGTACGGAACGAATGACTGCATGGTTGCCGCCGTGTTGTTGTATGCCTGCAACTGAGCTTCCACTTCGCCGTGACTGTTCAGCACGTTGACAGTCACTTCGGGCAAAGCCTTGATATATATCTTCGTAAATGTGTCGTAAGAACCATGTTTACTGTCTATGGTTCGCCACTCACAGCTGTTGTCGTTAGAACAAGACAAGAAACGGTTACCAGTATCATTGTATGCCAAAGTGGAGTTTGTACTCAATGTACGGTCGTAGAGGCGGTAGTAGTCTGCCCCTGTCTCTATGGAACTGTTATTGGCTTTTGCCTGCCAATAGATGATACTATAGTGATTGCCGTACGAAATGTCGGTTTGGACGCTGGCAGAATTATTATACTGTGTTTTCAGGTATCTCTGATTGGCAACATTCTTGAATACAACATTATAGGGGTCATCGCCTAAGTCCCACATAAAATGATTGTCAAGGAGCGTGTAGTTGGACGTTGTAATCTCGTGATTAGCCAGTTCACTCGATGCAGCAGAGGGAATATCAGAAATATCGTATTTTTGATTGGTCATATAATAGTCATTCGAACTATGTGCCTGATCAACACGATACACCATGTGCATATACCGGCTGTTCGCCCATACAGCGAATTTCTTGTCCGAGCCGAAAGTGCTCTTCACGTCGTAACCCACGTAGATGGTGGCATTAGTCCATGCGTCAGTGTTGGCGAGGGCATTGGCGGTATTGTTGTTCTGTGCGTCTGTGGCATTGAGATAGTAGTGGTAGTTCTCGGCGAATGGGCTGCGATAGGCAACAGGCAGCGGATCGGTCTGCGCCGGAGAACCTGGGTTAGCTATCGTTGCGGTCATTGCGGTGTTACCACTCTTATCTACGATGTTCAGCGTATAATTCGTAATGTCGGTAGCCGTAAGGGCTATCAGCTCTGATTTCGTTACGCCTGCACTATTCGTAGATTGAGCAAGGAAATAAGAGGTTCCTGCTGCAGCAGGGGTGAAGGCGTAGGATACACTCTCCCCGCCTGTTGCCAAGGCACTTCCTGAGATGTTTCCTTCTGAATCAGAGGCATAGATGGAAGTCGTGAGGTTACTGCCGCCATTCGGCAAAGCATTGGCAGTAAGCGTGGCGGTGGTGCCGGTCTTGATGGTGCTTGCTGTGGTCGAGGACGTAAAAGTCATGGTCGGCGCAATGGCAGCAAGGTCGGCGGTCTTCTGCACATACACGTAGTCAATCCATCGGGAGTCGGCATTGGAATTGTCGGTGGTGATGGTGACGGGAGTGTTGTCTTGCTCAATGTTGAAGGCATCGCTGGTAAACTCGGTGACGGCTTTGTCGGTGGCACCACTGTTAGCGAACGTATATACCTGTGTGTCGCCTACCTTCACATGATAATTATAGGTGCCCTGCGACTTGTAGGACTCGCCGTAGCCTACGGTAATCTTATACTTGCCACGCGGGAGGGTCTTGCTGACGGTAGCCGGGCTGCCGCTGACAATGCTGCCTGCCATGCCCATCGAAGCAACGTTGGTGGCATAGTAGCGCCCGTCCTGGTGCTCGTTGTATTCGAGGTCGGCACCAATGACAGTAGTACCTTCAAGGTCTTCGCCTTCGGCATAGAGCACGACACTGCTGTCCAGGTTTTTATTGGTATAATCGACATCAGAAGATGTGCCGGCGGTGGCGATAGTCTTTGCATACTTGGGACCTGCAGCTGCTCCGGCAGTCTCGTAGAGGCTGCCGTTTTTGGCTACGTAGCGCGGTATGCGGAACGACTTGTCACCGTTGGTGTCGGTCATGATCATTGCAAGGGGGTAATCGCTGTCTGACGTTCCGTCGAGACGGGCGTTAATGGTATGGCTGTAAACCGGTGCAGCTTCAAGGCTGGCAATACAGTCGCTGTCGTCCCAAAGCTGGCTGGCGAGGTAGCGGATGTCGCGCTTGACGAACTCGTTGGTCTGGTCGTCGCGATAGATGGTCTTCAGCTCGTTGATGTATTCGTTGATACTGCTCTCCAGCCCGATGTTCATGGTGTAGCCGATGGCGGCATCGGTGGTCTGTTTGTATCCGCCGGTAACGGGCTGCTTGTTGGTGAACGTCGGTTTACCGCCGCCCGTGAGTCCGGGAATGTTAAGCGTCAGCTCACGATACTGGTTCTTCTGGTAGGTGGGCACCTGCACGTCGAAGGTCAGCTTGCCGTCTGTAAAGGTGGCATCACCTATCTTCACATTATTATAAATATGGTAGTATTCCCATACCTCGTCGGCACTGGCCACCCAAGCGTTGTCCTTGACGTTGGCGGCTGTGCGCAGGTGCTGCTTAATCTCGTCGCCCAGTCCGTGGGTACCGCCGATGATGATCTTAGTACCGTCGGCATTGTTCACCTCGTTCTTCCATTCGCTCTCGTGTCCCTGGAAGAAACTGCGGGTGAAGCCACCCTGCGGCTTGCTGGTGAAGGAGGTAGGCATGGTGCCGTCCGTCCAATCGGCGATTTCCTTGCTGTTGCTGGGATACTGAGAGGTGGGGTTCTGGAAGATGTTCCAGCAGACGCCACTGTTCTGCCTTCCGGCATCGAGGTACTGGTGGTTGCCGTTGGGCTCCACCATCACTTTCAGACCGATGCCAACCTTGTTTGCCCAAATGTTGCTGTTGTTGGTCATCGCAGTGGAGATATTCTCAACGGAACTGATGTTGTCCACATCGTGCTGGGCAAAGCTCCAGCCCGTGCGCAGCATCAGCTTGGCATCTTCGGCATTGATCTTGGCGTAGTTGTTACTATTGACATCGTAGGGCATGATGGCGCTGGTCATGCGGTAGCGCTGCTGCTTGCCTACGTTGTCGGTGTAGGTCATCGGCTCGTAGTCGGCAACGGCCTGGCTCTCGTGCTGCGTGTAGTATTTCTTGTAAGGTGCAGCCAGAAACTTCGTGCCACCGGGCTGTATGCCCAGGTCGATGGTATTGTTGACATTGGGATAGCCGTTGACTTCTGCCCAGTTGTTGGTCAGCTCGGTCTTGCCCATGTCGTCGCTGGTGATAACGAGGGGGAAGGTCTTGTTGTACTTCACCCGTGCCATCTGGGGCGCGCCCTTGCCGGCATCGTAAGCCGTTGCCGGAATGGAAACCGTCACCGTCTCGTAGCCGGTAACATCAGCCTGTTGTGCAGTCATGGGAGTTCTCCCAAACAGGATGATGCCGAGAAGCATCAATATTTTCTGCATTACATTCTTCATATTCATTTCGTTTTTATTTATTATATTCGATTGAGTTATTCTCTAATATTTTATCCTTAATGCAGTACTTAACACAAAACACTACCCCCTCTCAGCCTGAGGGCTTGTGGAGGTCGGCGGTCTACACCTGTCAGAGTATGTGCTGTATATGTAGTGTCATGGCCTTCAGTTTGAGCTTTTAATCTTATTTTCAGCTCCAATTCTACGAAAGAAAGTAGCCAAGTACAGTAAAAAAGTATGAAATACGACCTTTGCGTCCGTATAACAATACTTTTTAGTACCTTAGGCTAACCCTCTGGCAGTTTTCTCTTGTGGTTGTAAGTAATTAGTTCTCATGCACTTCCGCCACCCCTACGTGCTTATCTTGTAAGCCATACATGACTTCGAGCAACAAGAAATGACATCAGATTGCACAGACTAACATGGCGCAAAGATAAACAAAAATTCCATATCCCACAAACTTTTTAACAAAAAAGCAAGGAAAAACATTAAAAAAGGTGATGAAAGGGGACTGGTATGATATGCGATAATCAGCGTGAGTCATAGGATGAGAACACGCAAATAAAGAGGTGAAGGAGTATGAATTAGGGGATGAAA
>DEJO01000005.1 GCA_002353555.1 Prevotella sp. UBA2746 | reverse complement strand
TGACGGTCGTGGTCAATCCATCCTGCATCAACGGCAGCACGCGAACCGCCGACCTCGCCGTGGAGCACCTTTGCCAGCTGGAAGAGTTGGTCGAAGCCTTCCTTCGAGCCTACGCCATAGCCGCCGGCAACCACGATGGGAGCACCCTTCAGGTTGTGCTTGGCAGCCTGCACCTCGTGAGTGAGCACCTTGACGACGTATGCCTCCGGGCTTACATATTCAGATACTTCAGGATAAACTACCTCGTTCTTTGCCTCACCGTCATAGAGCGCTTTCTGCATCACACCGCTACGAACGGTAGCCATCTGTGGACGGTGGTCGGGGTTGACGATGGTAGCCACGATGTTACCTCCGAAGGCAGGACGGATCTGATAGAGCAGGTTCTCATATACCTTGCCTTCTTTCTTGTTCTCATACGGACCTATCTCCAGTTCCGTACAGTCGGCGGTGAGTCCTGACGTCAGTGACGACGATACGCGTGGACCGAGGTCGCGGCCGATGACCGTAGCACCCATCAGGCAAATCTGTGGCTGCTCTTCCTTGAAGAGGTTCACCAGGATGTCGGTATGCGGTGCACTGGTGTAGGGGAACAGGCCTTCGCCATCGAAGACGAACAACTTGTCGACGCCATAAGGCAGGATCTGGTCTTCCACCTTGCCCTTGATGCCTGTTCCGGCAACAACAGCGTGGAGTTCAACACCAAGTTCATTGGCGAGCTTGCGACCCTTGGTCAGCAGCTCCTGAGATACTTCCTGTACCTGAGTACCTTCGATCTCTACATATACAAATACGTTGTTCATAATTCTACGAATTATAGATTTCTGTCGCTACTCAGTCATTCAAGCAAGCTTGATGACCTTCGCTGCTCCAGAAATTCATATCAGCCAATAATCTTCTCGTCCAACAATTCTTTGATCATTCCCTCTACGTCAGCATCAGAAGCCGTCAAAGTCTTCGACTCCTTTGCCTGGAAAACGATGTTCTTTACGGTCTTCACCTTCGTGGGCGAACCACTCAGACCACACTGGGCAGCATCGCCGTCAACATCGGCAACACTCCATTGGTTCAGTGTAAGGTAGGGACGCTCCTCATAGAGACTGTCATAGGCAGTACCCTCTGCCGGACGTTCCATAGGACAGGTGGCACGCTTGTACTTCATCACCAGCTTGGCATTCTGCGGACGGCATGGTGCAGCACTGCCGTTCACCGTAATGACAACGGGCAGCGGAGCCTCTACTGTCTCAACACCACCGTCGATGACGCGCTTGATGGTAGCCTTGCCATCCTTTACAGACAACACTTCCTCGGCGTAGGTCACCTGGTTCAGTCCTAATTTCTGTGCGACCTGCGGACCTACCTGTGCGGTGTCTCCGTCAATAGCCTGACGACCTCCGATGACGAGGTCTACGTCTCCAATCTTCTTAATAGCAGTAGCCAGAGCATAACTGGTAGCCAACGTGTCGGCACCGGCAAAGAGACGGTCGGTCAGCAGCCAACCCGTATCGGCACCACGATAGAGACCTTGACGGATAATCTCACCTGCACGTGGAGGACCCATCGTGAGGATTCCAACTGTTGAGCCTGGATTCTGTTCTTTCAAACGAAGTGCTTGCTCCAAGGCGTTCAAATCTTCTGGGTTGAAGATAGCGGGTAGGGCGGCGCGGTTGACAGTACCTTCGGCTGTCATGGCATCCTTACCCACATTTCTTGTGTCGGGNNACAACAATTTTTAAAGCCATAAATTATTAATTGATTATCTGATATGCTTGCAATCACACCTTATTATATATGCGGCCAAAGTCGTGATAACTACCGTATATGGTGTGCTCAATTTCAGCGTGCAAAGGTAGTCCTTTTTTGTTTGCCGTACAAATAAAATGCACAAAATCAGCCATATTGTGCACAAACCGCGTAATTTGTGCAATCTTTTTATAGGTGGAAAACGAAAAAATCCGTAACTTTGTACGCTATAAGACGCAAAAGTCGATGAAAGACAAAGCTTCTGTAAACCTAAGCAGCATAAAAAATGATTGACAGACAGACGATAGACAGGATTATGAACGCAGTGGACATCGTGGATGTGGTGTCAGAGTTTGTGGCACTCAAAAAACGTGGTACCAGCTATAAAGGACTGTGCCCGTTTCATGACGATACGACACCATCGTTTTCTGTGTCACCGGTGAAAGGTGTCTATAAGTGTTTCTCATGCGGAGAGGCTGGCAATGCCGTGAACTTTGTGATGAAGCATGAGCAGATGACCTATCCGGAGGCTCTTCGCTGGTTGGCAAACAAGTACCACATCGAGATACGTGAGCGCGAGTTGACTGATGAGGAACGGCAGGCTGAGAGTGAGCGTGAGTCGATGTTCCTGGTCAACGAATGGGCTGCGAAACAATTTGAACATATTCTTCATCACGATGTAGACGGACTGGCCATAGGCATGCAGTATTTCCGCAGTCGTGGTTTCCGTGACGACATCATCAGCAAGTTCCAGTTGGGATTCTGCCTGAGTCAGCGCGATGCCTTTGCGAAAGCGGCTTTGAAGGCGGGTTTCAAGAAGGAGTTCTTGGTAAAGACAGGACTTTGCTATGAACGTGACAACGGCGACTTGTTAGATCGTTTCTCCGGACGTGTCATCTTCCCGTGGATAGGAGTGAGTGGTAAGGTGACAGCATTTGGCGGACGCCTGCTGGATGCACGCACCAAGGGAGTACAGCAGAAGTATGTCAACTCGCC